>VFJN01000036.1 GCA_009886035.1 Actinomycetota bacterium
CCCGGTGACCCATATCAAGACCCCCTTCACGGGCAACCCCGAAGCAGACACCCTCCTGACCGAGAACCCGCTTGCTCTGCTTTGTGGCATGTTGCTCGACCAGCAGGTGCCGATGGAGTGGGCGTTCGCCTCGCCGCTGAGGCTCCAACAGCGTTTGGGCGTCCCCCTTGATGCCGCCCACATTGCTGAGGTGCCGCTGGAGGAACTCGAGAGGCACTTCACGGGCCCGCCCGCCCTGCACCGCTACCCGTCCTCCATGGCCAAGCGAACCCAGCAGTTATGCCAGAACCTCGTGGATCACTACGACGGCAAGGCCGAGGCGATCTGGACCGGAGTGTCCACCGGCGAGGAACTTTTTGACCGACTGCGCGCCCTTCCGGGTTTTGGCGGCGAGAAGGCCAAGATCTTCCAGGCCCTGCTGGCCAAGCGATTCGGGATCACTCCGCCAGGCTGGGAGGGGCCCGCCCAGCCGTTCTCGGATGCCACGCACCGATCCATCGCCGACGTCGACTCGCCCGACGCGCTGGTGGAGGTACGGGCCTTCAAGAAGATGATGAAAGCCCAGGGCAAGGGCAAGGACGGCTGAGGCTCCCCGCCCGCTCATCACCCCGTCAGTCGAGACGGTGCCGTTGGCGATCGAGCCATCCCAGCAGGACCGCTACCGCCCGGGGGTCGTGGCGGAGGCGATGACCAGCACCGTTCATGATGCGCAACTCCCCCACCCCGGAAGTTTCCGCCAGAACCCGAGCGTCGAATACCGGCACGAGGTCGTCTTCGCTGCCGTGGATCACCAGCAAGGCCCGGGGCGCGATAGCGGGGGCAAAGGCCACCGCCCGCAACTCCCGCAACTGTCCGGCCCATGCCGCCATGTCGGTCGGGAAGGTGGCATCGCGCACCATGCCCACCTCCCGAGCGTGCTCCAGTAAGCGGCCCGGATGCGATGCCCAATCATCAAAGTCGGCTGGTGCTCCGAGGGTGGCTGCACCCTGCACCTCGGGATCTTGGGCGGTGGCACAAATAGCCAGCGCCCCACCGGTGCCAAATCCTGCGATCCACACCCCGCTCACGCTGGCATCGCTCCGCAGGTGGGCGGCCGCGGCGCCGATGTCCTCGAGCCAGCCGCCCAGTGAGAAACTTCCTGCGGACTCGCCACAGCCGCGCAGTGCCACCACCATGACCACCCAGCCCAACTCGGCGGCAATACGATCCGCCAACTCCGGCAGCGCCGCCGCCACCATCGAGGCTTCGGTGACGTCGCTGGGGTAGCCGTGGACGAGCACCAGGGCCGGGCTCTGGGTCACATCAGCCCGCATCGGCGGACGGGCCAAGTGGGCGGCGAGAAGCTGCCCGTGTGAGGGGAAGCGATACTCCAACGCGCTCAGTCGGGTTCGCCGTAGGGCGACGCAGCCCGATAGCCGCGGTTGCGCGCCTCGGCGAGCGTGTCGGGCCCGAAGGCCAGGAAGGTTTCGGCGGCCATCAGTTCGTCGATCACCTCAGGTCGGTCGAAGGTATCGAGGTCGTAGACGGTTTGGGTGCGCTTATCTCCGAGCCAACGGGTGTGCTCGAAACGGGTCGGACGATCCATCCCTGCAACCTATCGGGAGACGCGGATCGGGGATCGCATCGACACTGTCGACACGATCCCCGTTTCCGTTTGTACTGGGAAGAACCGGAGGGCATCACCCTGACGGGCTGAGGGGTGGGACCACGTTCCCAACGCGTCTCCGGCGGCGGCTGGCTTGGTTTCGCCAGCTGGTCCAGCAAGCCGCGCTAGCGGCCAGCCACCTCCAGGGTCCCGCAAGAACAGTCGTTCATTGGACGGACCACCTCCTCTCTCTGGTAGCCCCAGTCAACCACGTCATCGGCCGGTTGCGACGACCATTTTTCATTCGGCCGGCGGACCCAGGGCCCCGATGCGCCCGAGATGGTCGAGCAGCCCCGCGATGATGACGTAGGCGTCGGAGTCGCTGATCTCCAACCCGTCTTGCTCCAGGGCGCCCAACACCGATGCCACGGTCTCATCGTCGGCCACGACCACCTCCGGCCGCTCGCCGATCACCCGCACATCGCGCCCGGGGGCGGCGCTGAGACCGTTGGCCGCGAGGTGGTCCAGAGCGGCGAGGATCGCCCGGCGCACCTCCGCGTAGCTCACGCGGGCTTGGACCTCGACAGGGAGCCGATCGCCCACCGCCCGCACGGCCTCATCTACATCGAGGATGGCCGAGGGCGTTTCATGGCCCAGCCGGAACGTCTCCGATCCCACCAGCAAGGCCGCGATCACAAACACGAGCACGCCAGCGACTCCGACAAAGACCCAACCCATCGGGCGAGGCTAGAGCGCAGGAGAGCTCGTCGGACAAGCTCCGCCGCTCTCGAGGCGCTTAGATCCCGATGCGCTGAGCAAGAAGCTCACGGTGATAGGTGGGATCACCAAAGAGGAGCTCGGAACTCTTGGCTCGCTTGAAGTAGAGGTGGGCCGGATGCTCCCAGGTGAATCCAATGCCACCGTGGATCTGGATGTTCTCCGCCGCTGCGTGGAAGTAGGCCTCGGAGCAGTACGCCTTGGCCAGGCTTGCCACCGACGGAAGTTCGTCGTTCAGCTCGGCGGCGCACCAAGCGGCGTAGTAGGCGGCGGACTTGGCCGACTCGACCTCCAGAAGCATGTCGGCGCACTTGTGCTTGATGGCCTGAAACGACCCGATCGGACGGCCGAACTGCACGCGATCCTTGGCGTACTGCACGGCGGTCTCGAGTACCTTCTGGGCTCCACCCACCTGCTCGGCCGCCAGAGCTACGGCGGCCAGATCGAGCACTCGATCAAGGGTGACCCACCCGGCTCCATCGGAGCCGATGAGGGTACCGGGGGTGTCCACGAAGTCGATCTTGGCTTGCTTGCGGGTCTGGTCCATGGTGGCGAGGTTTGTGCGGGTGACACCGGCGGCGGAAGGGTCCACGGCGAAGAGGGACACCCCCGCGGCGGTCCGGGCGGCCACGATCAACAAACTGGCCTGGGCCCCGTCGAGCACAAACATCTTGGAACCGGTAATGGCGTACCCCTGGCCCGCAGGGGCGGCGGTGGCGGTGACGCCGGCCTCGTCCCATCGGCCGTTGGCCTCGGTGAAGGCCAGCGTGGCGATTGTCTCGCCCGACGCGATGCCCGGGAGGTACTCCTTCTTGGCGGCGTCATCACCCGAGTGCAGCAGGGCACTGGTGGCCAGCACGCAGGAAGAGAAGTAGGGGGCGCACAACAGAGCCCGCCCCATCTCCTCGAGCACCACGGTGAGTTCCACAAAGGTGAAGCCCTGGCCGCCGAACTCCTCGGGAATGATCATGCTCTGCAGGCCCAACTCGTTGGCCATCTGACCCCACACGGCGGCGTCATAGCCCTCGTCGGTATCCATCAAACGACGGACCTCGGCCTCGGGAGACTTGCTCTCCAAGAACTGGCGGGTGATACGGCGGAGCTCTTCTTGCTCCTCGGAAAAGGCGAAGTTCATGGGTCAGGGTCTACCGCGTACGTCCGCTCGTGGTCCAACCGCATTGCGTACACATGCGTACACTACGGTCATGGATCACATCGGAGCCCGGGAACTGCGGGCCAACCTGGCCGCCACGGTGCGCCAAGCCGGGGCCGGTGAACGGGTCATCATCACCCTCGATGGCCGCCCGGTGGCGCAGCTCGGCCCCATCGAAGCCAATGGGGCACCGTCGCTCCCTGACCTCGCCGCCGCCGGCCTGATGGACGCACCCCATTCCCCCCACCGCCCCGCCCCTCCCCGCCCGGTGGACACGGCGGTGGATGTGCGCCTCGAACGGGTGTTGCGCGAGGTGCGAGGCGGATGAGCCTGTACGTGGATACCTCGGCGTTGGTGCGGCGCTACCTCCAGGACCGCCACCGGCGGATCGTGATGGAGACCATGGACGGCGACGACGCGTGGTGCGCCTCGGCCCTCGTGCGCACCGAAGCGCAACTGGTGCTGCACCGGGCCGCGGTATCCGGGCGCCAACAGGCGGAGTTGTGGCGCACCCTGCGCCGGGAATGGGATGCCTTCTGGGTGGTTCCCCTCGATGATCGCGGCTTGGCCCGGGCGGTGGAGATCGGCGCCACCTACGGCGTGCCCCTGGTGGATGCCATCCACCTCGCCGCCGCCGATCGCCTTCCAACCCCGGTGCGCTTCCTGACCTTCGACCCCCAGCAGATCCCCGCCGCCGATGCCCTCGGCTTTGAGGTGCTCAGCCCCCTAGCCTGAAGCTATGAGAGACACCCTGATCTTCCACACCACCGGGGTGGAGATCCACCAAGTGGTGGTGGGCCCGGTGGATAACAATGTCTTAGTGCTCCGCTGCACCCAGACCGGCGAGGCGGTTCTGCTGGATGCCGCCAACGAACACGAGTTACTGCTGGATCTATGCGAACAACTCGGCGTACGGCGGGTTCTGGAAACCCACGGCCACTGGGATCACATCCAGGCGGTACCGGCGCTGCGAGACGCCGGATACTCCGTGGGAGTCACGGCGGCAGATGCCGCGATGCTCCCGTCGTATGACGAAGTGCTCGAGGACGAGTCGGTGATCGAGGTGGGCCACCTTCGACTCCACACCATCGCCACCCCCGGCCACACCCCCGGATCGATGTGTTTCCGGCTCGAAGGGCACCCCGTGCTCTTCAGCGGCGACACGCTCTTCCCCGGTGGCCCGGGAAATGCCACTTTTGCGGGCGGCGACTTCTCCACCATCATCGAGTCGGTGGATCGCCGCCTCTTCACCCTCGCCGAGGACACCATCGTGCTGCCCGGCCACGGCGACCGGACCACCATCGGGGCGGAGCGGCCGCACCTCCAGGCCTGGATCGACCGGGGCTGGTAGATGGGCGCCGCCCTGCCCGATCACGAGCGGCCCGATGACCACACTCGGTGCCATACCCACGAACTTCCCCCCACGCCCCTCCGCGACCGAGCCATCCCGGCCACGGCCTGGGTGGAAGCCCCCGCCGAACTTCTCCGCCTCGGCGAGGACCTGCCGCACCAGCCGATCGCCCGCTACAAACGTCGCATCGGCCCCTGGCTGCTCTGGCGGGCGGGCCCGGCCCGCCATGCCGACGCCCGATACTGGGCGGCCCGCGCCAGTCATCTGGCCGACCAATGGACCTTCACCCTCACCCCCGACGGGCACGATCACGGGGTGGGCCCGTCGGGGATCCGCCACGATCGCTTCCGGGCCTGGAAGGAAGACCTCCGGGATGCACCCCCGCCCGCCCCCGGTACCAAAAATAATCCCTGAGGCTTTTCCACTATGGCGATAGTGCTAATACACTCAAGACCATGCCCACTGCCGTCCCCCTGTTTGAAATCCGTGACCTCCACGCCCGCCCCGCCGGTGCCGCAGAGGCCGCCGAGATCCTGCAGGGCATCGACCTCACCGTGCTACCCGGCGAGGTACACGCCATCATGGGTCCCAATGGCTCGGGGAAATCCACCCTGGCCTCCACCCTCATGGCCTCACCGGAATACGAGGTCACCGGCGGAACGGTGTTGTTCAAGGGAGACGACATCACCGAGTGGGACACCGAGATTCGGGGCAAGGCGGGCATGTTCCTCGCCTTCCAGTATCCGCAGCAGGTGCAAGGGGTGTCGGTCCTCAACTTCCTGCGTCAGGCCCTCTCGGCCCGCAAGGGCATCGACCTGTCGATGCTGGAGTTGCGGTTGTCGATCATGGAGTGGATGGCCCGGCTCGACATGGACCCGTCCTTTGCCGACCGCTTCCTCAACGAAGGCTTCTCCGGTGGTGAGAAGAAGCGCAACGAAATCCTGCAAATGGCCATCCTGGAACCCGAGATCGCCATCCTCGATGAAACCGATTCCGGCCTCGACATCGACGCCCTGAAAGTGGTGGCCCAAGGGGTACAGGAGGTACGGCGCGACCGCCCCGACCTCGGCGTCGTGGCCATCACGCACTACCAACGCCTCCTCGATCACCTCGAGCCCGATGTTGTGCACATTCTGGTGGACGGCCGCATCGTGGAATCAGGTGGCATGGAACTAGCCGAGCGGCTTGAACACGACGGCTACGAGGCCTGGCGGGTCACGGTGTGAGCGACGGCCTCGATGTCGCCGCCGTCAAGGCCGACTTCCCCATCCTCGACCGGGAGGTGCATGGCGGTCGCCTCATCTACCTCGACTCCGCCAACACCAGCCAAAAGCCCCGCGCCGTCCTCGATGCGATGGCCCACTATTACGCCAACTCGAATGCCAACGTGCACCGCGGCACCTACCTCATCGCCGAGGAGGCCACCAACGCTTTGGAAGGGGCCCGGGCCAAGGTGGCACGTTTTATCGGGGCCCCGGCGAGCCGGGAGGTGGTGTTCACCAAAAACGCCACCGAGTCGCTCAACCTGGTGGCCAAGGCCTGGGGTCGCGCCCATCTTCGGGCGGGCGACGTGGTGGTTCTCACCGAACTCGAACACCACGCCAACATCGTGCCCTGGCACCAACTGCACGACGAATTGGGTATTGAGTTGCGCTGGCTCCCCATCACCGCCGATGGCCACCTAGACCTCACCGATCTGGATCAGATCGTCGCCGGAGCCAAGGTCGTATCTTTTGCTGCCACCTCCAACGTGCTGGGCACCATGCTCCCCGTCCGTCGTCTCGTGGACGCCGCGCACCACGCCGGGGCCATCGCGGTGGTGGATGCTTCCCAGCACGTCCCCCACGCCGCCACGAACGTGGCCGCCTGGGGTGCAGACTTCGTGGCCTTTACCGGCCACAAGATGCTCGGCCCCACCGGCATCGGGGTGCTGTGGGGCACATCGGAAATTCTCGAGGCCACCCCCCCGTTTCTCAGCGGTGGAGAGATGATCCTCAACGTCACCAAGGAGGGCTTTACCACCAACGAGATTCCCTGGAAGTTTGAGGCGGGCACCCCTCCGATTGCCGAGGCCGTAGGGCTCGGGGCGGCGGTGGATTACCTCGAAGGCCTCGGCATGGACGCGGTGCGCGAGCACGAGGTGAGCCTCACCGGGTATGCCCTGCGCACTCTCGCGGAACGCTTCGGTGACGACATTTGCGTGCACGGCCCCGCCGACGAGTCCGAGCGGGGCGGGGTCATGTCGTTCACCTTCAAGGATCTCCATCCCCACGACCTCACCCAAGTGTTCGATCAACACGGGGTGTGTGTGCGGGCGGGTCACCACTGCGCCAAGCCACTGATGCGGGTGCTCGGCGTCGCGGCCACGGCGCGGGCATCGCTTTACGTCTACAACGACGAAGCCGACGTGGATGCCCTAGCCGATGCCATCGCGGCGGCCGCCGAGTTCTTCTCCTTCTCGGGCCCACCCCGTTAGGATCACCAACGAGATGCCCGGCCTTGAAGACCTCTACCGAGAAATCATCCTCGATCACTACCGCTCGCCCCGGAACCGTGGCGAGCTACCCGCACCCCCGGCCACCCGGGTAGAGGGCTTCAATCCGCTGTGCGGCGACGAGATCGTGATCTTCCTCACCGTTGCCAATGGCATCGTGGAAGACATCCGCATTGGCGGCCAGGGCTGCTCGATTAGTCAGTCCTCGGCATCGATGATGTCGGCGGCGGTCAAGGACAAGACCTTCGATGAAGTCCTCCGCCTCACCAATGCCTTCAAGGCCATGATGTCGATCCACGTGGGCGGCGACGAACACACCGATGCGCCCCCCGATGCCGACGTAAAACTGGGCGACCTTGAGGCCCTGCGGGGCGTGGTGAAGTTCCCGGTCCGGATCAAATGCGCCACGCTGTCCTGGAACACCCTGGCGCAGGCCATCGATGAAGCGACCGCCACCAAAGATCCGTAACCGCTAGGAGAGGTTCGCCTCGCCGTTGGCGGCCGTAAACTCGCCGTAGCCGGTGGTTTCCAGTTCGAGAGCCAGTTCTGGTCCGCCCCGACGCTGGATCACCCCGTGAGCCAACACGTGGACGTAGTCGGCCCGCAGTTCGTGCAGCAGGCGGTTGTAATGGGTGATGGCCACAACCCCGAGCCCGGTCTCTTCGGTGGCCGCCTCGATCCGACGAGCGCACGCCCGCAGGGCATCGAGGTCGAGGCCGGAGTCGATTTCGTCGAGGATAGCGATGGACGGTTGGAGCACCCCCAACTGCAATGTCTCATTTCGCTTCTTCTCGCCGCCGGACAAGTCGACGTTCATGGCTCGGTCCAGGAACCGTTCGTCGAAGCCGATCCGGGTGGCCTCGGCGCGAATTCGCTCCGGCACCTCCGTCCGGTTGCGGCCCGATGCCTCGAAAGCGGCCTCCAGCACATCGACCACCGCCACCCCCGGCACCTCAGTGGGATACTGCATCGCCAGAAAGAGCCCGGCCTGCGCCCGCTCCGAGGCCGTGAGGACGAGAATGTCGAGGCCGTCGAGCGTCACACTTCCCCCCAGCACTTCATAGCCCGGGTGACCCATGATCACATGCGACAACGTGGACTTGCCCGATCCGTTTGGCCCCATGATGGCGTGCACTTCACCGGAGCGAACCGTGAGGTCAACTCCCTTGAGGATCTCCCTACCCGCCACCGCGGCCCGTAGCCCGGTGATCTCCAACACATGCTCGCTCATGGAATCCGCACCTCAATCTCACCATCGACGACGCAAACTTCGTAGACCGACACGGGCTTGATGGCCGGAAACGACTGCGGCAGGCCCGTCTCCAGGGAGAACGCGCTGCCGTGCTTCCAGCACTCGAGTTGCTTCTCGTGGCACAGCACCTCGCCCTCGGCCAGGGAAATGTCCTGATGGCTGCAGCGGTCGTCGATGGCGTACAGGGCATCGTCAATGCGCACAACGGCGATCCGGTACGGGCCGATGATGACCTGCCGGGCGCTGCCGGGGGCCATGTCCTCGAACTTACCGATCCGCTCGACCATCGTCATGCGAGCACCGTGTGCACCTTGACGGCCACCGCGGCATCGAGTGCTGGGCGCAAGTCCGTGGTGGGAAAAGCGCTGAAAACCTCATCAAAAAACCCGGCCACGATGAGCCGCTCAGCCACCACCGTGGGCACGCCGCGACTCTCGAGGTAGAACCGCTGATCCTCATCAATGGGACCGACGGCCGATGCGTGACTGCAGTGCACGTCGTTGTTCTCGATCTCAAGATTGGGCACCGACTCGGCCCAGGCCTCCTCGGACAGTTTGATGTTGCGGTTCGTCTGGAAGGCGTTCGTACCACGCGCTTCTTTTCCCACCCGGATCAAACCGGTGTAGACGGACCGAGACCGATCGCTCACGGTTCCCTTGAAGAGCAGGTTGCTCGTCGTGTCGGGGGCCACATGGTCCTGGAAGGTTCGATAATCAAGCGTCTGGTCACCGTCGCCGAAGTAAGCGGCGAGCAAGGTGCCGGTGGCGCCGCGGCCGATGAGAGAGCAATCCGTGCGCACGCGGGCGTAGTCGCCGCCGAAGCCGGCCAATCCTGCCGTCACCGTGGCCTGCGCCTCAATGGCCATCTCCAGGGTGCCAATCGTCCAGGCCGATCGGTGAAGTTCCTGAAACCCCACGTAGCCAACCTGGGCGGCGTCGGCCACCTGCAACACCGTGCGAGGCAGGACCAGACCAGCACCCCCGCCCTCGAATCGTTCCTCGACCACCACCCGACTGTTGGCCCCCGCCCTCACGACGAGGTGGGGGGCACTGACGCACCCATCGGCTGTCCCGATGTGGCGCACCACAATCGGCTCCTCGACGCTGACCCCGGGCGGCACCACGATGACGATCGGATCGACCGCCAAAACCTCGTGCCACCACACCAGGGCGTCGCCCTCAGTGGGCGCCTCGGGGAGGAGATCAACCGCCGCCGCCCCCCGGGCCACCACCGCCGGGCCCAGATCGCCATGAGTAACGGTGACCCCGCCCATCACCGAACTAAAGAGGGCCATGTCGAGTTCATCCACGCGGCTGTAACGCCACACCTCCTCGGCCGAGGTGGGCATGGTCGCGTGATCGAGGCGCTCGAGGGCCGCCATCCGGCGCGCGTCGAGGCCCATGGGTCCGGGCAAAGCAGCAAGAGTGAAAGAGCTCAGGGGAACGACCTCAAGAATGTGGCGCTACCCGGTTCGTCGGGGCGTCGGGGGAATTGCAGCCTATCGGCGCGCGGACAAGGTTCCCAAGGCTCAAGACTTCGGTGGGCGGCGGAAGAACCGCCGCAGCCGGCCACCGCCGCTCTGCTCGGCCTGAACCTCGGCCAAAACCTGGGCCCCGATCGAGTTCACGTAATCCTCGGCTTCGTCGAGTACCGCGGCCACCGAGCCGTCACCGCGTTCGAGGGCATCGGTCGGCTCGTCGGGCGTGGGGGGGATAATGAGGCTGCCGTGGCTCCAGTTCACATCGGCCAGCCGGCGCTCGAACTTTGGGCAGTCCTCCGGGCAGCGCCACGGAGCCTCCGGGGCGAGGTCGAGATTGCACTTCCGCACGGCTTCGCCATTCGGGTAGGTGCGGCTCTCGAACTGTTTGCAGTCCTGGCGCATCGGCACGACGTCAGCCTACGGAGCCTTCCATCTGGAGTTCGATCAGCCGGCTCCACTCAACGGCATACTCCATCGGCAGCGTGCGGGTAACGGGCTCGATGAAGCCATTCACAATCATGCCCATCGCTTGCTCGTTGGAGAGACCCCGACTCATGAGATAGAAGAGCTGTTCATCGGCCACCTTGGACACGGTGGCCTCATGGCCGATCACCGCATCGCGGGAACCAACCTCCATGTACGGGTAGGTGTCGCTAGTGGAATCCTCATCGAGAATGAGGGCATCGCACTGCACATGGCTCTTACACCCGTAGGCGTCTTTGTCCACGTGCACCAGGCCGCGATAACTCGTGCGACCCCCATCTTTGGAGATCGACTTGGAAACGATCTTGGAGGTGGTTTCCGGGGCCGCGTGCACCATTTTGGCCCCGGCGTCCTGGTGTTGCCCGGCTCCGGCATAGGCCACGGAGAGCACCTCGCCAGAAGCCTTGGGACCCACCATGTAAACAGCTGGGTACTTCATCGTAAGCCGACTGCCGATGTTGCCGTCGATCCATTCCATGTGTCCCTCCGCCTCAACCCGGGCCCGCTTGGTGACCAGGTTGAACACGTTGTTCGACCAGTTCTGGATCGTGGTGTAGGTCACCCGGGCCGAGGGCTTCACGATGATCTCCACCACGGCGGAATGCAACGAGTCGGTGGTGTAGACGGGGGCGGAACAGCCCTCGATGTAGTGCACCTTGGAACCCTCGTCAGCGATGATGAGGGTTCGTTCGAACTGCCCCATGTTCTCCGCGTTGATGCGGAAGTAAGCCTGAAGCGGCATCTCCACTTCCACCCCCGGCGGCACATAGATGAAGGAACCACCCGACCAGACCGAGGAGTTGAGGGAGGAAAACTTGTTGTCGTTCGCCGGAATGATCTTGGCCCAGTACTGCTTCACCAACTCTGGGTACTCCCGCAGGGCGGTATCCATGTCGCAGAAGATGACGCCCTGACGCTCCAGGTCTTCCCGATTGCGATGAAACACCACTTCACTCTCGTACTGAGCGGTAACACCGGCGAGGTACTTCCGCTCGGCCTCAGGGATGCCCAACTTCTCGTAGGTGTTCTTGATGGCATCGGGAAGGTCGTCCCAGTTGTCCACCTGACCGGTGGTGGGCTTGATGTAGTAGTAGATGTCGTCGAGATAGATCTCGGAGGTATCTCCACCCCACGTGGGCATCGGCCGCTTCTGGAAATGCCGGTACGACCTGAGCCGAAATTCGAGCATCCAATCGGGCTCGCCCTTCATCCAGGACATCTCCCGGATGATGTCCTCGTTCAGACCCTTCTTGGGCTTGAACACGTAGTCCTCGGCATCACTCCAGCCCAGCTTGTATTTCGAGAGATCGAGATCGGTAACAGCCATTGTGCGGCCTTTCAGAGCGACGCGGGTATTTCTCCTACCCTGATAGTAACAATTCTTTCCCGTCGTTCCCACCCCAGGGATCCACCCCGGAATGGGGATAGGATTGGGAGGTGACAGGCCCCCTGCCGGAAATCAGCCCCGACGGTGCGCTCCAAGAACTTCTATCCCTGGCGTTCGAGCAATCGAGCCACCCGCAGTTCATCAGCCGTGCCGATGGCTCGATCATACTTGCCAACCCCGCCTATGCCGAGTTCATAGGTTCCTCCCAAGAAGCCGTCATAGGCACCGGGCCGGCGGACATCACCCATCCCGACGACCTTGACCTCCTCATCGACACCGGCCTCCGCCTCCTCAGGGGCGAGATCGCCCAGATGCACATTGAGGCCAGACTGCGAAGGGCGGACAATGAGATGCGCGTATGCACCGTGAGCACCGTCCTCGCCCACAACCCGCGCGGCAAGTCCCTGTACGTGACCCAAATTGAGGACGTCACGTCGAATCGACTGGCGTTGCAGCAATTGAGAGCCAGCCAATCTCGGTTTCAAACTCTGTCCGATTCGGTACCGGTCGGAATTGTGTCGCGGGACTATGAGGGTCGCCTGACCTACGTCAACGACCGATGGTCCGAGATTACCGGGATCCCCGCTACCGACGCCATCGGTCGGAGGATGGCATCCCATATTTACCCCGCCGATCGCCCCCAGGTCATAGAGCAGTCTCTAAAATTCGCGGAGACAGGTGGCATTTACAAGGTCACCTACCGGGTATTGCGCCCGGACGGTTCCCTTCGATGGGTGGTGAGCAGCAGCCTGAAGATAGCCGAAGCCGACGACGAGCGAACCAGCTACGTCGGGTCGATCGAAGACATCACCGATCTGGTAACCGCCCAGACGAATGCGAACCGCCTCGCCACCATCTTGGAAACCACCAGCGACCTGGTTTGGATCATCAGCGAAGCCTGGCTGGTGACCTGGAGCAACGCCACCGCCCGAGCAGCCTTCGGCCTGGACGATTTACCACTACCCATCGCTGCCGATCTGCTCTACACCGCAGACAGCCTCGCTAAAATCGCAGAGGTGATCCGCCCGCAACTTTTGCGGGGCGAAAATTGGGTTGGCGAACTCGAAATGAACGGGGCAGGTGGGGCTCCTTTATGGATCCGGCAATCCTTGAGCCCCCAGTTCGATCCCATCGAGAACACAAACTCCATCGCCGCGCTGGCCCACGACGTCAGCGAACGACGAGAGATGGGCGAGCTACTGACCCATCGAGCGAACCACGATCCACTCACCGGGCTTCCCAACCGGGCCCTGCTGATCGAGCGCCTCACCTCAGCCATCGCAACCCGCAGTGCCCCCGGCGAAGCCATCGCCGTGATGTTCCTCGACCTCGACAATTTCAAGAAGGTGAACGACCAATTCGGGCATCAGGTTGGCGACGAGTTTCTCCAAACCGTGGCCGAACGCCTGTCTTCCGTCCTGCGCTCCTCCGACCTGGTCGGTCGATTCGGAGGCGACGAATTCGTGATCGTCTGCTCGGGCCTGCGCCGAATGGCGGCGGCGCACCACACCGCTCAGCGCCTCCTCAGGGCGCTGTCCCAGATGCCCATCAATGCCGGCGGGAATCTCATTCCCGTCACCGCCAGTCTGGGCATCACGTTCCTGGCCGGCGCCAACGAGTCTGATTCGGAAACTCTGATTCGGGAGGCTGACCGGGCGATGTACCGGGCCAAGAGCCTGGGCCGAAATCGAGTCGAGTTGCACGATGAGTTGCTGCGCTCGCCTCCACCGAGCGAGTAATTTCGCCGCTCCGATCACCCCTCGCGTCTGCCTTCACGGTGCTTTGCAACAGGTTGATTCCGGGTCTGATCTGGCCCGATTCCCGGCTACAGATTCCCGGCTTGCCGGCCGATACTTACTCTCGAGAGGAGCCTCGCCCATGCGGTTCGATGAGTTTGTGCTGTCGGTGCCTGACGACCCGTTCCGGGTGAAGTTCCACCCGCGCCTAACGGTGCTTGCCGGATTGCCCACCGCCGAACGCGCCGCCCTGACCTCCAGCATTCTCTCGGCCCTAACCGGGGGAGGCGAATCCACCGCCCTGCGCTACCAAGACGCTGACGATCGCACCGTGGATCTCCTCAGTCACGATGGCACCCTGGCCTCTCGTTACGACGATGACGGTTCGCCCGCTCCCCTTCCCGTCGGGCACTGGGCCCCCACCCGGGAGGCGCTGGCGACCATGATCCTCCGGCAGGCCAGCGATGTTGCCGCAACCTCCCAACCCATACCGGGCAACGAGCCGCGTGAACTGACTGATGCCCGGGCCATCCTGGCGCAACTCGCCGACGAGGTGGAGTCGGCCCGGAGCGAATCACAGAGGGCCTCGACTCTCAAGGCGGAGCTCACCACGATCGACGTACACCTCCGCACCGCCCATGACACCGTGGCCCAACGGGCGTACGCCTCTGTGCTCGCCCGGCTCGATCGCCTGCGGGCCGAGGTGGCCGCCCTCGATGCCGGCACCGTTGGAATAGCGGCGGATCGCAAGCTCGGGATACAAGCCGCCCAGGTTCTCGAGTTGGCGGCCGGCTGGCAACACGCCCTCGCGGCGCTTCAGGAGGGAACAGAGCTCGGCGTACCCGAGGAAGCCCTCGATGCGGCCGCCGTGGCGGAGGGCCAGACCATCCCCGGCAAGACTCCCGACGGACTCGACGAGGCCATCGCGGCCCTCGTGGAGGCCCAGGCCGACCGAGAGAACCTTGATCACCAGCTTCAGATCATGGCGGTGGCGAAGCTCCCCGCACCATCGGATCTCATCGTCGGCGAACTAGGGCTTGTGGACCAGACCCAGCTCTGGGGGGCCGCCGAGAACCTCCAAGCCACCTCGGCGGAGTTGGCCCGCATCCAAATAACCCTCGGCGGCCTTGGCCGAGACGCCGGGCCCGGTCCCTCCATCATCGAATCCATCGAGGCCAACCACCTCGAGGTGGAGGATGCCCGCCAGCGGGCCGAGAGCCTCTACCTCACGGGCGCCACCACCGTCGCCGTGGGCGGCCTCGTGGCCCTCGCCGGCGTCCTCAGCACGGCCGTGTTGATACCGGTGGGGATACTCGGGGCGGCGTTGGCGGCCACCGTCTTGTTCCTCCGGCCATGGCGTCGCCTGGCTCACGCGGTCACCATCGAGAGGGCCGCGCTCGAGACCGTAGGGGCGACGACGTATCTCGCCTTCCACATCCGACGCGTCGATGCCACTATCGACCCCCTGCTGCGTGAATCCGTCCATGTCGCCACGGCCCAGCAGCGTGCGGCGCGGGGCACCTGGGTAGAAATGGCCGGCTCAGAGGTAGACGTGGAAATGGCCCTCAGTCTCCAAGAGGAAGTGCGTGCGTACCACGATGCCGCCCGAAATATAGGCGGGGCCGCCGGTGAGATCGTGCACCTGCGTCGCGAAATCGCCGAAAATGCCCTACCGGCGGTAGCCCGCGCGCGGGCCCGAGTGGAGGAACTGTGTGGCCCGTTCGGACTTAGTAGTTCCGAACTGGCGGTGGCAACCGACATCAACCGGGCCATCCACCAACGGGTCCACTTCGGCATGGCCGCCCGCCGTCAAGCCGGACGGGCGGAAGCGACCGCCCAGGAAAGCCAGGCGGCGGCTCGCCTCGAACACATGCTGGGCCAATTGGGGTTCAACGACGGCGACCTGGCCGAGCGGGCCGGGCGGATTCACGAGGCGGTAGAGCAAGCCGCCGAGCGAGAGGATGCCCGGGCGCAGTCTCGCCCCCGCCACGAAATCGACGCCGAATTTCACCACCTTCAGGAACTCGCCCGCCAGCAACGACGCCCCGAATGGGCGACGGTCACCGCCGCCGATGCCATCGCCCCCGACATCGCAGACCTCGAGCAGCAGCGAGAGAACCTCCTGGGTCGCCTCGCTGAGGGGCCCCCCACGATTGACCTCGGCCGCCTCCAGGATCGCCATGCCGCCATCGAGCGGCGCGTCGAGAGCCTCGAGATCAAACACCTCGGCCACGAAGCGGGCGCCAACCCCGGCGCCGTCGAGGAGATTCAACGCCTTCTCGTATCCCACCTCACCACCGCCGCCCACGCTGGTCCCAACGGAGACGCCATACCCACTCTGCTCGATGAGGTGTTGCTCCGGGTGCCCGCCAAACGCATGTGGGACCTCCTCGATGTTCTGCACCGGCTGTCCGAGCAAACCCAGATCATCTTGCTTAGCGACGATCCATTCGTGGCTGCGTGGGCCCGCCAACAGGCCCCCACCGGTAGCCTGCGACTGCTCGAGCCCGCTCCCGTCTAACTCCCGAGCCCACCGTCAGTCGAGACGACGGAGGTGCTGGCGATAGGTCCGGCCGCGTTCAACGTAGACGAGCATTCCAACCCGGATGGAGTCGAGCGAGGAAAGCGCATCGAGCCGCAAGGTAGCCGGTACTCCCAAGGCCATCGCCCGGCTCGGGACCCTGAGGTTCCCGGGCACGAGGGCACCGGCCCCCACCAATGCCTCATCCTCGATGACCGCCCCATTGAGCACTACTGCCCCGGATCCCACCAGGCATCCGCGGCCGATCGTGCAGCCCTCCAGGTGAACGAGATGCCCAATAACGCATTCGTCACCCACCACGGTGGGGGTCATCGGGGTGGTGTGCACCACCGAGCCGTCCTGGATGGAGGTCCGCGCGCCGATGACTATCCCGCCGGGGTCGCCCCGCAGCACAGCACTGGGCCACACCGAAGCCTCCGGACCAAGGGTGACCTCTCCGATCACCACGGCATCGGGATGCACATAGGCACTGGAGTCGATCACGGGCTCAGCGGAACCCAGCGCGTAGATGGGCACGGGCTCTACACGGCGAAGCGGCCGTAACCACCTCGGAAGAACAGTAGGGGGGCACCCTCATTGCTCATGCCCAGGTCGCGCACTCGACCCAGCACCAAAAAGTGGTCGCCCGCGTCGCTCACCGACTCGATGTCACAGTCGATCCAGGCCAGCACCCCATCGAGGAGCGGCGCCCCTGATCCGGCGGTCTTCCATCCGAGACCGGCGAACTTGTCCTCAGAGCGAGAGGCAAATCGGCGGCAGATCTCCTCTTGGTTCTCGGCGAGAATGTTGACGCAGAAGTGCCCGGCCTCCTCGATCTTGGGCCAACTCGAAGATGTCCTAGTCGAGAAAAACGCCACCAAGGGCGGGTCGAGCGATGCCGAGGCGAATGACCCAACCGCCAAGCCCACCGGAGTGCCCTGGGCGTAGGCGGTCACCACCGTGACACCGCTGGCAAAGTGACCGAGGACCTGGCGGAACTTGGCCGAATCGAATGCGAGTGGTTCGCTCATCGGCGGGAACCTACCCGCTGAGGCAGCCATGCACGACAACCGGCCCTAGCCGAGCGAAATGACCAGGCCCTCGTGGGCGGCCAGCACTTCCTCTATGCCGGTTCCCGGGGCCAGGCCTCGAGCCCGGGTGAGAATCTCATCGACGGCCGCATCATCGCGGCTCGGATCATGGTGGAAGAGCACGAGGCGTCGAGCGCCTGCCTCGCGAGCAACCTGCACGGCAAACTCGGCGGTGCAGTGGCCCCAGGTCGACTTCGCCGGAAACTCAGCCACGGTGTACTGCGAATCGTGAATGAGTAGATCGACCCCCTCGCAAAGTTCGAGAACACCATCCGACACGGTGAGAGGTCCCGCCGCGGGCATTTGGTGGTCGGGGATGTAGGCCACCGTGGCTCCCCCCGCCTCAATCCGATACCCACTGGTGGGGCCCACATGCGGCACCTCCCGCACCATCACCTTGGCGCCGTCGAGGTCGAGGTCGACGTTCCACGACTCGTGGAACCGAATGTCACCGGGAAGTTCCTCCGCCGTCACGGGAAAGAACGGCGGACGCAAAAAGGCGCTGAAGGCTCCCTCCACACTGCCCTCGACCGGCTGGGGCGGGGCGTACACATCGAAGCGTGTACCCGGGCACAACACCGGTGGGAAGAAAGGAAGACCCTGGATGTGATCGAAGTGCAGGTGACTAACCAGCGCCGACCCGCGAAAGGGCTCCGTCGCATCGAGAGTGTCGCCCCAGAAGCGCAGCCCCGTGCCTAGGTCGAGGACGATAGGAGGGTGACCGGTGGCTTCGAGCACCACGCACGCCGTGTTTCCTCCGTAGCGGCGGGTGGCATCGCACGAGCAAGGGGTGGAGCCGCGCACTCCGAAGAAGGTGACGTTTAGCAGTGAATCTCCCCCTTCGCTGTTTCCCCGTTGTAACTCAACGATGGGAGAGTATCCGCCAAATCGCTCCCGCGAGGAGCGTGTGACCGAGGTCTCAGGCGCTGGCGCGAGCACAGGCGCGACACCCGCGAGCACCCATTAGGTTGCGTTGCATGTCCATCGCTGAAGGTCACACCACCGCTAACGATCTTGACTTCGCCTACTTGGAGGCCGGTACGGGTCCACTGGCGCTGTGCCTCCATGGATTTCCTGATTCTGCCCACACCTACCGCCACCTGCTTCCCGCACTAGCGGCGGCTGGGTTCCACGCCGTCGCCCCCTTTATGCGCGGCTACGCGCCCACCGCGGTGCCGAGCGACGCTCGATTCCAGACGGCCGCCCTGGCGCTTGACGCGGGGGCGCTTCATGACGCTCTCGGTGGCGACGATCAGGCGGTGATAGTTGGCCACGACTGGGGTGCGATGGCGACCTACATCTCGGCCAATCACGAACCCGAGCGATGGAAGCGCGTCGTGGCCATGGCCGTGCCGCCAGCCGGTGCGGTGACGAGCAGTTTCCTCACCTACCCCCAACTCAAGAAGAGCTGGTACATGTTCTTCTTCCAGCACGGTCTGGCCGACATCGTGGTGGGGATGGACGACCTCTCCTTCATCGATCGCCTGTGGGCAGACTGGTCCCCTCACTACGACGCCACCGACGACCTTGTCGGAGTGAAAAACGCGCTGCGCGATCCGGCCAATCTGGCGGCGGCGCTCGGGTACTACCGAGCCACCCTTGGCGCAGTGGGCGTGGATCCCGACCTGGCAGAGATCCAGAACAAGGGAAACGACATAACCCCCCAACCCACCCTCTATCTCCACGGTCGCAACGATGGCTGTATGGGCGTCGAGGTCGCCGAGGCCGGAGCCGCCTTCCTCACCTCCGCTGGTTCTCGAATGGAGGTGGTCGACGGAACCGGCCACTTCCTCCACCTCGAAAAGCCCGACGAGGTAAATCGGCTGATCGTGGACCATCTCACTGGCTGAGCCGTCTCAGGCCAGGGCGTAGCCTCCGCCCCGCCGGCGCACCAAACCGTCGTCAATGAGCCTGCCCGCCACACGGCGGGCCCGCTCGGGGTCCTCGGGCCATCCCATCGTGGCTGCCACCTCGCTCTGCGCTACGTCCCCGAGGCGCAGTGCCGCCACCAACGCACCCCGGCCCTGGCGGTCGCTGCCCGCGAAGATCGACTGCCCCACCGATACCCCTGCGGTGCCCTCGGCAGGATCCGGATCCGGCCGACCCGCCGAATGCCAGGAGCAGTCCTCGCTCACCGGACACTCCCCACAGCGGGGAACGCGCCGCCGACATACGGTGGCGCCGAGGTCGAGCATCGCCTGGTTCCACGCCCATGCCTGCCCCGCCGGTACCTCCTCATCGGCCGCCTGTTGGACCGCGGCAGGCCCGAGGCACTCGCCCGTCCAACGCGCCAGCACCCGAGCCGTATTGGTATCGACAATTCCCACCTCTCGCTCGAAGGCGAAAGCCAACACCGCCCGAGCGGTGTACGGACCAACCCCCGGGAGCGCCAAGAGACCCTCGAGGTCATCCGGGAGCACTCCGCCATGGTCCTCAAAAATCACCGTGGCAGCCCGGTGGAGGTGCAAAGCCCGGCGGTTGTAGCCCAGCCCGCTCCACCAGCGGACCACTTCGGCGGCTGGCTCCCTCGCCATGGCCGCCGGGGTGGGAAACCGGGCCAGAAACGGACCCCACCGTTGCGCCACCCGCGCCAGCGTGGTCTGCTGCGCCATGACCTCGCACACGAGAATGCCCCACGGATCTCGCGTGGCGTGCCAGGGCAGATCACGGCGCCATTCCATGCCCCACGCCAGTACGCGCTCCGGGCGGGTTGTCAGAGTGCTCGACACCACTGCACCCGGCAGGTGTAAGGCATCGGGAAGGGTTCCGGCAGGCGGCTGACGAGGCTCACGACCTCAGCCACCAGCCGCTCCCGTTCGGGAAGGGGCATCACGGCGATGTAACTGATCGAGCGCACCCGCTCTCCGAGAACCTCGCTCGTCATCATCTGATCCCAGCGCACGGTGCGCTCCTGGAGGACGTCGAATCGCCCCGAAGCCTCCACCACCGTGGCCCAATTGACGTGTTGGTAGCGAGACACCGTGCGCTCGTGCCACTTGATAATGCGACTCATCTCCGCCACCCATGCGGAGGATTCATCCCGCTCGTTCCACAACAGAGCCAGACCTCCCCCCGGCCGCAACACCCGGGCGATCTCCCTGAGCGCGGCGGGGGCATCGAACCAGTGGAACGCATGGGCCACGGTGAGGAGATCAATCGAGGCGTCCGCTCGCGGGATCGCCTCGGCGGTGCCATCCACCGCTTCCACCCCCGCCAGCACTGCCGCCAACTGCTTGCGCATCCCTTCCACCGGCTCAACCGCCACCACCTCGGCGCCGGTATCCAACAACCGGCGAGTGAGCTTTCCCGTACCGGCCCCCAGATCACAGACGACCATGCCTTCGCCCAGACCAAACTCCTCCACCAGTAAGGCGAGGGCCTCATCGGGATAGCCCGGCCGGGCCATTTCGTACGCCGCCGCCGCCGCTTCGAACCCGCTGGCGGCTAGATCGTCGATCGCCATCAGAGGGATCTTTCCCGTAAGGCAGCCCGTAGCGGCCCCATCGTGGCCACGGCCCACAGGTCGTAGCCGTCGTCGCTTGGATGGTAGCGGTCGGCCGCGAAGTAGCGCCCTGTATCGGAGCGCATCACCGGACCCGTTTCGCCCGCGATGTCCACGAACACAGCGGCGTTGTCGTCGGCCACCGAGCGGGCGATGGCCCCGAGTTGGCGACCGCGAAAGGCGGCAATGCCTCGCAGCGGCTGCCGATACCGGGGGGGCGCCCCCATGTCGGGCACGCCCAACACCACGAGGAGCGCACCAGAGGGGATCGCCGCCACCAGCGCATCGTAGCGGTCACGGAAGTTGGCCCGGGAGCTGAGGTGCACCACGTCGTTGCCGCCGACGCTCACCAGCACCACATCGGGATCCAAGGCGGCGAGGCCGCCCACCTGGTCTTGCACCACATCGGCCACCCGAGCCCCGGAGACGGCCAGACTGATGACCTCCACCGGTCGGTGAAGGGCGGCGCCCACCAAGGTGGGGAGGGCATGGTCGGCGTCGGTGGCCCCCACCCCGGCCGCCGTGGAGTCGCCCATCCAGACCATCTGCAGGGGGGAACCGGCGCTACCACCCAGGGCCCCATTCAGATCGAGCGGCGGCCGATCGGGCAGGTTGCGGCCATTACGGGCGAGTTGTACCTCCACCCCCACCAACGTCAGTAGGGCCAATGGCAACACCACGAGGCCAACGGCGGCTGCTCGCAAGCCCCGCCGCAATCCTCTACTCGCCGTCGCTGAAAATGGATTTATCGTCGTAGGGAAACTGACGCGGCGGCGCACTGTCGCGCTTCCACACCATCAACTTGCGGCGAAAAAAGCAGACTTCTTCGGAGCGCTGGTTGATGCCCTTGGTCTCCACGGTCACGATGCCGCGATCACCGGCGGAGGTCTCCTTGACGGCGAGCACCTTGGTGACGGCGTAGATGGTGTCGCCGTGGAAGGTGGGCCGGGGATGACGGAGCGACTCAACCTCGAGGTTGGCGATGGCGGCTCCGCTCACATCGGGGACGCTCATGCCGAGTACCAACGAGTACACGAGGTTTCCCACCACCACGTTCTGCTTCTGCACCGACTCGTTCAGCGCAAACCAGGCGTTGGTGTGCAACGGATGGTGGTTCATCGTGATCATGCAAAAAAGGTGATCGTCGTACTCGGTGATCGTCTTGCCGGGCCAGTGCTTGTAAACGTCACCGGGCGTGAAATCTTCGAGGTGGCGGCCGAAGGGGCGGTCGAACGTTGTCATGGTGGTGCTACGCCTCCGGTGTTTCGGCTCATCCCGATGCCTCACGGTAGAAGAGGCACCCCCCGAAGCGAAATCGCCGCCGACCGGCGAGGGTGTCGGCGCCTCCCCGCCGCCACGATTGTGGGCGCACCCTCTTCGAACCGGTCGCCAGGCCCTAGCCTGAGCCAGCGCCGGAATCGACCGCTAGGAGACCACGGTGAAGCTCGGAGACATCGCCAATGCAGGGGCCCAGGGATACGGCAAGCCACTCGACGGAGTGCGCATTCTGGCCGCCGAACAGATGCAGGCCATGCCCTTCGCCACGCAGCTGCTGGCCCGGTTGGGGGCCGATGTGGTGAAAGTGGAGCACCCCACCCGCGGAGACTCGGGCCGAGGATCAAGCCCGTTCCTGCTCGACCCTGACGGCGCTCGGGTGGGGGCCACCTTCCTACGGAACAACTTCAACAAGCGCAGCGTGGGACTGGACCTGAAGAGTCCTGAAGGCCGGGAACTGTTCTTAGAACTCGTCGAACACTTCGACGTCGTGGCGGAGAACTTCAAGGCCGGCACCCTCGACCAGCTCGGCTTGGGCTACGACGTCATCGCCGAACGCTACCCAGCGGTGATCCATGTGTCGCTGTCGGGATTCGGCCACGACAGCCCCTACCGCGACTGGCCCGCCTACGCCGCCATTGTGGAAGCCATGTCGGGGATCTACGCCTACAAGAACCCCGACGGCCCCCCCACCACCATTCCGGTAGGCGCCCTCGGCGATATCAGCAGCGGACTGTTTGCCGTGATCGGGATTCTGGCGGCCCTGCACCAACGCGATCGCACCGGGGAAGGCCAACATGTGGACGTTGCCATGCTCGACGCCATGATGGCCATGACCGACATCGTCACCAACCTGTGGTCGTTGGGTAACCGGCCTGATGGCACCACGCCGCTCGGCGTCATCTGTGCCGGATTCCGATGCTCCGACGGCTACGTGGTGCTGCAGGTGGTGCGCGAGCACCAGTTCGAAAAACTGGCCGAGGTCATCGGACAACCACAGTGGCGAGAAGACCCTCGCTTCGCTGACCGCTACGGATGGGAACACCACCTCGACGAGATCATCCGACCGGCGGTGGAAGCCTGGTCCAGCACCCGCACTCGGGCCGAAGCCGCCGCCGAATTGGCCGCCGCCGGCATTGCGGCCGGTCCGAGCCAGACGGCCCCCGAGGTCATCGCGGATCCGCACGTCGCCGCCCGTCACATGCTCGTGGAGATGCCCCGTTCCGATGGCGGCGAGCCGGTCTTAGTGCCCGGCAACCCCGTGAAACTTTCCAAAATGACCGAGGGCCCTGAGACCCGAGTGCCCTGGCTCGGCGAACACACCGACGAGGTGCTCACCGCCGAACTCGGCGTGAGCGCGGAGCGCCTCGCCGAGTTGCGGGCTCGCGGCATCATCGGCTGAAGGACGCGCCCCACCCCCGCCGATGAACCGGGGCCCGGTTTGTGTGGCGGCCCTCGCGCACTACGCTCGTACCAAATCTGACGATCCGTCAGATTCTGGTCAACCGCACCGCCACCCCCGTTCCCAGGAGTAACCATGGACTTCGAGTTCTCCCCCGAACAGCAGGCGTTCATCAAGGACGTAGAGGCCTTCCTGGATGCCCACGACGACCCCGACGTGTTCGATGTGACGCGGGAAAACATGGCCCAGATCGTGGATACGCCAGCGCGGCGCGCCTTCATGGCCCTCCTCGGCGAGAAGGGCTGGCTCGGCATGACCTGGCCGGCCGAATACGGCGGGTCCGACGGCGAAGGGGTGTACGAATACCTCCTCAACGAACGCCTGGCGGGCCGCGGCGGACCCCAGATCGGTAAGGGCGTGGGCATCATCGGCAAGACGCTGATCGCCCACGGAAACGACTTCTTGAAGGAGACCTTCCTCCCGAAGATTCTCCGCAACGAGGTGGAGTTTGCGGTGGGCTACTCCGAACCCGATGCCGGTTCCGACGCCGCCGCCATGCGACTGAAGGGCGAGCGAGGCGAGCGCGACGGCCAGTCCGGCTGGATCCTCAACGGCCAAAAGACCTGGACCACCTCGGCACACTTCGCGGAGTGGTATTGGCTCGGGGTTCGCACCGACCCCGACAACAAGCACCGCGGCATCACCCTCATGCTGGTGCCGTTAGATCAGCCGGGCATCACCATCAACAAGATCGACACCATGGGCGGAGTCCCCATGGGCGATGAACGCACCAATGAGGTGTTCATCGATGACGTTTTCGTGCCCGATGACTACGTGGTGGGAGAGGTCAACTCGGGCTTCCAGTACATCTCGCAGGCCCTTGACCTCGAACGCTTCACCATGTTCACCTTCGCCCCCATCAAGCAGCGCCTCGACCTCTTGTGCGAGCACGTGCGCAGCGGCACCCGCGATGCCGAACCCCTCAAAAACGACCCCATCATCCGCCAGCGGATCGGCCAGTTGGCCACCGAAGCGGAGGTGGCTCGGGTGATGGGCCTGCGGGTGGTAGCGGAGTCGATGAAGGCCGATACCGTTCCCGGCACCCCGCCGCCCACCGTGGAGTCCTCGCAATACAAACTGTTTGCCACCGAGTTCTCCCGCCGCTTGGCCGATGCCTCCATGGACCTCGGTGCCCCCGGCACGCAGTTGCGGGTGAAAACGGCCGATGCCCCCATGGAGGGACGGGCCGAGAGCACCTACCGCTACACCGTCATCGACACCATCGGCGGAGGGTCCTCGGAGATCCAGAAGAACGTCATCGCCCGCCGGGGTCTCGGACTCCCGAAGAATTTCTGACCCTCATGACGTCCTCGCTCCTCTCCGGCCTCACCGTCGTCGACCTCGCCAGCGTGGGCCCGGCCGCTCGCACCTCACGCTGGCTGGCCGACTTCGGTGCCCGGGTCATCAAGGTGGGGCCGCCCCCCCACCAGGCCGGTGTTCAGATCGTGCCCCCCTTCTACGCCTACGGCGGACACCGAGGCATGGAACGAGCGCAGCTGGACCTCAAGGCCATCGAGGGTCGAGACGCCTTCCTCAAGTTGGCTTCCCTGGCCGACGTGGTGATCGAGAGTTTCCGACCGGGCGTGGTGGATCGTCTCGGTATTGGCTTCGCCGACGTGCGGGCGGTGAAGAGCGACATCGTCTATTGCTCCACCACCGGCTACGGACAGACCGGCCCCAAAAGCCAATGGGCGGGGCACGACATCAACTACCTGGCCGTCGGCGGCTATCTCGACTGCTCGGGTCGCACCGCCCTCGGGGGCCCGGCCCTGCCCGGCGCCACGGTGGCCGATAGCGCGGCGGGGGGCATGCACGCCGTCATGTCGATCCTGGCGGCGGTGGTGCACCGCCACCACACCGGGGAGGCCCAGCAACTCGATGTGGCGGTGGCCGACGGCGTGATCGCCCTCATGTCGCTCCCCATCGACGAGTACCTAGCCACCGGAACCGTGCCCGGGCCCGGCCACAACATCCTCACCGGCCGTTACGCCTGTTACGACCTCTACCGCTGCCAAGACGACCGATGGGTGGCGGTGGGCGCCATCGAGCCGCGCTTCTTCGCCAACCTCTGCCGCGCCTTGGGCTGCGAGCAGTGGCTCGACCACCAACTCGACGACGCCGTTCAGGACGAGATTCGAGGCGCCTTCGCCAGCGCCTTCGCCGGGCGCCCTATGGCCGACTGGGTGGAGATCCTCGCTCCGGCCGACACCTGCGTCTCCCCCGTCGCCACCGTCCCCGAACTGGTGGAAGACGAGCAGTACCGAGCACGCGACACCATCATCACCGCCCACCGGACCCACGACCCTGCCTTCGAGCAGGTGGGCTTTCCGCTGGCGGGCATGGCCCATGACCAAGCCGCTCCGGTGATCCGAGATGCCACGCTGACCGACACCGATGCCTTGCTCGCCGAGGCCGGCTACGACGCCGACGCCATCGCCGCCCTCATCGCCCAAGGCGTGGCCGCATGAGCGATCAGACCCCTGCGGACGCCGCCCTTCCCGCCGCCGTGGCCGACCTCATAGGTCGGGTTCAGTACGAGACCCTCGGCGACTTCCCGGTGGAGCAGGGTTACATCGCCACCTCGTGCGCATCGGTAGAGAACGGCAACCCTCTGTTCTGGGACCCGAAGGTGGCGAGCGCGCTCACCAACGGACCCATCGCCCCGCCCACGATGATCTCGGTCTGGTTTCGGCCCCACCACTGGGCCCCCGGCCGCACCGAAGAGGCACTCCCCCTCCAGGTGCACTTCGACCTCAAGGCCGCTTTCGATCTGCCCGAAGCGGTGATGACGGACAACACCATCGTCTTCCACGATCCGGTGCGGCCCGGGGATGTGCTCACGACCCGACAGATTCTGAGGTCGGTCAGCGGCCCCAAAACCACCAAGCTCGGCACCGGCCGGTTTTGGGTGATCGATGTGGAGTATCTGAACCAGCACGATGCCCTGGTGGGCGTCGAGACCTACACCGGATTTGGTTACCGACGGGATGCCTCATGACCCCAGCCGCCGCCACCATGCTCCTGGGCGATGTGCACGCCGGAGACCGCGTGGCCGACCTCGCCTATGACGTAACCGCCACCACCATCGTGCTCGGCGCGTTAGCGGCGCGCGACTGGCGGCCGATGCACCACGACTACGACTTCGCCGTCCACCGCAACGGCACCCAGAACATTTTCATGAACACCCCGAATCAGGCCGCCTGGTTCGAGCGCTACGTCACCGACTGGACGGGCCCGACCGGGCGTCTTGGCCGCATGAAGTTCCGGATGTTGGGATCCGTGTACCCCGGCGACCGCATGGTGTTCAGCGCCAGCGTGGAATCAGTGACTACCGATGCCGTTGGCTGCGGATGGGCCCACCTGCTGGTGACCCTCGCCGTCGAGGGTGAAACCAAAACCCACTGCTCCGTGGCCGTGGCCCTACCCACCTCCCGCGATGACAACCCCTGGGACCGTCGCGGCGAGCACTGGCTCCCCTGACCCCTTTCCCGCCGAAGCGCCCACCTGAGGACTGAACCATGAATCTGGAATTCTCCGAAGAACAAAACATGCTGCGTGATCTCGTACGAGGCGTCTGCGGCACGTACGCATCCCTCGACACCGTGCGCGCCCTGGAGGACGACCCCATCGGCTACCCGGCGGAGTTCTGGACCCAACTAGCGGCCCTGGATCTCACCGGGCTGATGATCCCCGAGCAATACGGCGGGTCGGGCATGACGGCCCTCGAAGGAGCGGTGGTCTACGAGGAGTTGGGACGGGCCCTGGCTCCCTCACCGCACTTCGTGAGCGCCATCGTGGCGGCTGGCCTCCTCCTGCGACAGGGGTCCGACCGCCAGAAACAACAGTGGCTACCGGCCATCGCCGCCGGCGACGCCATCCTCACCGCGGCCTCGCTGGAGCCCAACGGCGGCTTCGGCCCCCGCGGCGTGCAGACCACCGCCACCGCCGACGGCGACGGCTTCGTCCTGGACGGCACGAAGTGGCACGTCCCCTTCGCCGCCGCCGCCACCCAGTTGGTCGTCCTGGCCCGCACCGGTCCCTCCCTCACCGACGTGGATCTCTTCGTCGTGGATCCGGCGGCCCCCGGGGTCACCCTCACGCAACAGTTCAGCCTGGCCTCCGACTGCCAGTACCAGGTGCACCTAGCGGAGGTGCGGGTGCCGGCGGCCGACCGCCTGGGCGACCCGGGAACCGGTTGGGCTGCCTGGGAGGCGGTGCGCTTGGAGGGGTTGGTGTTCCTGGCTGCACAGGCCATTGGAGGCGCCGGTTACGCCCTGGAGATCACCGTTCAGTACGCCAAGGATCGCCAGCAGTTCGACAAGCCACTCGGCGCGTTCCAAGCCATCTCCCACTATCTCGCCGACGCCGCCACCGACGTCAACGGTGGGCGCATCCTCGTGTACGAGGCGGCGTGGGCCTTGGCCAACCACACCTCAATCGACGCGCTGGCTCCCATGGCCAAACTGTTCGCCGGGCAGACCTTCCGCAACGGCACCGCCATGGCCCAGCAGGTGTTCGGCGGAGTGGGCTTCACCCTTGACTACGACATCCAGCTCTACTTCCGCCGGGCCAAGACCCTGCAGGTGGCCTGGCTCGATGATGTGACCCTGCGCGAAATGGTGGCCGCCACCGTGCTCGACCAGCCGGCCTGAACCCGACCCCTTACCCCCCTGCCGTCGGATTCACGGGGACGGTGGTGAGTTGCTCGGTGATCCACTGGGCTACCCAACCGGCCCCGGCCCGCGAAAAATGCAGCCCGTCGAAGCGCCAGCGGGGATCGAACCCGCCGGTCGGACGGTCACAGTTGGCGGCCGGACAAATCTGCTCAAAAAGATCGAGCACGCGAACGCCCGGGTGGGCCTGGCCGTACGCCCGCAACTCGGCTCGCATGGCCACCTCGCGCTGGCCCCCCGCGTCGAGGGCATTGGCGGCGGCCCCTACCCTGGGCGGCAGCGCCACGAGGGCCAGGTGGCCCCCGTTGGCCTCGGCCGCCACCTGGAGCTCGGTGAGCAACTCAGCCACCAGGTCGGTGTGGGCGGCGGACCCGAGGGCCACCACGTCCCCATCGATCAGACGACTCGATGCGTCGTTGGTCAACGCCACGATCAGCACCGCCCCGGGGCGGGCGTCGAGCGCGGCGCGGAGATCGCCGCGCCAGTCCCCACAGAACGCACCGAGGTTGGCGCCGTCGAGGTTGACGTTCAGGGTGTCGCCGGGGAGAAAGGCGCAGGCGGGCTTGGCCACACTCGACAACCCGACCTGGTGCGGATCGAAGGGACTCTGATCGGGGGTCCAGGGGTTGAACACGGGAAAAGCCCCCACGGTCCCCCCGGCGATCGTGTGGGCCACTGAGTCGCCGAAGATGACCGCCGCCACCGGCAGAGGCACTATCGGGGTTGCCGGGGCATCCACCGCAGGAACAAACCGGTCGCCGGCGGCCGACTGATCCGTTGAGGGGGTCGCCACCGTGGCGACCACCACCAGCGCCACGACCGACACCACCCCGACAGGCAACATCACCCAGGACGCTCGCCCGAGCCGCCGAGAGAGCGCCCCGTGCCGCACGGGTCGCTCCACCAGCCGATACGACAGCGTGGCGACGGCAAGGGTGAGAGCGATCTGCAGCAGTCCGAGCATTACTCCGCTCAGCCCGGTGCGCGTCTCATTCACCACCACGATGATCGGCCAGTGCCAGAGGTAGACACCGTAGGAGATCACCCCAAGGGCAACGAGGGGCCGCCGCGACAACCCCCGGCGCAGCCAGGATGCGCCCTCAATCCCACTGATGATGCCCGCCATCGCCAGTGCCACGATGAGAAATCCGCCGTGCTGGAGCCCGCTCGATGCCTCGCGGCTGGTGGCCACCGCTACCACCATCACCACGAACCCCACCGCCGCCGACGCTGCCGCCACCCTCCCCCGCGCCCCCTGGCGCGGGGGTCGACCGAGCAACACCGCTCCGAGCGCTACCCCCACGAGAAGCGAGTGCACTCGGGTATCGGTACCGAAATAACCGCGGGAGGCGTTGCCCACTCCGCTCCAGCGAACCGCCATCCATCCGGCACTCGCCAAGGCGCCCACCACGGCCACCCCGAACACTCCTCGTCGCCAGCGGGGAAAGGACCATCGGCTGGCCCATCCGATGAGCACCACCACCAGCGGGAACACCACGTAAAACTGCTCCTCGATGGCGAGCGACCATGTGTGGCGAAGCGGAGACTGGCCCACCACGAGGTCGGTATAGGTGGTGCCATCGGCAATGAACCGCCAGTTGGCGAGGTACCCCAACGACCAGAGCGAGTGGTTGCGCAGTCGGCCCACTTCACCCGGGGCCGCCCACACCTCGGCGTAGAGCGCGCCCGCCGCCAGCAGAAGCAGCAGAGCCGGGGCCAATCGGCGCAACCGGCGCACGTAGAACGTGGCGATGTCGATCGAGGCTTCGGCCCGGGCCTCGTCGAGCAACAAGGACGTGATGAGAAAGCCGGAGAGCACAAAAAACACGTCGACACCGAGAAACCCGCCGGGGACCACGGCGGGGGCCACGTGATAAGCCACCACCAACGCCACCGCCACGCCGCGTAACCCATCGAGGGCTCGCAGGTGCGGGAAACGGAGAGAGGTGGAGGTGTCGACCGGCGCAGGGTACCCGCCCGGCGGGAGCGGCTCCCACGATGCCGCCGCCGGCGGTGCTCGTCACTAACCTGGTCAGCATGGCTGAGCATGATCTCATCGCAGCGGCAAACGTCTTGGAACTGGCCCAACGGGTGGTACGGCAAGGAACCGCCACCCTCGTGTCGAGCGGTGGACCCGATGTGGCGCAGGCCCTCGCCTACGACCTCGCCCATGCGGCCGCCGCCCTAGAAGCGGCCCGTTCCATGCTCGACTACGGGGCATTCGGGGACACCGAGGCCGCCCTCACCTGCGCGTTCATAGCCGATGTGGTGGGCGAGCTGGCCAGCCGCCTGTTTGGCCGGGAGGCCACCTGGGGCATCGACCCCACCGCCTTGGACGAGGCCCGCCCCTTCTGTGGCCTCTACCGCGACCCGGTCTTTCTGGCCGGTTTGGCAGGAGAGGAGGGCCCCCGCCACCTCGACGACGACTTCGAACTCGTGCAGGACACCTTCCGCCGCTTCGCCGATCAGAAGCTCAAACCCATCGCCGAGCACATCCACCGCCACAACGCCGACATCCCCGAGGACATCATCTCCGGCCTGGCCGACATGGGCGCCTTCGGCCTGTCGATCCCCGAGGAGTACGGCGGCTACGGAAGCGGCGGGGAGTCCGAATACATCGCCATGGTGGTGGCCACCGAAGAACTCTCGCGCGGCTCCATCGGGGCCGGTGGGTCCCTCATCACCCGGCCGGAAATCCTCACCCGGGCGCTTCTCAAAGGCGGCACCGAAGCCCAGAAGTTGGAGTGGCTACCGAAACTGGCCACCGCCGAGGTGATGAACGCCGTGGCGGTTACCGAACCCGATTACGGATCCGATGTGGCTGGTCTCACCGTGGCTGCCACCGAGGTGGAGGATGGCTGGCTGATCACCGGCGTCAAGACCTGGTGCACCTTTGCCGCCCGTGCTGATGTGCTCATGCTGCTCGCTCGCACCAATCCGGATCGCAGCACCGCCCACCGAGGCCTGTCGATGTTTATCGTGCCCAAGGATCGGGGCGACGGCCACGGCTTCGTGCTCTCCCAGCCCGGTGGCGGGAAGATGGAAGGCCGTCCGATCGACACCATCGGCTACCGCGGGATGCACTCCTACGAAATCGCTTTCGATGCCTGGAAAGTTGATGCGGCCAACCTGGTAGGAGGCACCGACGGGCTGGGCAAAGGCTTCTATCTCCAGATGGCCGGCTTCGAAAACGGGCGGCTCCAAACGGCGGCCCGGGCCGTGGGCCTCATGCAGGCCGCCTACGAAGCGTCCTACGGGTACGCCCAGGACCGCAAGGTGTTCGGCCAGCCCATTGTCGACTTCCAACTCACACAGGTGAAGTTGGCCCGCATGGCCGTGACCATCCAAGCGTCCCGTCAGGCCTCCTACGCGGTGGCCCGACTGATGGCGAAGGGAGAAGGCGCCCTCGAAGCCGCCATGGTGAAGGCGTACGTGTGTAAGGCCGCTGAATGGGTGACCCGAGAGGCCATGCAGATCCATGGCGGTATGGGTTACGCCGAGGAGTACGACGTGAGCCGATACTTCGTAGACGCGCGGGTGCTTTCGATCTTCGAGGGGGCCGACGAAACCCTCTGCCTCAAGGTGATCGCTCGGCGGATGGCCGAGACGGCCTAGCGCCGAAGGCCCTGGCGGTTGCCCGGGATGATCGGGCGTTGGGAAGCGGAGTCGTCGCCTCTCTAGGGTGGGGGGATGCGCTCTGCGAAGGACTTCTTCCGCCCGCTCGCCGTCGGTGCCCCCGAGCCCCTGCGGGAGATCCCATTCCCACCCTCCCGGGTCATCCATTTCTTCCCGGGCTCCAACCCCAAGATGGTGGCCAAGGTGCCCACCATCGCGCCCACCGTCGACATCCTCCTGTGCAATCTGGAGGATGGGGTGCCCGCCAGCGACAAGGAAGCGGCGCGCGCCGGCCTGGTGGAGGTGGGCCAGGGGTGGACTACCTCGGGCACCCAATTGTGGACCCGCACCAACTCACTGGACTCCCCCTGGGGGCTCGATGACCTGATCACCGCGGTCACCGAGGTCGGCGACAAACTCGACGTGATCATGATCCCCAAGGTGGAAGGAGCCGAGGACATCCACTTCGTGGACCAACTCCTCGCCCAACTCGAAGCCAAAGCCGGCCTCCGCCGACCGATCCTCGTGCATGCCATCCTCGAAACTGCCCGCGGCGTGGCCAACGTCGAAGAGATCTGTGCCGCCTCCCCTCGCATGCAGGGCCTCTCGCTCGGCCCCGCCGACCTCGCCGCCAACCGGCGCATGAAAACCACCCGGGTGGGGGGCGGTCACCCCGGCTACCTCGTGCGGGAAGATCCTCGGGATGACGACATCCACGGGCCTCGCACCACGCACCAGCAGGACCTGTGGCACTACACGGTGGCCCGCATGGTCGATGCCTGTCAGGCCAACGGCATCTTGGCCTTCTACGGCCCCTTCGGGGACATCAAAGACACGGTGGCCTGCGAAGATCAGTTCCGCAACGCCTACCTGCTGGGCTGCGTGGGGGCGTGGAGCCTGCACCCGGTGCAGATCGACATCGCCAAGCGCGTGTTCTCCCCCGATCCCGCCGATGTACGCCACGCCCGGGCCGTGATCGCCGCCATGGGCGATGGCACCGGCGCCGTGATGCTGGAGGGGAAGATGGAAGACGATGCCTCGGTGAAGCAATGCCAGGTGATGATCGACTTGGCCGAACAACTGGCGGCCCAGGACCCCGACCTCGCCGCCCTGTACGCCCAGGCCACCGACACATGACCGCCTCCGCCCCTCGGCCTCGGCGCTCGGTCCTCTACATGCCCGGGGCTAACGCCCGGGCCCTTCAGAAGGCCCAGACGATTCCCGCCGATGCCCTCATCTTGGACCTCGAGGATGCGGTGGCCCCCGACGCCAAACCGGCGGCCCGCCAGAGCGTCTGCGAGGCCGCCAACTCGGGCGATTACGGCACCCGGGAAATCGCCATCCGGGCCAACGGCATCGGTACGGAGTGGCACGGGGCTGACCTCGCCGCCATTGCGGCCGCCGGTCCGGCCGCCATCGTCATCCCCAAGATCAACTCCGCGGCCGACGTACACCTGATCGAGCGTGCCCTCGAAGCCGGAGGCGCCCCCGATCACACCCAGATCTGGGCGATGCTGGAAACCCCCATTGCGATGTTGTCGGCCCTGGAAATCGCCACCAGTTCCGAGCGTCTCACGGTGCTGGTGATGGGCACGAACGACCTCACCAAGGAACTCCAGGCCGCCCCTGTGCCGGGTCGCCAACCCCTTTTGGCCGGGCTGAGCCAGTGCCTGCTGGCCGCTCGGGCGGCGGGCAAGATCATCCTCGACGGCGTCTACAACGACATCACCGATGCCGCCGGTTTCCTGGCCGAATGTGAACAGGGTCGCGACCTCGGCTTCGACGGCAAGACCCTGATCCACCCCAGCCAGGTCGATCCGTGCAACATCACCTTCGCTCCCAGCGCCGAGGAGGTGACCACGGCGGGTCGGATCATCGCCGCCTTCGAGGAAGCCCAAGCCGAGGGACGGGGGGTGGTGACCGTCGATGGCCGCATGGTGGAGAACCTCCACGTCGCCTCCGCCCGGCGCACCCTCGCCATTGTCGAAGCTATCGACGGCGCCACCCCCTAACCCCCTCGATCACCCAACCCACCCCGGCCCGGGGCAACATCAGGACATGAAGGTCGCTCGGTTGGCCGTCGCCGAGGACCGCCGAGGGGGACCCGGGAACCGGATCAGTAAGCGCCGGCGAGTTTGTTGTGGTCCCAGCTCACCACGCGCTCACTGGTGATCCGCACCCCGAAGCGCTTGGCGCCGGTGGCGTGCACATGCGGCCGGATCTCCTCGGTGACCTCACCGAAGTAGCGCTCGTACACCGCTTCACCGATCTCCATAATGGCATCGTGGTCGGTGATGACCTCGGCCCGACCCACGATCTCCACACCCATGAGGTGGTCGTAGTCGGCTCCAGTTTCCACGAGGCAGGTCACCCGCGGGTCGCGCTGCAGGTTGAGAATCTTCTGGCTCTTGCCGAAGGTCCAGAACACGGCGTCGCCATCGATCATGGCGTACCACATGGCCACCAGATGGATCGTGCCATCGTGGTTGAAGGAGGCCACGTTCATCGTGTGGCGGCCATCGAGGTACTGGGCCACCTCGGCATCGGTCATCTTGATCTGGTCACGACGAGACATAGGCCTCTGTCTACTGCCTGTAGGTGCCCGGAGCGTTACCGGGATCGAAGAGCTCGGGGGCCACGGGACAGTCGGTGCGCCGAACGGCTTCGGCGGGCGCCTCCAGACCGGCCGGGCCGCACACCTTGTCCACCAGGGACAGCGGCACCACCTCTTCGTCGAGGTCCCAGGGATCCGTGGGCCGGATGGCCCGTCGATTGACCAGGGCCTCCCACATGCGAGGCGGCAACAAGCGCCCGGCCCCCACCGTCAGCCACACGGGCACCTCCGCCGCCTGGGCCACCGCGGCGGCGGCGTACGAACCGCTCACCCCCACAAAACCACTGGGCCCACAGGCCACCGCCTCGAGCAAGACGACCTCGGAGTGGACCACGGCGGCGGCGAGGCCGGCCGGGGCAACGTCGACCGCATCGATACCAGCCTGCTGCAAACGACGCACGAGGCCACTCCCCTCCCCCAGCACATCAACCGCCAGCACCTCCACGTCGCCGCGGCCGGGCAGCGCCTCGCCCACCAACTCCGGCCAGCCGATCACGCACACGGTGCCATCTTCGGGGAGGGCGAAGGCCAGTTCGCGCCCCGTGGGATCGGAGTCGATGTCGTCGACCGCTTGCCATGCCTCCCGCCGGCCTTCCGGCGAGGTGAGCACCCGCGCGCACAGCCACCACAACGGACCAGAGGTGGGGTGGCGGTCCACGATGCGTCGGCAGGCCGCCACCAGTCCGGCCGGGTCATCATGAAAGGCGGCGAGGGCCTGGGCGGTCTCCCGCACCAGCACGGCCTGATCGATCCCCGATGCTCGGGCCACATAGCGGAGCCGCTCGATCGGATGCATTGGACGAACCTACCGGGGTTCGGTCCCCCGCCCTCCCCCACCCGCAAACCGGTGGGCCAGTGAGAGGCGCCGGCGGCTAGGACCACCCGGGACGACCTTCGGGCCGCCCGGCGGAATCTGCTCGCGCGGAACCCAGCGCGCTACCGTCGGAACTCGTGGCGACCGACCCCCCTGCCGATCTCACCCTTACGCCCATCAACGGCGAGTCGCGCACGGTGAAAGGCTGGGTGACCACCTTTCAGTTGGCCGCCGTGGTACTCGACCCGTTCACCAACGAGAGCGCCTGGCTTATCGCCACCGCCGGACGGATTCTCACGCACTTCAGCGGCGCCGACTGCCGGGCCGCCTTCATCATCACGGGAACCGCCGACGAGGCCCGCCAGTTCCTCGGCCCGTGGGCCACGACCATCCTCACCTTCGCCGATCCCACCCGCGCCGCCGTCAGCGCCCTGGGTCTCCAGGAACTACCAGCGTTCGTGCAGATTCAGGGCGACCTGCACGTGGCCAGCGCCGCCGAGGGCTGGGATCCGCCCCAGTGGCGGGCAGTGGCGGCCAGCCTGGCCAAGGCCATGAGTTGGTCCTCGCTGCTCATCCCCGAACCCCAGGACCCCTCGCCCTACGCCGGCGCCGCCGCCGGCGGCTGATCGGGCTCCGCCCCCTTAGTAAGACCGAGCAGATCGAGCCGGGCGTCGAGTTCGGTAGGTTCCATGAGCCCGTGAGCGATCACCAGTTCACGGATACTTTGGCCGGTCTTGGCCGACTCTTGCACCAGGGCCGCCACCCGGTCGTAGCCGAGCACCGGATTGAGCGCCGCCGCCACCTGGGGGGTGGCCTCGGCATACCGCCGCATCCGTTCCTCGTTCGCTTCCAGGCCGCTGATGCAGCGGTCGGCAAAGAGGCGCGTGACGTTGGTGAGAAGGCGGATGGACTCGAGAAGGTTGCGGGCCATCACCGGCAGATAGGCGTTCAATTCGAAGGTGCCCTGACTGCCGGCGAAGGCCACGGCGGCATCGTTGCCGAATACCTGGACCACCACCTGGCTCACGGCCTCCGGCAGCACCGGGTTCACCTTTCCCGGCATGATCGACGACCCCGGCTGGAGGTCGGGCAGGCGGATCTCCGCCAGTCCGGCGGTGGGGCCCGACGCCATCCAACGCAGGTCGTTGGCAATCTTGAGGAGTGCCCCCGACAGCGCCCGCAGTTCTCCCGAGAGGCTCACCAGCGCGTCTTGGGCCCCTTGAGCGGCGAAATGGTTGCGCGCCACCCGCAGCACCACGTCGCCTCGGGTGGCCAGCAGGGAAACCACGGCGGCGGCAAACCCCGGCGGGGCGTTGAGGCCGGTGCCGGTGGCGGTGCCCCCCAACGGCAGTTCCCCCACCACCACCACCGCGGCGGCAATCCGTTCGCCGGCCTGGCTGACCTGGGCGGCATAGCCACCCATCTCCTGACCGAGGGTCACCGGCGTCGCGTCCATGAGGTGGGTACGCCCGGCTTTCACGACGGTGTCGTACTGGTGGGCTTTGGCGAGCAGGGTTCCGGCAAGATGATCAAGGGCCGGCAGCAGACCGTGGGACACCGTCATCACCGCCGCCAGGTGGATGGCGGAGGGAAACACATCGTTGGACGATTGCGAGGCGTTCACGTCGTCGTTGGGATGGACCGCTCGACCCAGACGCTCCCCGGCCAGGAAGGCAATGACTTCGTTGGCGTTCATGTTGGTCGACGTGCCCGATCCGGTTTGAAACACGTCGACCGGAAACTCGTCGTCCCACTGCCCCTGGGCCACTTCGCCACCGGCCGCCGCCACCGCTGCCCCCACCTCGGGCGCGACCACGCGGAGGGAGACGTTCACCTCGGCGGCGGCGGCCTTGATGGCGCCGAGGGCGTGGATCAGAGACGGCTCCATTACCATTCCCGACACGGGGAAGTTTTCCACCGCCCGCTGCGTCTGGGGCCCCCACCGAGCTTTGGAGGGCACCCGAACCTCGCCCATGGCGTCGTGGCTAACCCGGAATCCATCGTCGGACATGACCCCACGCTACGCAGGGGCCTAGCGTTGAGGGGCGATGAGTGACCTCCCTTTCACCGAACTGCTCCCCCTTGGTCCTGACGACACGCCCTACCGCCTCCTCACCACCGAGGGTGTGGCGCCGATCGAAGCGGCCGGACGGAGTTTTCTCGAGGTGTCTCCCGACGCCCTGACCCTGCTCACCCGTACGGCGTTCCGCGACATCGCCCATTGGCTTCGACCGAGCCACCTCGCCCAGTTGCGACGGATCATCGACGATCCAGAGGCCTCGGCCAACGACCGTTTCGTGGCGATCGATCTGCTGAAGAACGCCAACGTGGCCGCCGGCGGGGTACTCCCCATGTGTCAAGACACCGGCACGGCCATCGTCATGGGCAAACGCGGTGAGCGGGTGCTCACCGGCGGCGGCGACGAGCGGGCGATCACCTTGGGGATCCAACAGACGTACGAGACGTCGGCCCTGCGGTTTTCCCAGATGGCTCCGATCACGATGTGGGACGAGATCAACACCGGGACCAACCTCCCGGCCCAGATCGAGCTCTACGCCACCGGCGGCGATGCCTACACGTTGCTCTTCATGGCCAAGGGAGGGGGCTCCGCCAACAAGAGTTACTTGTATCAGGAGACCAAAGCGCTGCTGAATCGCCCCTCCATGCTGAAGTTCCTCGACGAGAAACTCCGCACCCTGGGCACCTCGGCCTGCCCGCCATACCATCTCGCCATCGTGATCGGCGGTCCGTCGGCGGAGTTCGCCCTCAAGACGGCGAAGTACGCCTCGGCGCACTACCTCGACACGCTCCCCACTACCGGCTCCCCCCTTGGTCACGGATTTCGGGACCACGAACTCGAAGCCGATGTGCTCACCCTCACCCAGGGATTCGGCATCGGGGCCCAGTTCGGAGGGAAGTACTTCTGCCACGACGTGCGCGTGGTGCGCCTCCCCCGCCACGGGGCCTCCTTGCCGGTCGCCATCGCCGTGTCCTGCTCCGCCGACCGTCAGGCTCTGGGCAAAATCACCCGCCAGGGCGTGTTCCTGGAGCAACTCGAGCAGGACCCGGCGAAGTACCTCCCTGAGATCACCCAGGACGACCTAGCCGACGCCGCAGTGGTGCACGTCGACCTCAACCAGCCCATGGCCCAGATTCGTGCCCAACTATCCCGGTACCCCGTGAAGACCCGGCTCTCCCTCAGCGGGCCCATGGTGGTGGCCCGAGATCTGGCCCACGCCAAGATCAAAGAACGCCTCGATGCCGGCGAGGCGATGCCCGCCTACCTCGTGGACCACTGCGTCTACTACGCCGGCCCTGCCAAAACCCCCAAGGGCTACGCCAGCGGATCTTTCGGACCAACCACGGCAGGGCGGATGGACTCCTACGTGGCGCAGTTCCAAGCGGCCGGCGGGTCGTTGGTGATGCTGGCCAAGGGGAACCGCAGCCGAGCGGTCACCGATGCCTGCGCAGCCAACGGCGGCTTCTACCTCGGATCGATCGGTGGCCCGGCCGCTCGGCTGGCCCAGGACTGCATCCGTCGGGTGGAGGTGCTCGAATATCCCGAGTTGGGCATGGAGGCGATCTGGATGATCGAGGTGGAGAACTTCCCCGCTTTCATCGTGGTGGACGACAAGGGCCACGACTTCTTCGATCTCGTGAGCACGCCGGTAGCCATTACCTGAGGGGGCCACCCCGGTTCGCTCAGGCCAGTTCCACCAACTCGAGATAGCCATCGGCCCAGTGGTCGAGCGTTCCCTCGGGCATGAGCAACACCTTGTTGGGTTCGAGGTCGCGCACGAAGTCGGCATCGTGGCTCACCAATACGATGCTCCCCGGCCAGCCTCTCAATCCTTCGGCCACGGCCCGGCGTGAACCCGGGTCGAGGTTGTTGGTGGGTTCATCGAGCAGCAACAGGTTGTGCCGCCCCGCCACGAGAATGGCCAGCGCCAGTTTCGTCTTCTCGCCGCCGGAGAGCGTGCCGGCATCTTGGTGGACCTTGTCGCCGGTGAGACCCATGGCCCCCACGATGGCTCGCAGATCGGGATCGGCAGCGTGAGGCACCTGCTCCCGGAGGTGCTCGAGGATGGTCCGACCCGCCTGGATGCCCTCGTGCTCCTGGGCGTAGTACCCCGCCACCACGTTGTGACCTAGCCGGAAACTGCCCTCCTCGGGCGGGCGTTGGGCGGCCAGCACCCGCAACAGGCTGGTCTTACCGGCTCCGTTGAGCCCCATGATCAGGAGTCGTTCTCCCCGTTCCAGCGCAAAATCGACATCGCGAAAAACCTCGTTGTCCCCGTAGCGCACCGCCAGGCCCGAACCATCGAGCACGAGACGACCGGGAGGGGGTGGCGGCGGAAATTTCACATGCACCGACCGGTTCCCCTTCGACACCTCCACCTTGGTGTCTTCCAAGCGCACGATGCGCTTCTCGATGCTGTGGGCCATCGACGCCTTGGAGGCCTTAGCCCCAAAGCGGTCCACCAAGGTTTGGAGCCGATCGATCTCCTTGGCCTGGCGCTGGGCAACCTTGGCCAGGCGGATCTCGTCTTTGGCGCGGTTGGCGAGATACTCGGTGTAGGTGCCCTTGTACTCCTCCATGGCCCCGAGGCTGGCGTCGTCATAGCGGTCGAGATGCAACACACGCGTGATGGCTTCGTCGAGCAGGTCGAGGTCGTGGCTGATGACCAACAGCGCGCCCCGATAACCACGCATGAAGCCCAACAGCCACTCCTTGGCATCGCTATCGAGGTGGTTGGTGGGCTCATCAAGGAGAAGGACGTCACTGCCGGCGAAGAGAATTCGGGCGATCTCCACTCGACGGCGCTGTCCTCCGGATAGCGCCCCCACCGGCAGTTCGAGACGGTCGGCTTCGAGACCCAGGCCCGCCGCGATACGCAGCGCTTCGCTCTCCGCCGAATACCCACCGTCCACCCGAAACTGCTCTTCGGCCCGGGCGAACCGCTCGACGGCCCGCTCCGAGGGGTCCTCCTCCATCTGGAGGCGCAGTTTTTCGATGCGGGTCATGGCTTCGTCGAAGCCGCGACCGGACAGGATGTGGCGGATAGCGGGAATCTGATCGTCAACGCCGTCGAGGCGTGGGTCCTGAGGGAGATACCCAAGCCCACCGGTTCGATTCACCACTCCGGCAAAGGGGTCGGAGACACCGCCGAGCACCTTGAGCAGGCTGGTCTTGCCGGCGCCGTTGCGGCCCACCAAGCCCACCTTGTCTCGGGCGCGAATCGAGAAGCTGACCCCGTCCATAATGACGGAGCCTCCAACCTCTACGGCGAGTTCACGAACCTGCAGCACCTCACCATGGTCACAGTCGCCCACTCCGATGACCAACTCGTTAGGTTTGATCGCTATGGCGTTGGCCTCAGAATCCCGGGCCGCCCTCCTCGTGGTGGCGGCCGCCACCCTCTGGGGAACCAACGGCACCGCGCAGGCCTTGGGCCCCGCCGGGGCCAGTCCGATCGCGGTGGGCGCCACCCGCACGGTGGTGGGCACGGTCGTGCTCGTGATCATCGCCGCCAGCCGAGGTCGCCTGTGGGCCGGGGCTCGCCACCTCCAGCGCCGACCAATCGTGCTGGCCGCGCTGGCCATCAGTAGCTACCAACTCTGCTTCTTCGGGGGCGTGCGGTTGGCCGGAGTGGCCATCGGCACGGTGGTGGGGGTGGGGTCGGGGCCGCTGTGGGGTGGATTGGTGGGTTGGTTCGGTCGCGGCGAACGGCCGACGCCGCGCTGGGGCATCGCCACGGCCTTGGCGTTACTGGGTGCCACTCTGCTTGCCACCACCACCACTAACGGAGGCCGGGTGAACCCGGTGGGGATTGCGCTGGCGGTAGGGGCCGGGGCCAGTTACGCCCTGTTCACCTTTTGGTCCAAGACTCTCACCGACCACCACGACCCCGACCTGGTGATGACCTGGGCCTTTCTGCTCAGCGCCATACTGATGCTCCCCCTCGGCCTGGCGGCCGGCCTCGGCCCGATGTGGTCGGGCGTGGGCGTGGCCATGGCGCTGTGGCTCGGGGTGATGAGCCTAGCGGTGGCCTACTTGCTGTTCGGACGGGGCATCAAGGTGGTGGCGGTAGCCACGGCCACCACCTTGTCCCTCGCCGACCCTCTCACGGCATCGGTGTTGGGGGTGGTTGTCCTCCACGAAGATCTCACCCGCTCGCACCTGGCCGGGATGGCTTTGGTGCTGGCGGGCATGGGGGCCCTCACGCTCAGCGTGCCACCCATCCTCCGTCGATCGTAAGGGTCTGACCGGTCATGTACGACGAGGCATCACTGGCCAGAAACAACAATCCACCGTCGAGTTCGTGGACGTCGCCCGCCCGGGCCATCGGACAGTTGCGCCGCATGAACTGATTGGCGCTTTCGTCGCTAAACATCAGTTCGGTCATCTCCGAGGGGAACCAACCGGGAGCCAACGCGTTGACCCTTACGCCCTTGCGCGCCCACTGCACCGCCAGTTCCCGGGTGAGGTTCACCACCGCTCCCTTGGTGGCGCAATAGGAGGCCTGCTTGATCGGAGCCGAGGCCACCTGGCCGAGCACCGACGCGATGTTGATGATCGAACCCGACCTCGCTTCGATCATGTGGCGGCCCGCGAGTTGGCTCAGCAGAAACAGAGCGTTCAGGTTCACATCCACCACGCGGCGAAAGTCCTGGATGGCCTCGTCCTCGGCAGCCACGGGGAAACCGAGTCCGGCATTGTTCACCAACACATCAAGATGACCTTCCCGAGCCACCGCTGCCGCGATGAGTTGCTCACAGTCACGGTCGATGGACACATCGCAGGTCATCGGGACGAGGCGATCACCGAGTTCGGCGGCGAGGGCTTCCAACCGGTCCGTGCGCCGTGCCGCGGCCACTACCGTGGCGCCCGCCGCATGCAGCACCCGAGCGAAGCGGTCACCGAGACCGCTGGAGGCGCCGGTAACAACGGCAACGCGGCCGTCGAGACGAAACGGGGCAGTGAGATCAATGGTGCTCATGGCCCACAACTTACGAGGTGGCGAGAGCAGGAGGAGGAGTCGTGGCAGGCTGAAGCCATGAAGGTGCGCATCGGGTACGGGCTGGGCACACGGGCCTCGTGCGATGCGGAGGGGTTCTCCACCCTGGTCACCAGCTTGGAAAACCACCGATTCGACTCGCTGTGGCTGTCGGAACGAGTGGGGAGCCACTGTCCCGATCCCATCGTAGGGCTCAGCATCGCGGCGGGGTTGACCAGCAAGATCAAACTCGGCTTCTCCGTGTTGGTCGTACCCGGCCGCAACCCGATGCTCCTGGCCAAACAACTCGCCACCCTTGACCGCCTGGCGCGCGGACGCCTGTTGTCAGCCTTCGGCCTGGGAGCGGTGGATCCCGGCGAGCAGCAGGCCTTCGGAGTGGCGCGAGGAGATCGCGCCAACATTTTCAACGAGGTGCTTCCTCTCCTGCGGCGGTTCTGGGCGGGCGAGACTGTGGACCAAGCCACCGCCGCCGACCACGGCCGCATCCTTGACCCGGAGCATTTCGGCGCCGTGGTGCCCTACTGCGACGGTCCCCTTCCCGACCTCATGGCGGCCGCCCTGACCGCCCGGCGGCCCGATGTTCACCCGAGCCGGGTCATCGCCAGCGGACTGGACCGCCTCCGACAAATGATCGGTGAACACATCGAGGCGGGCGGATCGAAGTTCGTCGTGATTCCCGTCGCCGAGCCAGACCACTGGGAACCGCACCTCGCTGAGGTGGCCGAAGCCCTCCTTCCCCTGCAGAACTAACCGCCGCGGGCCTCTCGCCACCGTCGGGCCGAAACGGGACTTGGGACCCGTCGATTGACTGAGCCGGTGGGTAAACCTGACAACATTCTCGGGTGGATCTCAGGACCGGCCCGGTAGCGGGTGCGGAGGCCCGGCCGGAGTCGGAGTCATCCGCGGTGACGTCGAGTTCGATCTCGCATGGTGTGCTGGCCGTGCTGGTCATCGTGGCCGGGGGCGTAGGGCTCGAGGTGGCCTACGGGGCACGCGTCGGCGATGTCCTGCTGTACCTGGCCTACGAGGTCGGCTTCGTGGTGCTTCCCGGATGGCTCGTGTATCGAGCGCTGAGCAACCGGCCTGGCGGGCCCCTGCGCCAGCTGGCCCTCGGGTGGGCGCTGGGGTACGTGCTCGAGATCCTGGCCTTCGTGCTCACGGCTGCGACTGACACGCGGGGGCTGGTGGTGCTGTATCCGCCCGTGGCCGTAGTCGCCGCGATGGTTTTGGTGAGGCGGCGCCGTCACCGATCCCGTCGATCGCGATCGGTGGAGCCGGAGGCGCGAGTGACGGCTCGGTTCGTCTGGGCGCTGGCGGCTGTCTGCCTGGTGGCGGTGGGGTTCGTCGGTGTGGCGTTCTTCGAGAGCACTCCGCTGCCGGGCACGGAGAGCGTGCGGTACGCCCAGGATGTCCCGTGGGCGATCTCGATCGCCGCCGAGGCCAAGCACCATTGGCCGGTCGAGGATCCGGGCGTCTCGGGGGAGCCGTTCCCGTACCACTATTTCGTGCACCTGCATTGGGCGTCGGCCAGTCAGGTGACGGGCATCGACCTGTCCTTGATCTTCTTTCGCCTCTGGATTCTGCCGCTGGTGGTGCTCCTGGTCCTCCAGTTCGTCATTGCGGGGCAGAGCCTGGCGAGGAGCAGACAGGCAGGGCTGATCGCTGCGTGCCTCGCAATCTTCGTAGGGCAGCTACAGCTCGACATATCCGATGTCGACGGGCCGCACTACTTCACCGAGCAGCTTCCGTTCCTGGGGGTGTTCTTTAGCTACCTCGTCAGCAGCCCGAGCTTCCTCCTTGGGCTGGCTCTGTTCTTGCCGTTGGTGATCCTGATCGGTGAGCGGATTACCGCCGAGAACGATGTCTCGGACAGAGGTGGGTGGCTGCTCGTGGCCCTGTTCGCAATCGGGGCTTCCGACGCCAAGATCGTGGTCCTGCCGTTGATGGCCGGCGGGCTCGTGGGCTTCGCCGCATGGTGCTGGGTGACGCGCCACCGCGTCGCCCGGGCCGTCTGGTCAGCTCTCGGGTTGACCTTGGCCGTCCTCGGCGTGGTTTACCTGGTCCAGTACCGGGGGCACTCGAGCGGTCTGAGGGTCGATCCGGGGGTGGGCTTCGACTACTTCACCCAGATGCCCCTCGTCTCGTTGCTCCGGACCGAGTTGGCGGATCTGCTGCCCGGCTTCCCGGGGCAATCCGGCCTCCTCGCCACCTTTGCGTTCGTGTTCGGTGCCAGCGGGCTCCTCCTCGCCCCCCTGGTCGGCCTGGGGTGGATCCTTCGGCGCCCGGGGCGGCACCTCGAGGCGACCGAGGCGTGGCTTCTGGCGATTCTTGGCGCCGGTCTCGCAGCCCTGTTGATGGTGACCTCCATCGCCGGCAACCAGCTCTACTTCTTCTTCACCGCAGTAACCGTCGGCTGCCTCCTGTCCGGCCAGGGCCTATGGATGGCCTGGCAGACCCGGCCGCCGCTGGCCGGACAACGGGTCCCGCTGGTGGCCCTCGGCGGTGCCGCTGCGCTCCTCATCGCGGGTCTGGTCCTCGCGCCCACGCAGCTCGACCTCTTCCAAGGTGCCGACCGCGAGCCCCAGAAGTACTTCTTCCTGTTCGGCGGGCTCCTGGTGGGCCTATGCCTGCTGTACCGCGCGGCACGCCGTTGGGCCGGCCCACCCCGCTGGGCGGCGGCCGCCATCCTGTGCGGCACGATCATCGCGGTGGGTGCACTCGACATCCCCGTCAAGCGATTGGCCCCCGCCCTCGAGGCCTCAGACCCTCCCGAGGAGGGGAAGCGGATGACCCCAGAGCTCCACGAGGCGCTCACCTGGATCCGCCACGAGACCCCCCCGGACACGGTGATCGCGGTCAACAACCAGATGACCGACCTCGGGCCCTACGAGTTCACCTACGGAGCCTTCTCAGAACGTCGAGTGTTCCTCCAAGGGTGGGGCTACTCGGCCCGCAGCGTCCTACGAACCTCGACAGACCAATCGTTCTCATCCAAGCCCGAGGACAACCCCTACGCCGACCGCCTCACGCTCAACGAAGCCGTCTTCGCTCACCCCACGCCGGACACCCTGCGAGCACTGGCGGAGCGCTACGGCGTTCGCTACCTCGTCGTCGACAAGATCAACGGCAGCGCCGCCGACCTGACCGCGCTCGCGAGCCTCACCACCCTCGTCTACGAGGCCGCCGGGGTATCCGTCTTCGCGCTCGGTGAGCCCTCGCCGGCCTAGCGGCTCTTGGACTGAGCACTCCATCCGGAACGAGCGGACTCTCGCGCACCCCAGCGGCGGGCCTACCGGCCGCCGTGCTGGCCGATCGGCTACTCAGCTCGTCGGGGAACGTCGCGGCGCCCCCGGGGGCGGGGCGCTCGATGGGCGGTGCCCGGGGCGGGATTCGAACCCGCATGTCGCCAAAGCGACAGAGGGGTTTAAGCCCTCCGCGTCCACCATTTGCGCCACCCGGGCGGGGGGCTACTGCCTCAGGCTAGGGCCTCATCCACACCGACCAGCGCGCCGTCGCCGCGTAAGTGGTGTTGGTGGCCGTCGCTGAAGAGAAGCAGCGCCGGGCCCGCCAGGACAAGACCATCGGGCGTGTGGGCGTGCAGATGATGGCGACCAGGGGGAACGTGGCGCCGATCAGGGGTAGTAACGGTGGCCTCCCAGTCGTTGGGACCAGGGCGATGGTCGCCTTCCCGCAGGACCACGAAGAGATCGGCGTAGGTCACCTCGACGGGGACATCGTTGATCGCCAGGTCGCAGAGCAGGAGGCGCCAGGACTTCACCCGAGAACTGTACCGGGCGCAGTCATGCCGCTTGTTCGTCGCGTTCGGGGGGCGACTCCAGAGCCCGCCACAACTCCGCTCTCGCCCGATCGGAGGCCGGGCTCACGAGGCCATTGGTAGCGACGATGCCCTCCACGAGATCAGACTGCACGGCGGGCCAGGGTCGACCCCGCACCACTACCGCCACCGTGGCCCCACCTGGCCACCGCGTGATTGATCGTTGCACCCCAACGAGTCGGGGAGGGCTGCGGAACCCCGGCACCACGAGACCGAGAGAACGGGCGGAAGCGGCCAGGACGTAGACGGCCCGAGCGAAGTTGAGCGAGGAGGATTGCATCACCGTTCCATTCAACCTCGCCGGTGTGACAGTCTCCCGGCGTGGATCACGATGCTCCCGCTCCCGCCCTCAACCCCGCCCAGAGCGCGGTTCTGGCCGTGCTCGGTGCCCGTCCCCACGAACGTCCTGCGTTCGACCCCCGCCTTCGTGACGAACTACGACAGCAACTCGAGGACGCTCTCACCCCGGTAGCCGAGCGCATCCCCCCCGGGGAGACACTCTGGCTGTCGAAATACCTCCTCGGCCTCGTGCACGGATGCGAAGGGCTGTTCCTCGCCCAAGACGGCACACCGTTTGCCTGGTCGCCCGCCACCGTGCGCGGCACCATCTCCCATAAGGCCATTGAGTTGTCGCTGGCGTGGCGGGGCGATCCGTCCGCCGGAGAGCTGGTGGAGGCCGCCCTTGCCACCCTGATCGCCAGTACCGACAGTCTGAGCGACTACCTCGCCGCCCTTCCCGAAGGCGAGCGGGCCGAGGTGCGCGGGGAGGCCACCGAGCGGGTGAACCTTTTTCTTGAGTGCTTTCCCCCGCTCGAACCCCGCTGGCGGCCGGTGGCCGAAAGTCGCCTGAGGGCGGATCTGAACGGCGACCGGATCGTGCTGGCCGGCAAGGTGGACCTCAGCGTTGGACGAGCCCACGGCACCCAGGCCGGCAAGGTCCTCATCGACCTGAAAACCGGCAGCTTCGCCCCCCACCATCACGAGGACCTCCGGTTCTATGCCCTCATCGAGACGCTCCGACTCGGCGTGCCGCCCCGCCTGGTGGCGAGCTACTACCTCGACGGGGCTCGGCTGCAGGAAGAAGTGGTCACCCTCGACACCCTTAGTTGCACCGTGGAACGGGTGGTAGCCGCCGCCGGGCTCATCGTCGCCTTGCGTCACGATGACCGCACGCCGGTCCTGAAACCGGGGCCCCCGTGTCGCTGGTGCCCTCAGCGGAGCACCTGCGACGTTGGGCAGCAGCACCTCAGGGAGCAAGACGATCCGAGCGGCTGGTAACCAACCCGCCGGCGACCGCTACCATCGGGGTCGATGGCGCGGTCGGAGAAACCCACCAAAACGGCAACCAAACCCGGCGGGGCGGTGAAGGTTCCTGCTTCCGCCCACGGGCGCACGCCCTCAGTGGCGCTGGTACCGGTCCCCTCAAAACCGGAGGCCCCCCATCACGGTGATCAGCGGCGCTCCGATGTGGACGAGTGGGGCCGCTCGTCGAAGAGCCGAGACTGGGCGCATCGGATCTACGGCCCGCTCTACCGCAGTTGGCACCGCGTGGAATGGGACGGTCTCGACAAGATCCCCACCAGCGGCGGCGCGCTGCTGGTATCGAACCATGCGGGGGCCATTCCCGCCGACGCCCCTGCCATCATGCACGGCATCGAAGAACAACTCGGCCGCCCGGTTTACGGCCTGGCCGACGAGATGTTCAAGCGACTACCGGTCGCCGGCACGTTGTGGGCCCGCAGCGGCGGCGTGCTCGCCCACCCCGACAATGCCTACCGGTTGCTGCGGGAGCAGCAACAGTTGGCCCTGGTGTTCCCTGAGGGCACCAAAGGCACCGGCAAGCACTACCGCGATCGGTACCAACTCCGGCGCTTCGGACGCGGCGGGTTCGTGCAAATCGCCATGCGGGCGGGGGTACCGATCGTGCCCATTGCGGTGGTGGGGGCCGAGGAGGCCATGCCGATCCTTTGGAAGAGCACTCCCCTGGCCAAAATGCTCGGCCTCCCCTACGCCCCGATCACCGCCAACATGATCGCCTTCGCCGCCCTCGGCCCCCTCGGGGCACTGCTCCCTCTCCCGGCCAAGATCAAGATTCGGGTACTCGACCCGGTCACCTTTGATGTGGAACCCGATCAACCTCGCTACTCACGCAGCCTCGTGATGGACGAGTCCGAACGCATTCGCCAGCACATCCAAGATGCCTTGTTCGACATGCTGCGCGACCGTCAATCCGTTTGGTTCGGCTGAGAGGCCCACGATGGGAAAACGTGTCCTCGTCACCGGTCTCGGCACCTTCTGGGGCAGTCGGCTGGCCCAAGCCCTGGAAGCGGACCCCACCGTCGAGGTGATCGTGGGCCTCGACCGCAACGCCCCCAGCATCCCCCTGGAGCGCACCGAATACGTGCGCAGCGATGAGAGCTACTCGATCCTCAGCCGCATCGTGAAGGCAGCCCGAATCGACACGATCGTGCACACCTTCCTCGTGATGGATTCCACTCAGATGAGCTCTCGCCAAATCCACGAGATCAACGTCATCGGGACCATGAACCTCTTCGCCGCCGCATCGGCTCCGGGCAGTACCGTGCGCAACGTGGTGGTGAAATCGTCCACCCTCGTGTACGGCGCCCACCCCAAAGACCCCGTGTGGTTCTCCGAGGAAAGCCGGCGGGCGGCGGTGCCGGTCCAGATGGTGGAACGCAGTCTTTTGGAGGTAGAGAGCTACGTACGCGACTTTGCCGTGGACAACCCGCAGATCGCCGTCGCCATGCTTCGGTTCTCCAACGTTCTCGGCCCCGACATCACCACTCCCCTGGCCAAGGCTCTCGATCTGCCGCTGGTACCGCGCATGTTTGGGTTCGACCCGCGTTTCCAGTTCGTGCACGAAGTGGACGTGGTCCGGGCGATCCTCTTCGTGCTTGACCGCGAGATCCAAGGCACCTTCAACGTTGCCGGCGATGGCCTTCTCCCGTGGAGCGAGGTGGCCGCCATCTGCGGCAAACGCACCATTCCGCTCTCCCCTTGGGGCCTCGGGGTGTTCAGCGCACCGATCCGCCGGCTGGGTATCGAGTTACCCCCGGAGTTGATCGATCTACTGCGCCACGGCCGCGGCGTGGACAATCGCCGCCTCAAACAACGAGGCTTCCACTACGACTACACCTCCTCCGCAACGGTGACCGACTTCGTCGGATCACTGCGCACCAGGGGCCTCGACGGCGGGAACGGTAGTACCTACCAGTACGAACGGGACGTGGAACAGTTCTTCCGCCATAGCCCCGCCGTGACCCATCCCGACTGATCGCCCGCCCGGCTCCCCCGCCCTCCGGCACCCTCGCCCCCGGCGTCAGTTGCCGTTCACGGACCAGTGCCACGGTTCGCTGGGCAGGTTGTAAAAGCCGCGGCCCGGCGCGTTGGCCGCCAGCCACCGGAAACAGGGGCTGCTGCGAGAACTAATGACTCCGCCTCCGTTGCAGGTGAAGTCCACGGCGAGGCCGCGCTCGTGCAGCGACAAACCGGGGGGCGCCGTAGGGGGGCTGCACTGAGAGGACGGCATCTGGTAAATCGCATAGTCGCTGGTGCCGCAGTGGGCCCGCCGCAGATCGATCTGGGCCGCCGCGCTGCGATAGCCCCCGCCACAAAGTACGATGCCGGCCGCCGAGGCCGCATCGATCAGCGACCGAAGGGATCCGGTGATCGAGGTCGCCACGGTGATCGATCCGCCGTTGGGGCAGGCCACCGAACCTAAGCCGGGGTTGAGCGAACCGCCGCCGCCGCCGGGGCGACCAGAGCCGGAGGAGGCACCGACATTTCGTCGGGCGAGGGCGCCTTGTTCATTGCGAATCTGCTGGGAAAGGGTGGCGTCGAGAGCGGCGAGGTTATCGGCCTCGGCCAGCGCCCGATCGAGACGACTCTGCACCTGATTGGCGTAGGCCGTCTGTTGCTCGAGAGCCGACGTGAGTTCGCCAAGACGACCCTCGGCGTCGGCTTTCTTGGCTTTGGCCTGAGCCGCCGCCTCAATGGCCAGGGCGCGTTCCACCTCGAGGTCCTCCTCGGCGGCGCCGAGACGATCAAGGAGGTCGTCGTCATTGGTGTTTTGCAGTTCCAACAGGGCCCGCTTCTCGGCGGCCTCCCCCGGGTCGTCGGAATCGAGAGCAGCCAGGGCGTCATCGGAAGGCGGGTGCACGAAGGCTTCGATGGCGAAGGCTCGGATGTCGTCGCGCAGGACGGCGATTTCGGCCGTCTTGGCCTCCACCGCCGCCGTAGCGTCGGCGAGGGCCTGATCGGCCTGAACGGCGGCTCGCTGGGCTTCGGCGAACAGGGCCTGCTGACCGGCAACGTTGTCCTGCAGAGCTGAAAGCGCCTGCGACACCTCCGCGTCGCTCGCCCGCAGGGCACTCACCTTGGTGGCCACCTGGGCCTTTTCGGCCCGTACCCGTTCCCGTTGGGCCGAGGGGCTCTCGGTGGCCTTCTGCGCCAATCCCACCAGAGGGGTGGAGACGAGAACAACGGCGAACACCAGCCCGATGGCAACGATCCCAGATTTCGGAGACAACCGACGCAAACTCATACACCTCAACTTAGGGTTATCCACACGAGCCACACCATCCCCATAGTCCCCGTGGGCACCATGCACCACAAGGCTCGACGGGCAATCGCTACACTCTAGTCGGCAAATTGTAACATTTGCCGGACCCAGAGTCACGTCAGCGACACCGCCAGTGCCAAACTGCCCCCATGTCCTTCGTGCACACGGAAATAACCAATGGCGTAGCCACCGTCACCCTCACCGACCCCGATCGCCGCAACGCCCTGACGCTCCCCATGGTGGCGGAAATCACCGCCTGTTTCGACGAACTCGAAGCCCAAGCGACCATCAGCGCGGTGATCATCACCGGTTCGGCACCGGCCTTTTGTGCCGGGGCCGACCTGTCTCATCTCACCGATGCATCCGGCGGTGCAGCCGAGGTGGGCCTCCGGGCCATTTACGAAGGCTTCCTCCGGATCGGGCGCTCGCCACTCCCCACCATCGCAGCCGTCAACGGTGCCGCGGTGGGCGCCGGGATGAACCTCGCCCTCGTCTGTGATGTGCGACTGGCGGGCGCCAGTGCTCGCTTCGACACCCGCTTCCTCAACCTCGGACTCCACCCCGGGGGAGGTCACACATGGATGGCCCACCGCATTGTCGGTCCGCAGACGGTGGCGGCCACTGTGTTGTTTGGCGAGATACTGAACGGCGCCGAAGCCGAACGGGTGGGGCTGGTGTGGAAATGCCTGCCCGACGACGAACTGCTCGACTACGCCCGGTTGATGGCCGCACGCGCCGCCGCCGTTCCCGTCGAACTTCTGCGCCGCACCAAAGCCACCCTGGCCGATGTCGCCACCCTCACAGACCATCGCGCCGCCGTAGATCGCGAGATCGTGCCCCAGGTGTGGTCGCTCGAACAACCAGCCTTCAAAGCTCGCGTCGCGGCTCTCCAGGCCAAAATCTCCTCGAGCTGAAAGCGCTCCTCAGCCGACCCAGGTGGCCAGGAGTTTCTCGCCCCGATCGACCCACTCCTCCGACGTGATCGCGAAACGAATGTGATCCTCCCAGAGGCCGTTGATCTCCAGGTAGCGCTGGGCCACCCCTTCGTCACGAATCTCCAGTTTTTCCACCACCCGCCGACTGGCCCGGTTGCGGGGGATCACCGAGATCTGGATTCGGTGCAGGTTCAGTTCCTCGAAGGCATAACGACACAGCAACACGAGCGCCTCGGGCATGTAGCCCTCCCCGGCGCGCGCTTGGTCGATCCAGTAGCCCACGTACGCACTCTGAAACGGTCCCCGCTGCACGATGGACAGGTTGATCTCTCCGGCGAATTGGCCACCGGCGAACAGCCCGAAGCCATGGCTGGTTCCCAATTGTTGCTCCCGGCCACGAGCACCGCAGCGTGCCGCGAAGGCGGCCCGATCGCGCACCGGATCGGGGGACCCCGCCAGTGACCGCGGCTCCCACTTCACCAACCATTCGGTGTTGCGCTGACGAACCTCAGACCACGCGGGAAAGTCCTCCGGCACCAACGGGCGCAACACCAATCGCCGGCTGATCAAGGTGCTCATGTCCCTGATCCTGACGCATCTGGCCGGAGGGCGGCGACAAGACCATCGAGGATGTCGCTGGCCGACACCCATATCTCCTCGATTCCGAGCGTCCGCATGAAGGCCACCAAGATGCAGCAGCCGCCCACGATCACATCGGCGCGCTCCCGATCCAGACCCGGATTGTGCACTCGATCCCGCTGCGCTTCGGTGGCGAGGGTGCGAAATACGTCCTCGGCGGCGGAGCGCTGGAGCACGAAGTGGTGCAGCGCATCGCGGTCCCACTCCACCAACCCGATCTCCACGGCGGCCACCGTGGTGATCGTGCCGGCGAGGCCCACCACCCGCCGGACCGCCGTGGCCGAAGGCACCTCTCGAATCAGGTCGTCGAAGAAATCCGAAGCCTCCGCAATGGCGTTGGACAACTCTTCGGGCGCGGGAGGATCGGCGGTGAAGTGCTTCTCGGTGAGCCGTACACAGCCCAGATCAAAGGAGCGGACGGCCTCCAGGGTGTGGCGACCAACCATGCACTCGGTGGAACCACCGCCGATGTCGACCACGAGAAACGGCCCCTCCGCCGGGTCCAGATCGGCCGTGGCGCCCGCAAAGGCCAGCGCCCCCTCGTCCTCACCGCTGAGCACCTCCAGGGGCACACCAACCGCGGCGGCGGCGGCGGCTAAAAAGTCTTCGGCATTGGCGGCATCGCGCACCGCAGAGGTGGCAATGACGCGCAGAGTTTCCACCCCGTGAGCATCCATGATCCCCCGGTAGTTTCGCAGTGAGGCCACGGTGCGCTCAATCGCCTCCGGATCCAGCCGACCGCTCTGCCCCACCCCCTGACCCAACCGGGTGATCGTCATCCGCCGTTCCAGGGTGGCCGGTCCGTGACGAATCAACAATCGCGTGGAGTTGGTTCCGCAATCGATGGCGGCGAGCACAGGCACCGCCTGACGCTACCGGTGGTAGCGCCGACCCGTGCGGCCCACCGCGGGAGAACCCACCGCCGGTCAGGTCCCCTCCGGGAGATGATTCTCCACCCACTGGCCGACCGGATCGTCACCACCGGCGAGATACCAGGCGTAATGCGCGTGAAGACACTTCACCCCTATTCGGGTACCCCCCACTCCGCCGCTCGGGCGATGACCAGTGTGGTCCGGGGGCAGGGCGGCATCGCGCTCGGCGCCGTAGCGGGCGTGGGCTGCCGCCAAGATGGTGGGGTCGATCTCCGCTTCGGCCCGATTCACTCCCCCGCCGGCCTCCAGTCTGGAAACACGAGTGCGCTCAGGTTCGCCCACCAACCAGTAACGGGTGGGCATGGGGGTGCCGTCGTCGAGCAGCGGAGCGTTTTTCAGCACCACCGGCGAACCATCGTCGTGGCGCACCACCACCACGAAGGCCCCCTGAACCGGCCGCCCCAGGAGTGCCTCTACCGCCGCACGATCGGCGGCATCGGCGGTCACCGGAGCCCGCCAGGGGCATCGCGCCGGTAATGCCCAACCAGGGGGAACCGCGCCACGGGGTCACGCCTTGGCGGGGAGGTGTGCACGACGGCGATCCCCATCAGATGCCTCGCCGGGTCATGGTGTGAGCTTCCGGATCCCCGTCGCCGCCCACGTCCACAGCACCACGAGCCCACCCACCAGCGCCACCAACCCGGGCCAGGTGGTCGCCCAGGTGACCTCTCCCACAAATCCCTGGCGGGCCAAGGCGAGCACATCGGTGAGGGGGTTGAGGCGGGCCAAGGGCTCCGTCCATCCGATCTGATCGGCCAGGGGTACGGTGCCCGTCGAGAGGAACGTGCACACAAAAATCACCAACTGCAAGATCGGGCCGGAACGCTGATTGGGCATCCGGAACACGAGGCCCAGGGACCAGCCGGCGGAAATAACCGCCGTGCCCATCGAGGCCAGCAACACCATGACCAGACCGAGGGCCCCCCCGGGGATGCGCGCCCCCATCACCAGCGCCACCATCAGCACCGCGGTGGCGGTCACCAGCGCCCGTGCCGCCGTCGCCAAGGCCGGTCCCACCAGCAGGGCGATCCGCGAGCCCGGCGACAGCAAGAGCCGGTCATAAAAACCCGTCTCGATGTCCCGCACGGTAGCGAAGCCGATACCAAAGCCGGCGAAGGCCGAACCTTGGATGATGGCGAAGGGCGCAAACCAACTCACAACGTTGTCGGTGGGGAACGACGGCAGCTCCAACAGGCTGCTGAACGAGCCCGAAAAGGCCACGAGAAAAAAGATCGGCATGGCCAACAGGGGAACCATGGCGGCCGGGATGCGCCAGATCCCCAGGAGCGAGCGGCGGCCGAGCGCCAGCGCCAGCGGGACCCAGGAGAATACCGACGGGGGGGCGACAGCCGGAGCGGTCATGTCGCCCGCCGCAACCGCGCCCGCAGCGCCCGGTTCGCCCCGAAGATAGCCAAGACTGCCAACCCCGCCGTCCAGGAAAGCGACATTGCGGCCTGGCTCCAGTCGAGCCCCACGATCACCTGGTACCGCATCCCATCCACCATCCAGGTCAACGGGTTGTGCGACGCGATCGAACGGTAGGACCCCTCCATCGACTCGGTAGGAAAGAAAGCCGACGACATGAACAACACGATGAAGGTGAGTGGGAACATGTTCTGCACCGCTTCGGCCGAGCCGGTGCGCAGGGCTAGCAGGGCGGCAAACCCGCCGATGACCAGGGCCAATACCATGGCGTAGGCCACGAGCAAGAGCCCGCCGGGCACACCGGCGGCGATGCGAACCCCAAAGGCGCCGTAGAGAGCGATGAACACCAGGGCTTGCAGAGCGCCCGTGACCGAAGCCCCCATCAACCGGCCCACAAGGATCGAGGTGCGCGACACCGGGGAGGCCAGCAGGCGGTCGAAGAACCCGGTCTGGATGTCCGTGGTGGTATCGGTGCCGGCGGCGAGCCCACCGAAGAGAACCGACTGGGTGATGGAGGCCACCAGGAGGAAGTCGAGCAAGGAATCCACCCCGTCGAATCCGGGGAGGAACTCCACCGCTTTCCCCATCGCGGAGGTGTTGACCGCCGCGATAAACATCGGGAACAACAACCCCGGCAGCCACACCTGCGGTTGACGAAGAGTGCCCCGAATCGAACGCAGGCCCAGTGCTCGGACCTGCTCGACTACGGCACGGGCCCCCAGCCCGACATCTCGGTCGCCCACGACCGCCGCCGCCATCGCTACTCCCGCCCGGATTCGTCGGGAATGGCGGAGCCTTCGAGACGACGACCAGTGGCCTCGGCGAATACGTCGTCGAGGCTCGGCGCATCGAGTTCCACCTGCTCCACCGGCACCCCCGCATCTTCGAGGGCCCGCAACGCGACCGAGACCGTGGCCGGCCCGGAGCGCAGGCCGATCGCCACGGTGGTGTCATGGCTGGGACGCGGGTCCCCAAAGGCGTCCAATACCTGGCGCGCCGTCGCTAGTTGATGCGGCGCCACGGTCACCTGGAGGCGGTAGTGACCGACCGCTGCTTTGAGGACCTTCGGATCGCCCTCGCGCACGATGCGGCCATCGTCGATAATGGCGATCCGCCCGGCCAACACATCGGCCTCCTCGAGGTACTGCGTCGTGAGGAACACCGTGGTTCCCTCGCGGTTCAACCGCCGCACCTCCTCCCACAAGGCCATCCGACTCGTCGGATCGAGGCCGGTGGTGGGCTCGTCGAGGAACAACACGCTGGGTTCGTGCACGAGGGCAAGAGCCAGATCCAAACGACGCCGCATACCGCCGGAATAGGTACCCACCCGCCGATGGGAGGCCGCCGAGAGGCCCACCCGCTCGAGAAGCACATCCCCCCGGCGGTCGGCCTCGCTGCGACCAATCCCGTGCAGCACCGCCTGGAGTCGCACCAGTTCGCGCCCCGTCATGAGCGGATCGATGGCGGCATCCTGAAGGGCCACCCCGATCGAGCGGCGCACCGCCCCCGCCGCCGACACCACGTCGTGGCCCGCCACCCGAGCCACGCCGGCGCTCGGACGCAGCAGGGTCGTGAGCATGCGCACCACGGTGGTCTTGCCCGCCCCATTGGGCCCGAGGAAGCCGAAGATCTCCCCCCGCTTCACCACCAGATCCACTCCGGCCACGGCCACGATGTCGCCGAAGCGCCGCACGAGGCCCTCCACCTCAATCGGATGACTCACGGAACCTCCTTCCGGGCGGCTTGGATGACCGTCCCCCGGCTCGACCGGCCGGGCAATTTAGGTGTGGGTCACCCCACAGATGAACGAGAACTACCAACACGGGGGGGTGCACCGCCGGGCTGGACCCGATGGTGCCGGATTCGCCCGCTTCGGCCCGGGGGGCGGGCGCTACGGGGTGTGTACCCACTAAGAGTAGCGCTTCGGCTGCCTCAAGTGGGCGGAGGCTCCACCGCCGCCGGCGCGGTAAACATCGGGCCAAAGGGCCACAGGGAGGGGAACTCCAGGGGGGGCAGGGGGGCCGGCAGCACGGCGTAGGCCTCCTCCCCCGGCAACACCAGGTTGTACTGCTCCCGAGCGATTCGCTCGATCTCCTCGGCCGACTCCAGGCGTGCGACGCGATCCTCATAAGCCCGGTTCTGATCGCGAAGCACGGTAAGACGATGCTCGGCTTCCTGGGTATTGCGTCTCTGGGCCAGATAGATCGGCGTGGGCAACACCACCAGTACCAGCAACGCCAGCATGACCACGGTGCCACTCATCAGCCCGAGCATCCGCCCGGCGCGCCGCCAGGAACGGCGGGGGGTGAGCGGCTTGGCGACCGCGGCGGGACGGCGCGCCATCAGGCCGGGCCGGCGCCCTGGGCCAACACACTGGCCCCTCCATAGGCGGCGGTCTCCCCCAACTCCGACTCAATGCGCAACAACTGGTTGTACTTCGCCACTCGGTCCGAACGCGCCGGCGCCCCCGTCTTGATCTGGCCGCAGTTGGTGGCCACGGCGAGATCGGCGATGGTCACATCCTCGCTCTCCCCGGAACGATGCGACATCACCGAGGTGTAGGCGGCGCGGGTAGCCATCCGCATTGTTTCGAGGGTCTCGGTGAGCGTCCCGATCTGGTTGACCTTGATAAGGATGGAGTTGGCCACCCCGGCGGCGATACCCCGTTCCAGTCGCTCGACGTTGGTAACGAACAGGTCATCACCCACCAGTTGCACACTGGATGACAGGCGTTTCGTGATGCGCGCCCAGCCGTCCCAGTCCTCTTCCGCCATCCCATCTTCGATCGACACGATCGGATAGGCGTCGCACA
>VFJN01000188.1 GCA_009886035.1 Actinomycetota bacterium
CCTTGAGGGCGGCGGTCAGATCCGTGGACACCCGTTCGGGGGCGTACCGGGCGGCGGTCTGTTTCACGAAGCGCATCGTCCAAAAGGACATTCCAAATCCGAACCCCACGCCCATCACGAGCCAAAGCAGTCGGCGAAACATGCTCAACGCTCCCGACTTCGATGGAAACTCCGAGCGGCCCGGCCGGTGCCGGAGACCAGGGCCAGCGCCTTGATGACCGGGTTGGAGAACACGAGATAGGCCAGGCGAGAGGCTGAGTCCACTGTGCCGGAGATGGATTCAGCGGTCACGAGCAGACTGGCGACCCGATCGAGCTCGTCGTTGGCGGTGCGCACGGTTTCGCCCAGTTCCACCACCACGGGAACGGTTTCGGTGCGCAGCAGTTTCACGGCCAGACGCACTTCTTTCAGCGTGTTGGTAATCGCCACCAGTCCGAAGGCCAGCAGCACCACCGCCGACACACTGGCGATCGCCACAATCAGCGAAGCCAAATCCGTAGCGGTCATTGAGTGGTCCTGCCTTCCATGCGAAAACGAATTTCCTGTTCGAAGCCGTGCCCAGACGGCTCGTAATACCTTTGATGGGCCACCTCGGCGGGGAGGTACTGCTGGGGAACCCAGCCCTGGGGATGGTCATGAGGATACTCGTACCCCGCCCCGTGGCCGAGTTTCTGAGCCCCTTGATAGTGGGCGTCGCGCAAATGAGCGGGAACTTCCACCGACGGACCGTGGGCGACATCCTCCCGCGCCTTCCAGATGCCAACGGCCGTGCGATTCGATTTGGCGGCGGTGGCGAGATGCACCACCGCCTGGGCCAGGTTCAGTTGCGCTTCCGGCAGACCTACGTGTTCCACGGCCTGAGCAGCCGCCACCGCCACCAGGAGGGATTGGGGATCAGCCTCTCCGATGTCCTCACTGGCGAGGATGATGAGGCGGCGCACAATGAAGCGAGCGTCCTCGCCGGCCTCGAGCATTCGGGCGAGCCAGTAGAGACCGGCGTTGGGGTCCGAGCCCCTGATGCTCTTGATGAAGGCGGAGATCACGTCGTAGTGCTCGTCACGCCCGTAACGCAGGGCCTTGGTGCCGAGGGCGGCTTCGGCATCGGCCAGGGTCACCACCGGCGGGACGGCGCGGGCCCGAGCGATCGCTACGGCTACCTCCAAACTGGTGAGCACGTGTCGTCCATCACCGTTGGCATGACTGGCGAGATGCTCGAGGGCATCGTCGTTCATCTCGGCACCTTCGGCGGCCAGACCACGATGGATGAGGGCAGCGGCGGCGGCGAGGTCGAGGGCATGGAGGCGGAAGAGGGTGGAGCGACTGAGCAGCGGCGGGTTCACCTCGAAGAAGGGATTTTCGGTGGTGGCTCCGATCAGGGTGAGGAGGCCGCTCTCCACCCCCGGCAGCAGCGCGTCCTGCTGCGACTTCGAGAAGCGATGCACCTCGTCGAGGAAGAGGATGGTGCCCTGTCCGCGCTCACCGAGCCGCTGCTTGGCCCGGTCGAGCACCTCGCGTACGTCCTTCACCCCGGCACTGACGGCGCTGAGTTGTTCGAAGGACTTGCTGGTGTGCGCGGCGATGGCCTGCGCGAGGGTGGTTTTTCCGGTGCCGGGTGGACCCCACAAGATCACTGACGAGAGCCGATCGGCCTCCACCAGCGTGCGCAACGGTTGACCGGCCCCCAGCAGGTGATCCTGGCCGACGATGTCGTTCAGCGTGCGCGGCCGGAGGCGGGCGGCCAGGGGAGCATGGGCGGCCAGCGCATCCTCCGCGGCGGCGGAGAAGAGATCGGAGGGCATCGGGGGCACCGTAGTCCACCGCCGTAGACAAACGCTTTCCCGACCCATTACAGTGCATTTCAGACTTCCCCCAGGGGTCCGGGTAGGCGGCCAAAAGGCGCGCTCGTCCCGCGAGCGACGCCATTCCCGGCGCCGAAGAACTGGAGGGAGCTCGGATGGCCATTGAACGGGTAGTGGCGCTGGACGCGCTGGCGGCGGCCCAGCACGGCCTCATTACGACCCCGCAGGCCATCGCCTGCCTGGGGGTGAGCCGGAAGGGCCGCTGGGTGGGCGAAGGTCGCTTGGTGTCGGCTCAGCCGGGGGTGTTTCGGGTGGCCGGCGCGCCCCAAAGTTGGCATCAGGCGCTCCATGCGGCGGCGTTGGCTAGCGCGGGGGTGGTGTCACATCGATCGGCCGCCGCCCTCTGGGGATTCGGGGCGCCCTCGCATTACGTGGAGGTGAGCCTTCGCCCCGGCGGTGGTCCACGCCTGCGTCCGCCGGCCATCGGCCATCCCCTCGGCGATGCTGCCCGGGAGCGGGCCGTGGTTCACCAGGGCCTTCCCCTCACCGACCCGGTTCGTACGATCCTCGATCTTGGATGGGTGATTCCCCCTCGGTCGGTGCGCGTCGCGCTGGACACAGCCGTGTCGATGGGGCTGGTGACCGTCCGCCAAGCCAAGGACCTGCGGGCGGCCCTCGACCGGCGGCACCATCACGACCGGCGGCTGACCGCTCTCAGGGGCGGGGCGGCAACAGACGCAGACCGAGATCTCGCAACTGCGCTTCCTCCACGGGAGTAGGCGCCTGGGTCATCGGGTCTACGCCCGACTGCGGTTTCGGGAAGGCAATAACCTCCCGAATGTTCTCCTCCCCGGCCAGGATGGCCACGAGCCGGTCGATCCCGAAGGCGAAACCGCCGTGGGGCGGCGCCCCGTAGGTGAACGGGGTGAGGAAGAACCCGAAGCGCCGCTGGGCTTCCTCGGGGCTGATGCCGAGCAGGTCGAAGATCCGCTGCTGCAGCTCCGGTTCGTGAATCCGCAGCGACCCCGACCCCAGTTCCCATCCGTTGAGCACAAGGTCATAGGCCTTGGAGCGGACCGACATCGGGTCTGACTCCAGCCGATCCACGTCCTCGGGATGCGGCCGAGTGAAGGGATGGTGGCCCGGCTTGGGCCTCCCGTCTTCGCTGCGGCCAACGAACATCGGAAAGTCCACGATCCACACATAGCGGTAGGGCCCTTCGTGCACCGGCGGCCGACCGATGTCGTTACGCAGGGTGCCGAGCACCTCGCAGGTGGTCATCCATTCGTCGGCCACCAGCAGGAGAAGATCGCCCGCTTCCGCCGCCGTAGCGCTCACCAGGTCGGCCTGCTCGGTGGTGGAAAGGAACTTCGCCACTGGGCTTTCTAGAGCTCCGGCATCGCCTACCCGCATCCACACCAAACCCTGGGCGCCGGCTTGCTTGGCCCGTTCGGTGAGGGCGTCGAGTTTATTGCGACCGAACTGGGCCGACCCGCCCGGCACGCGAATGCCCTTGATCGCCGCCGCCGACGCAAAGGCCTTGAACTCGGTGGACGCGAACACCGGCGTCAGTTCCACCAATTCCATCCCAAAGCGCAGGTCGGGTTTATCGCTACCGAACCGGTCGATGGCGTCATGCCATGTCATCTGTTCGATTTCACCGGGGCGTTCCCCCACCGCCGCCTCCGCCGCCGCCAGGACGGCCTCGGAGATGAACTCAAGCACCTCCGCTTCGGTGACAAAACTGGCCTCGGCATCCAGCTGCATGAACTCGTACTGCCGGTCTGCCCGCAGGTCTTCGTCGCGCAGGCAACGGGCCATCTGGTAGTAGCGATCGGTGCCACCCACCATGAGAAGTTGCTTGAAGAGCTGGGGCGACTGCGGAAGCGCGTAGAAACTGCCCGGCACCTGACGGGAGGGAACGAGGAACTCACGGGCCCCTTCCGGTGTGGAGGGCATGAGCATCGGGGTCTCCACCTCGATGAACCCCTGCCGCTCCATCGCGCCCCGGATGGCTGAATTCACCGCCGCTCGCAACCGTAAATTCCGTTGCATGCGCTCCCGGCGCAGGTCCAGGTAGCGGTACTTCAGCCGAATCATCTCGTCTACCTGATCGGCCCGCTCGTCGATCGGAAACGGCGGGGGAGCCGCCACCGACAGGATGTCCACCGTGCAGTCGCCCACCTCCACCTCCCCGGTAGCCAGGGCATTATTCACCGTGCCTTCGGGCCGGGGACGGACCGTGCCGGTGATCCGCACGACGTACTCGCTGCGCAGATCGGCGGCGCCATCCACCACGCATTGGATGATCCCGGAATGATCCCGCAGGTCGATGAAGGCCAGATGCTCGCCGTGCTCGCGCCGTCGGCCTACCCATCCGCACACCGACACCGTGGTCCCCGCGTGGTCTTGTCGCAGTTCCCCGCAGAGGTGCGTGCGCATGGGATCACTCATCGGTCGAGAACCTGCCTGACGTGGTGGACGACATCAGCGATGTCGATGGTGGTCTGTTCGGCGTGGTCGAGATCGCGCACGGCGACCGTCCCGGTGGCCGCTTCCTGCTCGCCCACGATGAGGGCCAGACGAGCGGACGCCTTCACGGCCGCTTTCATCTGAGCCTTCATCGACCGGTCGTCGAAGGAGCGATCCGCCGAGAGGCCCGCCTGGCGCAGTACCTGGGTGAGGGTGACCGCAGCCGTGCCGCCGGTGGTGTCGATCACGAAACAGTCGAGACGCGGGGTGGCCCGATCAAACACCCCTTCGGCATCGCAGGTGAGCAGGACCCGTTCGATCCCGGACCCAAACCCGATGCCGGGGGTGGCGGGGCCGCCCAGTTGCTCGATGAGGCCGTCGTAGCGGCCGCCCCCGAGGATGGTGGATTGGGCATTACCCAGCGCCGAACTCTGAAACTCGAAGAGCGTATGGGTGTAGTAATCGAGGCCGCGCACCAGCGACGGATCGATCTCGAAATTGATACCGAGGGCTCGCAGTCCGTCCTGCACCGCTTCCCCGTGGGCCCGGGAGGCGCCATCGAGATGGTCGGCCATGCGCGGTGCGTCGACCAGCAACGCGGCCGTCACGGGGTCCTTCGAGTCGAGGACGCGTAGGGGGTGCGTGTCGATCTTGGCGGCATCGGCTGGGGGGATCTCGCTGGCCCGCGCCCGAAGCCAGGCCTGGAGGATCGCTCCGTAGGCCGCCCGATCAGCCGGAGTGCCCATGAAGTTGAGCACGAGACGCCACTGCCGCAGGCCTAACGCCCACAAATAGGCATGGCCCAGCGCGATGATTTCCACATCGACGTGCGGATCGGCCGAGCCGATGCACTCCACCCCCACCTGGTGGTGCTGCCGCAGCCGCCCGGCTTGGGGTTGTTCGTAGCGGAACGCCGGCGTGGCGTACCAGACCTTCCACGGCACCGCCGGACGGTGTTGCACCCACGCCCGGGCCACCGGCGCGGTGCCCTCGGGGCGCAAGGCGAGGGCGCGACCGCCTTTGTCCTCGAAGTCGTACATCTCCTTGGCCACCACGTCGGTACCCTCACCGATGCGTTGAAATACCCCGATGTCCTCAAACATCGGCGATTGCACGAGGCCATAGCCAAACCGCCGGGCCACGTCGGAGAAGACGGCGAGAAGGGCCTCCCAGCGGGCGGACTCCGGCGGGAGCACGTCCTGGGTGCCCTTGGGGGCGCGGAAGTCGGGACGCTCAACCATCAGGCGTGAGGGTACCGGAGCCTCCCGACCATCCCGAAGTCCTTTGGTGAATCGACCTAACTCACGCCGAGGAGGTCAACCACGAACACGAGCGTCTCGTCGGGACCAATGACCCCACCGGCCCCCTGACGGCCGTAGGCCTTCCCCGGCGGGATCACGATGCGACGCCGACCGCCCACCTTCATTCCCGCCACCCCCTCGTCCCATCCGGCAATGACCTGCCCGGCGCCCAGGCCGAAGGAAAAGGTGTCGTTGCGATCCCAACTGGCATCGAACTGCTTACGAGTGCGCCACGAAACGCCTACGTAGTGCACCTCCACCTGAGACCCCACGGTGGCTTCGGTGCCATCCCCGACCTCGAGGTCTTCGGTAACCAACTCGGCCGGGGGGGCCTCTCCGGCAGGAACGTACACGTGGGGTTTGTCGTCAGGCATCTGTCCAACATAGCGGTGCCGGTCCCCTACGCTCAGGAGCCATGTCGATCCCGCCGCCGTCTGCCCCCCCTCGTCCTCACACGATCAGCTTCCATGGCGACGATCGCACCGACCACTGGTACTGGCTCCGGAGCGATGGTCGCGATGATCCCGAGGTGTTGAGCCACCTCGCCGCCGAGAACCACTTTGTGGAGCAGAGCCTCGCCCACACGCAGTCGCTCCAGGACGACCTGTTCGCCGAGATGAAGGCCCGCATCAAAGAGACCGACCTCTCGGTGCCGTTCCGCAAGAGAGGCCAGTGGTTCTACAGCCGAACCGAGGAGGGTCAGCAGTACCCGATCCTCTGCCGCACCGACATCGAGCCGTCGGCGGAGCGTCCCGAAAGCGATCCGGTGGAGGGCGAACAGGTGCTCTTGGACATGAACGCTCTGGCGGGTGAAAGCGACTACTTCGCGCTGGGTGCCTACGACTTGGCCCCGTCGCAGCATCTTCTGCTCTACGCCACCGACCACGACGGGTCCGAGTTGTACACGATGCGTATTCGTGATCTGCGCACCGGCACCGACCTCCCCGACACCATCGAGCGCACCACCTACGGAACGGCCTGGGCCGGTGACGACACCATCTTCTTCATCCGCCCCGACGATGCGATGCGCCCCTTCCAAGTGTGGCGTCACACCATCGGGACCGACCCCGAGGATGACGTGTTGGTCTACGAAGACAGCGACGAACGCTTCTTTGTGACGGTGGGCCTCAGCCTGACCGAAGCCTGGGTGCACATTTCGTCCAGTTCCAAGATCACCTCCGAAGAATTGGTGATCCCGGCCGCCGACCCCACGGCGACCCCGCGCTCGTTGCATCCCCGGGAACAAGGGTTGGAATACGAGGTGACCCACGCGCCGAGCACCGCCGATGGTGACCGCTTCGTCGTGCTCACCAACGCCGATGGCGCGGTGAACTTCAAACTCATGACCACCTCGGTAGAAGTGTCGGGCCGGGAGCATTGGACGGAACTGGTGGCTCATCGCCCCGATGTGAAGCTGGAGGGCGTGAGCGCCTTCGCGGCCCACCTCGTGCGCTACGAACGGCGCGAAGGCGTTCGCCGGATCGTGGTAACCGCCTACGGCGGCAGCGAACGCGAGCTGGCCATGCCCGAAGAGGTCTACGACACCGGCCCGGCCACCAACGCCGAGTTCCACAGCCGCACGCTGCGTTTCGTCTACACCTCCCTCGTCACCCCGAGCACGGTGTTCGATGAAGACCTCGACAATGGTGAACGCCGCCTCCTCAAGACCACCGAGGTGCTCGGCGGCCACGATCCCCGCGCCTACGAGACCGGCCGTCTCTGGGCCACCGCCCAAGACGGCACCCGAGTCCCCATCTCCTATGTGCACCGCGCCGGCCTGGCTCACGATGGCGCGGCTCCCTGTTTGCTCTACGGCTACGGCTCCTACGAGGCCTGCATCGACCCGGGGTTCTCCACCCTCAGGTTGTCGTTGCTTGATCGAGGCTTCGTGTTCGCCATCGCCCATGTGCGGGGCGGCGGCGAGATGGGTCGGCCCTGGTACGAGCAAGGGAAACTCCTTCACAAGCGCCATACCTTCAGCGACTTCATCGCCTGTGCCGAGCATCTCGTGGCCGAGGGCTTCACCTCCCCGGCCGGCATGGTGGCCCGCGGGGCGTCGGCCGGGGGCCTCCTCATGGGCGCCATCACCAACGAGCGTCCCGATCTCTTCGCCGCCGTGGTGGCCGAGGTGCCCTTTGTGGACGCCCTCACCACGATTTTGGATGAGACCCTCCCTCTGACGGTGACCGAATGGGAAGAGTGGGGCAATCCGGTGACCGACGAGGAGGTGTACGCCTACATGAAGTCCTACAGCCCCTGCGACAACGTGACTCCGCAGGCCTATCCCACCATCCTCGCCACCGCTGGCCTCAACGACCCGCGGGTGTCGTACTGGGAGCCCGCCAAATGGGTTCAGGCGCTGCGATCCGCGACCACCAGCGGCCGGGCCGTCTACCTGAAGACCGAAATGGGGGCCGGGCATCAGGGCCCGTCAGGGCGTTACGACGCCTGGAAGGACGAGGCCTTCGTGTTCGCCTTCATCCTGGATGCCCTCGGGCTCGGGCCGCCCGTTTCCTGATCCCCCGCCGGGGAGCGTTTAGCGGTAGACCAGCGAGCCGTCGTCGAGATCAGCGGCGGGGAGATCGATCTTCTCGGTCCAGTAGTCCTGGGAATGGAGCCACGGATCGTGATCTCCCTGGCGGGGAAGAAGGTGCAGGCCCCGAGCGAGATAACCCGGGTTGAAGTTCTCCGGGTCCACCCATGGCAGCAGTTTCATGCCCTCGTCTTCGGGTCGGAGCAAGGGGGTGACCATGGTGTCGCCCCGAGCCTCCATGTGCGCCAGCAAGCGACTGACGAAGTCACCGATCAAATCGACCCGGAGCGTCCAACTGGCCCGGAAGTAGCCGAAGACCCACACGAGGTTGGGAACGCCGGTGAACATCATGCCGCGGTAAGTCACCGTGTCGGCGAAGTCCAGCGGGGTGCCATCGATCTCGAAGGCGATATCGCCCAGCACGCTCAGATGGAAGCCGGTGGCGGTGATGATGATGTCGGCGTCGAGGTGCTCCCCCGACTGCAACTCGATGCCGGTCTCTGTGAACGATGTGATCTCATCGGTAACCACCGAGGCCGCCCCCCGTTTGATCTCCTCGAAAAGATCCCCACCGGGCACGAAGGCAATACGCTGCTGCCAGGGTCGGTAGCGAGGATTGAAGTGTCGGTCGATGTCGAAGTCGGGGCCCAAGATGCTTCGGATCCCCTCCTGTAACCCCTCCCGCACGAGATCGGGAAACTCAAGGGCCATGGCGGCGATCTGCCCTTGGTCGAGGAGGATCTTGCGACGCACGATCTCGTGGGTCCACTCAGCGGGGATGTCCAGTTCGCGCAGCGTGTCCGCCAATTCGTTCACGTTGGCACCGGTGAAGAAGAACGTGGGCGATCGCTGCAGCATCGTGATGTGTTCGCAGGTGGGGGCCATGGCGGGAATCAGCGTGGCGGCGGTGGCCCCCGACCCGATCACCACCACCCGCTTACCGGCATAGTCCAACTCCGCCGGCCAGCTCTGGGGGTGCACAATCAAGCCCGCGAAGCGTTCCATCCCGTCCCAGGTTGGGGTGTAACCCTCAGCGTGGCGGTAATAGCCCTGGCACATCCACAGAAACCCGGCGGTGAACACGAGGGCTTCGCCAGTATCGGTGCGGGTGACTTCGAGAGTCCATCGCTGACTGTCGCTCGACCATTGGGCCGTGCGGATCACGTGCTGGTAGCGGATGCGTGAGCCGAGTTGGTGCTCCTCGATCACTTCGCCGAGGTAGGCCAGGATCTGCTCCGACGACGCGATCGGGGCCCCGGTCCAGGGTTTGAAACGGTATCCGAAGGTGAAGAGGTCGCTATCGGAGCGGGCGCCCGGGTAGCGATGGGTCTGCCAGGTTCCCCCGAAGTCGTCCATCGCCTCCAGGATCAGAAACTGCGCCTCCGGGCGCTGCTGGAGGAGATGGCAGCCGGCACCGATCCCGGAGATTCCGGCCCCCACCACCAGCACATCCACGTGCTCGACACCCGGTTCACTGTGCCCTGACATCGCTCAGATGCCGAGAATTTTCGCCTTCTTGGCGGCAAATTCCTCGTCGGTCAGAATCCCTTGCGAATGCAGTTGAGCCAGTTGGGTCAACTCAGCGATGTCGTCGTGCTCGTCATCGGCCGCCGCCACGGGAGCGGCCGCCGCGGGAGCGGCTTGGGCTTCCTGGGCCGCATACTTCTGCTGCTGGCGGTGGGACACGCTGCCGGAAACGGCGGTGGCGGTGCCCACGATCATGGCCGTTCGCAAAATGGGACGTCCTCGTCGAAACATGTGTATTCCTTAGGTCTCTCGTTGGGTTCGTAAGTGGGATGGAATCAGGGGGGTGGGATGGAATCAGCCAGCGGCGAGAATGCTCTCGATGACCTCGCCGGGGATCCGGATAGAGGAGATGAGCTCGCCTCCCGAGTTCACCACCGCATCTCGGAATCGGGTGGCCCACACGTGCTCAAACAGCAGGATCACGGCCGAGGAGTCCACCTCGAGGTCATCCCCAAGGTCGGCGATGTCTTCCTCAGTGATCAATCCGCTCGGCTCGTCGATGTGCGCCCCGAACGCTGCCCCCACGGCATCGTCGATATCGGCCAGTTCCACCGCCACGATGTCGCCCTCCCCGCCCTTGGTGACGAACACGAGGTCGATCAACCGAACCAGGCCGGATTCGATGAGTTCGGCGACGGACGGAACCACGTCGCCGTTGAACTCGTTATGAGGAAAACCAACGACCAAGATCTCTACCGGTCCCATGTGCCGTGCCACTCTTTCTCGTCTTGTCGCCAACGGGGCTCAATTAGTCCGCTCACCGTGGCATAACTACGGTCGGCGGCGCAATAGGACGTCGAGAGGGCCCATCGGGTGAAGAACGAAGCACAGTGGGAACGGCACGCGGCGTGGTGGCAGCGGAACTATTCCCAGGGAGCCGACCCCGAATACGAGGACCACATCCTCCCCCTGGTGGCTCACCACGCGGCCGGTGCCCGACGGGTTCTCGACATCGGCTGCGGGGAGGGGCAGGTGGCCCGGCAACTGGCGGCTTCGGGTGCTCGGGTCGTGGGCCTGGATCCCACGGCGGCGCAAATCACCGCCGCCTCTGGGCGCGCCGGGGGGCCGCGTTACCTCCGCGGGCGCGCCGAGGCCCTCCCCTGTGGCGACGCGACCTTCGACACCGTGGTGCTCTGCGCCGCCCTCGAACATGTGGAGGACTTCGAGGGAGCCCTCCAGGAGGTGGCCCGCGTCCTCGAGCCCGGGGGGCGCTTTGTGTTGGTTCTCGCCCATCCCTTTCTCCAAACGCCGGGGGCGGGCTGGGTCGACGATCGCGTGCTCAACCAGCGCTATTGGCGAATCGGGGCCTACCTGGAGGAGGAGCGGGCCTTCCACGAAGTCGCACCGGGGGTCGATCTGCTCTTCGTCCATCGCCCTCTCAGCCGTTACGTGCGGGCCATGGGGCGGGCCGGACTCCTCATCGACGACATGGATGAGACACCACCGCCACCGCGCCTTACCGCGGCGCACTGGGACTTTCCCGAAGCGGCCACCATCCCCCGCGTGCTGCTCGTGCGGGCCATCCGAGCGTCATAAGCCAACACGCCCGCCCACCGTGGCGACCCCGGCGGAGACCATCAGAGCGAGGAGTTCCCCCCATCGCTCTTAGGTGGCGGCGAGGACCCCATTTTTGATCAGGAACTCATCAACCGCATCGGACAAGCCCGCCGTCGCGAATTTCGTGGTGAGATGATTGTCGTCGGACCGAACCACCATGCCGAGCACCACCGGATCGCAAATCGGCTGGTAGGGGCACACCAGAGAGTCCAGATCCAGGCTCCAGACGCCGGCGTCCTCCTTCGCCACCTGGCGCATGATCTGCTCCTCCGGAGTGGGCTCGGTCTGGGTGACGAAGCGGCACGATTCGACGAAGTCGGCGCCGGACAAGCATGTGAGCGGGTTCTGATCCCGAGGCGCCACCGGCACCGGTTCGATCATCACCACCAGCCGCCCATCAGCCCGGAGGCCGTCAACCACATCGGTGATCCGCTCGCGTATGGCGGCGGTGGCCTCATCGGAGCCCGATACGAGTCGGCCGGCGTCCACATCGGCGAGGTCCAACCGGTTGGCGGGGTCGTCATAGCTGCGATGGACCAGCACGACGATGTCCGGGTCGAGCTCGGGGATCGTTTCCCCGAACATGGTCTTCTGCTCAGCAAAGCACGTCCCGCCAATTCCCGCGTACCGAATCCCCGAAGTCCACGGGCAATAGGAGAGGAAACCGACGGAGAGCTCGGCGCCGTGGCGCTCAGCGATCCCGGAGAACATCGGTGTGAGCATCCCAGCATGACTGTCACCCACGATCAGGACCTTCGGACCCTGACCCTCCACGAGTACGCAGGACACACCCCTCCCCGGCGAGCAACGGTTGAAGTCAAAGCGGTCGAAGAAGGCGCCCTCCACCCCGTCGGGAACGGGCGTCCCCCCCCCCGACACCTCGGCCACGACCGGCCCCTCGGATGACGAAACCGCGGTCTCGAGCATTCGGGGAACGACGAAAAGGCCCGAGACAGCACTGATAGCGAGGCCAGCGGCGATGACCGGGATGCGGTACCGGTCGAGGAGGGTGGAGAGGCGAACGGGATATTCCAGGATCTGGTAGCTGAGCGAGGCGAGGCCCGTGGCAATGAGCACAGTGAGGGCGACGGTGCTGAGGGGGCTGAGGTTGGATGTGCGGGCCATGACCAGGACGACGGGCCAATGCCACAGGTACGTGCCGTAAGAGATCTTCCCGAGATATACCACCGGTGCCAGGGAGAGCGTGCGCTGGGTGAGCCCGCCCTGGGAGATCTCGAGGGTGATGAGGAGGGCGATGGCAATGATGGTGGCGGCGACACCCCGCTCGATGGCGTTGAGCTGGACCCAACTCGACGCGACGACAATGAGAGCTGCGACGGAGGTGGCGGCAACGACCCTGGCGGTGCGGGTGAAGCCAGCGAGGCTGGTGATGAGGCCGGGAGTGAGGGCGAGGAGAGCACCGGCCAGCAGCTGGTAGGCACGGGCGTCGGTGCCGTAGTACGCGCGATTCGGGTTCGCTGTCCTGAGGGACAACGCCCACAGCAACGAAGCGACCGCCCCGCCCAGGACCACCACTCGGATCATCAGCCACTGACGGGAGCGAAACCGGACCGAGATCGCGAACAAGCCGCCGAGGAGCAGAGGCCACAGGAGGTAGAACTGCTCCTCGACAGCCAGTGACCAGAACTGCAGTACGGGGTTGGCGTTGATGTCGGCCCCGAAGTAGTCCGATGACTGGGCGATGAACTCCCAGTTTGCGTAGTAGAGAAACGACGCCCGGAAGCCGTTGACGGATTGGGCGACCTCGATGGGTGACGCCAGCGCGGAGTAAACCAACGCGGTGACGACGAGGACCACGAAGGCGGCGGGCAACAGGCGACGGAACCGTCGAGAGTAGAACCGGCCTAGCGAGATCGACCCGCCTCCTTCGAGGTCTCGCATTAACAGTTGAGTGACCAGAAACCCCGAGAGCACAAAGAAAACATCCACCCCCACGTAGCCGCCGGTGAATGGCTCGCTCCCCGAGTGGAACACGACCACGAGGTACACCGCCACCGCTCGCAACCCATCCAAGAACGGCCGATACCCGGCCACGCGCGCTCCCGCCACGTCACTAGCGATAGCAGTCATGCCGGATCCGATCGGGGTGTCGGCACGGACGCGGCGCGATCCAGGTTGGACGATGTTGGCTTCACCGCGAGGAATCTCGTCCTCTTGCCCTCACACAGCGGGCAGACGCCGTCGGCCATTACCCGAGTCTACGCCCGCATCTACTGATGAGTTCGGCGCCTGAGCCTCGTGTCGTTGCCTAGCGCTTCTCTCGATCAGGAGCACTGGGCGATGTCGACGGCGGAAGGTCCGCCGCCCACGAAGGCCCCCAATAACCTCAAGCCCAAGCGCCCGGCGGAGGAGGGTCGTCAGGATCGTCGCCGGCGTCCCCGGTGGACGAGACGTCGGTGGCCACGGTCTGACCTCCTCGTGGGGTCGGGCCACGGCCCGGGGTCGAAGGCAATCCGGCTCCTGGCCACCCATCGAGAGGGTCCACTACACCGAATCGACGCCCGTTGTACCCGGATGCCCTCGGTCCCCTGCCGCACCAACGCCCAGGTCAGGACCCGGATCTGCGCTAGCCGCCCTGGCCCGGCACCACGCGATATGCCTCGTCTACCTAGCAACGTGCGCTGTGCTCACCTGCGAAACCCCAGGTCAGCCGTGAGCGTAAGGGACGTATGTATCGAGTCGATCGCTGGAGTACGCGGACCTTACGGTTCCATTGATCGGGTTCGACGATCAGGTCGGCCGACCAACTCCCCTAGCGAAGCGCGGTGCTCCCGTTGAATAAATGTGTTGCACTGGCTCCTATGTCCGCCCCCACCACGAAGTACGCGACCACGGCCGACGGTCTGTCGATTGCCTACCAGGACCTCGGAGGCCCCGGCCCTGCAGTCATCTGGCTCACCGGGACGGCATCGCACGTCGAGCTGCTCTGGGAGATCCCGGGGTGGGCCCACTTGATCCGCCGCCTGTCCTCGGTGAGCCGCTTCGTCTGGTTCGACAAGCGAGGGGCCGGCCTCTCCGACCGGACCCTCGGGTCTGGATTGCTCGAGGACCGGATCGATGACATCCGGGCCGTGATGGACGCGGTTGGTCTGGAGTCCGCCATCGTCATCGGCTCCTCCGAGGGCGGCGCGATCGCCGCTCTCTTCGCCGCCACCCATCCCGAGCGAGTGGAGAAGCTGATCATGGTTGCCTCCTGGGCCCACGCGCCGGCCCTTGGTGAGTTCGCTTCAGTCTTCGAGGAGTCGTGGGGGGAGGGCGTGCTGATGGAACTGGTCTGGGCACAAGGAATGCGGGACCAGGAGCTCCTCGGTCGGATCGAACGGGCGATGGCGACGCCAACTGGCGTGGCCGGCCTCGTACGCGCCATCGGGTCCATCGACGTTCGGCCTGTCCTGCCTCTCGTGGCAGCCCACGCCTGGGTGATCCACTGCACCGAGGACCCAGTCGTACCCATCGAGCACGCCCATGAGGTTGCCGCACTCCTCCCCCACGGCGACCTCGTGGAGATCGGCGGAGCGTTCCACATGAGCGCCCGTCCCGCAGACGTGGACCTGCTGGCCGACGCCATCGAGAGGGTGCTGGTCGGACCAGAGCGGACAAGCCTGCTCTCGACCGACCGCGCCCTCGCCACCGTGCTCTTCACCGACATCGTGGGCTCCACCGACCAGGCCGCTACCCTCGGCGACGCTCGCTGGGCTCAGGTCCTCGACGACCACGATCGCATCTGCAGGCGCGCCGTCGAGGAAGTTCGCGGTCGGATCGTGAAGATGACGGGTGACGGCCTGCTGGCCACGTTCGATGGTCCTGCCACCGCCATCACCGCCGCGCACCAGATGATCGACCGCCTCGGCGTACTCGGCGTGCACGTCCGCGCGGGTATCCACACCGGTGAGGTGGAGCGTCGAGGCGACGACATCGGAGGCATCGGCGTCAACCTCGCGGCGAGGGTCATGGCCGCAGCCGGTGACGACGAGGTTTGGGTGTCCTCCACTGTTCCCGGCCTCACCGTCGGCGCCCCGATCGAGTTCACCTCATTGGGCACCCATGACCTCAAGGGAATCCCCAGCCGGTGGGAGCTCTTCGAGGCCCGGATCTCCGCCGGTTGATCCTCCGGCTAGCCGCCTTGGCCCGGCACGACTCGATATGCCTCGTAGACGCTGTCGATGCCTTTGAGAGTGGCCAGCAAGGAATCGAGGTGGCCGGGGTCGGCTAGCTCGAACTCAAATCGCATCTTGGACACCCGATCGGGTCCGGTGTGGGTGGTGGCGCTCAGGATATTCACATGGTGGTCGCTCATCGATGCCGCCACGTCTCGCAGCAGCCGGCCTCGATCGAAGGCCTTGATCTCAATAGTCGCCACGAACGTACCGTCGTGAGACTCGTCCCAGTCCACCTCGATGAGGCGGTCCTTTTGCCCGGCGGCCAGGGACACCGCGTTGGCGCAGTCGGCCCGGTGCACCGACACACCCCGCCCGCGGGTCACGAAGCCCAAAATCTCGTCGCCGGGCACCGGAGTGCAACAGCGCGACAGTCGCACCATGAGGTCGTCGAGCCCCTCCACATGCACCCCGGCCGGCGGCCGCTTGGCCGCACCGGGGCGGCGGGGTTGGCGGGCGGTGCTGGGGAGGACCTGGTCCTCCTCATTGTTCGGATCAATCTCGCGAAGTTTCCGGGCTATCCGAGCGGCGATCGCTTTACTGGAGACGTGGCTCTCCCCTACCGCGGCGTAGAGGGCATCCAGATCGAGGTAGTTCAACTCGGTAGCGGTTTCGTGGAGGAAGGTTCCCTGCTGGAGTTTCTGAACCGGGAGACCTTCTCGCCGTAAAGCCCTCACCAACTCATCGCGACCGTTGTCCACGGCATCCTCGCGACGCTCGCGGGAGAACCACTGGCGAATCTTCGAGGCGGCCCGCGGCGTGGCCACGATCCGGAGCCAGTCCAGGGATGGACCGGCTCCCTCCACTTTCGAAGTGACGATCTCCATGGCATCCCCGGAGGACAACTTCGAGTCCAGCGCCACCAACCGTCCATTGACGCGGGCCCCGATACAGGCGTGCCCAACCTGGGTATGAATGGCGTAGGCGAAATCGATCGGCGTGGAACCGGCCGCCAGGGTCACTACCTTGCCCTTCGGCGTGAACACGAACACCTCGTCCTGCTCGAGGTCGATCTTCAGATTGGACATGAACTCGGCCGGGTCCTCGGTCTCGGACTGCCAGTCCACGATCCGGTTCAACCAGGCCACGTCAGCCAACGCGTTGGCCGATCCACCGGCGTCCTTGTACTGCCAATGCGCCGCGACCCCCTGCTCAGCTCTGGCGTGCATCTCGTAGGTGCGAATCTGCACTTCGAGAGGCTTGCCCTGCGGCCCCACCACCGTGGTGTGGAGCGACTGGTAGAGGTTGAACTTGGGCATCGCCACATAGTCCTTGAAGCGTCCCTGGACCGGCTTCCAGGTGGCGTGGATCGAGCCCAAGGCGGCATAACAGTCCTTGACCGAGTCCACGATCACGCGGATGCCCACGAGATCGAAGATGTCGTCGAACTCCTTGCCCTTCACCACCATTTTTTCGTAAATCGAATAAAGGTGCTTCGGTCGGCCGGTCACCTCGGCATTGATCCGCAACTCGGCCAAGCGCTCCCGCACCTGCTCCAGGACCTGCGCAAGGTAGACATCGCGCTCGGGGCTCCGGGTCGACACCATGTGGTCGATCTCGGCGTACCACTTTGGGTGCAGGGCGGCGAAGGAAAGATCCTCGAGTTCCTGGCGCACTTCCTGCATACCCAGGCGGTGGGCCAAGGGCGCATAGATGTCGAGGGTCTCCCGAGCGGTGCGCTCCTGCTTCCACTCCGGCATAGCGGCGATCGTGCGCATGTTGTGGAGGCGGTCGGCCAATTTGATGATCAGAACCCGGAGGTCCTTGGCCATCGCCACCAACATCTTGCGCATGGAAGCGGCCTGCTGTGCCTCCTTGGTATCAAATTTGATCCGATCCAGTTTCGTCACACCATCGACGATCTCGGCCACGTCCGCCCCGAAGTTGGCCTCAACATCCTCCAGCGTGGTGCCCGTGTCTTCCACCGCATCGTGGAGCAGCGCGGCCGCCACCGTCACGTCATCCAGCCCAAGATCGGCCACGATGCGCGCCACCGCTAGGGGGTGGTGAATATACGACTCGCCCGAACGGCGGTACTGCCCCCGGTGCGCATCGGCCGCCATGAGGTAGGACCGGGCAATGAGGCCCGTGGAGGCTTTCGGGTGCCGGGCTTGGTAGACGGCCAACAAGGGGGCAACCTCATCGGTCGGCGGGCGTTCGTTTCTCCTCCAGGGCAACACTCGGTCGACCGTAGGCATAGGTGACTCCTCTACCCCTCGACGAGTAGCGATCGCACGTCGCGCTCGTCCAGTCTTGCCCGACCATCCAGAAATCCCAACTCCAACACAACCCCCACCCCGACCACCGTGGCCCCCAAATCCTCCAGCAGGGCGCAGGCCGCCGCTGCCGTTCCCCCGGTGGCGAGCACGTCGTCGATGAGGAGCACCCGGTCTCCCACCCCGGCTGCGTCGCGATGGACCTCCATCCGGTCGGTTCCGTATTCGAGGTCGTAGGTCCGCTCGAGGGTCTCCCACGGCAACTTCCCCGGTTTGCGCAGCGGGATGAGCCCGACGCCCATCCGATAGGCCACCGGCGCCGCGAACAGAAAACCTCGGGCCTCCACTCCGGCCACCGAATCGAAGTCGAGATCATCCCATTGCTCAACCAGAGCATTCACGGAATATCGAAACGCCTCGACGTGGCCGAGCAACGGGGTGATGTCCTTGAACAAAACACCCGGCTTGGGCCAGTCGGGTATGTCCCGGAAGTGACTGCGAAGCCAGGACGAATCAACGGACATAGGGCCAGGCTACCGACCCGCCCCTAACTCTTCTTGTCCTTCTTGGTCTTCTTACGCGGTCGGGGCACCACGCCAGCGGGAGACACCCGTCCCACCGGTGGCGCCGCCGCGCTGACCACCTCGCCACCCTCGCCTTGCACCACCGCCGCCACCGGGGTCGCGATCGCCGTCGCCCGGGCCCGACTGGCGAGTCGTTCACGGACATCGCGGTAACGGCCCTCGCGCTCCTTGAGGACCGCCAAGAGCGGCGAAGCGATGAAAATCGAGGAGTACGCCCCCGCGAAGAGCCCGATGAGCAGGGCCAAGGCAAACTCCTCCAGAGTGGTCGCCCCGAGGATGAACCCCCCCAAGATGAGCAGGGAAGCCACCGGGAGCAAGGCCGTGAGCGACGTGTTCAGTGACCGCATCAGCACCTGATTCAGCGACAGATTCACCATGGCGCTGTAGGTGAGTTCATGGGTGACACCCACGAGGGGCGTGTTCTCATCCACCTTGTCGAACACCACGATGCCGTCGTAGATCGAGAAGCCCAGAATGGTGAGCAGCGACACCACCGTGGCCGGGGTGACCTCAAAACCGGTCAGGGAATACACGCTGATGGTGATCAAGATGTCGTGGACCAGGGCCACGATCGTGGGGATCGCCATCTTCAGTTCGAACCGAAACGTGATGTACAGCGTGAGCGCGATGAGGAAGAACACGAGCGCCCGCAGAGCTTTGCTGCTGATCTCGCGGCCCCACGACGGACCCACCGAGGTGAGGTTCACTTCGTCGGGAGAACTCCCCGTGAGATCGGCCAGGCTGGCGCTGACCTTGCTGGCGGTGGCGAGCGGAAGCGCCTCGGCCTCCACCCGCAGGTTGGTCTTACCGTCGGCGGTGAGGGTCTGCACGGAAACGCCCTTCGCCCCGAGCTCGGTCACCGCGGCCTGGGCCTCGGCCACCGACAACTCGCCCTGGGGCACATCCCACACCACGCCGCCTTCAAAGTCGATTCCCAGATTGAGACCGCGTATGGACAGCGATATGACACCGATGGCGATGATGACGCCCGAGATCAGCAACCAGCGGTTGAATTTCCCCACAAAGTCGTAGTCGGTCTCACCGTGATAGAGGCGGCCCCAGAGGGATCGTCGCACCTGGGGTTCGGTCATGACGTACCTCCTCGGCTCGGAACTGGGGTGGCCCCCCTGGCGGCCGAGGTGCCGAGGCCACTGGGCAGACCCCACCAGGAGTCGCCGCAGAACAAGGCGGTGCGCCCCATCCACGCCACCGCCGGGCGGATGAAGAACCAGGCCACCACGAGATCGAGGAAGGTGGCCAGGGCCAGGAAGAAGGCAAAGCCCCGCACCGGACCGACCGTCAACAGGTAGAGGAGCACCGCACCAATGAGGCTGGCCACGTTGGCGGCAATGATGGTACGGAACGCTCGCTTCCAACTTCGTTCCGTGGAGGTCCTCAGGGAGCGACCCATCCGAAGGTCGTCTTTCAATCGTTCGAAGAACACCACATAACTATCCACCGTCACTCCCACCGACACCACGATGCCGGTTACCCCCGCCAGGCTCAGAGCCAGGCCTCGGCTCGCCCCCAGCCAGCAGATGATGGCGTAGTTGAGGGCGGACCAAATCATGAGCCCGAGCAGGACAACCACCCCCAGGGCCCGGTAGTAGAAGATCATGTAGATCACCACGAGGCCCAGACCCAACAGACCCGCCAACAACCCCGATTTCAGCGAATCCTTGCCGAGCGTTGGCGACACCGTCTGGACCGTCTGGGTCTCCAGGGTGACGGGCAGGGAACCGTAGCGAAGCACCAGGGCGAGATCCTTGGCTTCGCTCTCGGTGAACGAGCCGGTGATCTGAATCTGATCGCGCTCGAACGAGGGCTGCTGGATGGTGGGGGCCGATACCACCCGGGAATCCAAGACGATGGCCAAGCGTCCGCTCGGGCATGTCTCCGACTTGGAATTACATTGGGCGGCGATGGCGTTGAACTGCTCGATGCTCGAGCCGTCCTTGATGACCAGGCTCACAGACCACTCACCGGCCGGGCCCAGCTCGGCCTTGGCCGTCTCCACGATGGTGCCATTGGCGGCGGTGGGGCCGAGTTGAGATGTCTCGGTGACCTTCCCGCCCTCAATGGTTTCGAGCACCACGGGCTGATCGGCGATGTCATCTTCCGGGGCTGTCACTGCGAAGCCAGCGGCAAGGTCGCCGGCATCCACGGGGGGGAGGGGCTCACCCGCCGTGGTGACCTCGGGGGCGGTAAGCCCCGGAGCCCCGGCGTCGCCATCGGTGGCGGTCACCGGCTCCTGGAACGGTGCGGCCGGTTGCCCGGTGGACTGACCCGTAATAGGGGCCACCGTCGTCGTGGTGGCACCCGGCACCGACGTCGTGGTGGCACCCGGCACCGTCGTCGTGGTGCTGACGGAGCGCTGCAGGTCCTTCACGCTGCCCGGGATCGAGGCGATCACCGGTCGGAAACGCAGTTCGGCGGTCGCCCCCACCAGTTCGATGGCGCGCTGCTGGTTCTTCACCCCGGGCAGTTGCACCACCACCGAGTTGCCCTGGCGCACGATGTCGGGCTCAGCCACCCCGAGGGCATCCACCCGGGAACGGATGACCTCGATGGTCTCGTTCAGCGCTTCTTCGCTGGCGGGCTTGGTGGGTTGGAGCACCACCGAAACCCCGCCTTGGAGGTCGAGACCCAACAGGGGGGAGGTTCCGGTGGCGAACACGGCCCCGAGAGCCAGCACAGCAACCAACACAATGAAGATGAGCGGGGTGAGTTTGTTACGACGCATGATGGAGACGATCTCAGTTCGAAAAAAGAACGGGTGGCCAGGGGGAAGGGTTGAGATTACCCATACACCGCCGCGATGCGGGAACGGACCGCCCCCAGGGTCCCCGTGGCAATGGCCGCCCGAACCTCCTGCACCAACTGAAGCGTCCACCACAGGTTGTGGATCGTGAGGAGCCGGGGGGCGGTGGGCTCATCCACCACCAAAAGGTGCCGCAGGTAGCTGCGGGACCAGCGGGCGCACACGGGACACCCACAGGAGGCATCGAGGGGAGCATCCTCGGAGGCATTCTCGGCCCGCCGCAGGTTGAAGCGCCCCGCCCCCGAGAGGATCGTGCCGTGGCGGGCGAAGCGGGTGGGCAGTACGCAATCGAAGAGGTCGATGCCCAGGGCGACGGCCTCGACGATGCCCACCGGATCACCCAGACCCATGAGATAACGAGGTTGGTCCTCCGGGAGGGTGGGGAGTACCGCGGCCAGGGTGCGCAACATCTCCGAGCGCGACTCCCCCACCGAGAGCCCGCCCACCGCGTAGCCATCGAAGCCGATGGCCACGGTCCGCTCGGCACTCTCCACCCGCAGGTTGATGTCCGTGCCCCCCTGCACAATCCCGAACTGGCTGAGTTCCGACCGCCCCTGAGCCAGGAAGGCCCCCCGGGCTCGGGCCGCCCACTGGGTGGTGCGCTCCAGGGCCTGACGCAGCACCACCTCGGGTGAGGGGAGTGGCGCACACACATCGAGCACCATCTGGATGTCGCTCCCGAACGCCGTCTGGATCGCCACCGCCGAGGAAGGGGTGAGGCGATGAGAACTGCCGTCGTAGGTGGATCGGAAGGTGACGCCGTCGTCATCCACCTTCACGTTGCCGCCAGACTCCAGGGAGAAGATCTGGAAGCCCCCCGAGTCGGTGAGGAGATGTCCCGACCAGTCCTGGAACCGGTGCAATCCACCCTGTTGGGCGATCACGTCGACCCCCGGCTTGAGCATCAGGTGGTACGTATTGGCCAGCACGACCTGGGCGCCGAGATCCTCTAGATCGGCCGAGGACAAATGCCGCACCGCCCCCCGGGTGCCCACCGGCATGAAACACGGGGTCTGCACATCACCCCGGGCGGTACGCATCACCCCGGTGCGCGCCGCGCCGTCACGAGCCGTGACCGCGAACGACAGCGTCATCCCCGCTCTCCCTGGAGAAACATGGCGTCACCGAAACTCAAGAAGTGGTAGCCCTCCCGCAGAGCCTCCTCGTACAACCCCCGCCACCGCGGCCCCACGAAGGCGTCCACCAACACCAGTAACGACGAACGGGGCTGATGGAAGTTTGTGAGCATGGCATCCACGATGGCAAACGGCCGTGGCCCATGGATAAACAACTCGGTGCGGCCCACCAGTGGCCCCTGCGCCGCCGACTCCAGGGCGCGCACGGTGGTGGTGCCGATGGCCACCACCCGCTGGGCGGCACGACAAGCATCCATGGTGGCTTGAGGCACCCGATAGCGCTCGCCATGCATCTGATGATCTTCCACCACGTCGGTAGCGATGGGTCGAAACGTGCCGAGGCCCACCACCAACTCCACCTCGGCCACCTGCGCCCCGGTGGCTCGCACCGCCTCGAGCACAGCGGGGGTGAGGTGCAGGCCGGCGGTGGGCGCGGCCACCGACGCCGGGCGTTGGGCGTAGGTGGTCTGATATCGCTCCGGATCCGCCAACGGCGTAGTGATGTAGGGGGGAAGCGGCACGACACCGTGGCGGTCCAGCGCGGCACGCACGTCATGCCCCGGGGCGAGACACAACTCCACGAGGCGTCGACCCTCCCCGAGATCCTCCCCCACCACCACCGTGAGATCCGGCCCCGCCACTAGTGCAGTGCCCGGCGGCACCTTCCGACTCGGGCGCACCAGCGCCTCCCACACCTCGGTGAGGCTCCCCCGGCGTGGCTCCAGCAGCAGGACCTCCACCCGACCACCACTCGCTTTGGTCAGTTCCAGCCGGGCCGGCAGCACGCGAGTGGTGTTGAGGACCACCACATCTCCCGGGCCCACCAAGGCCGGCAGGTCGCGGATGTGTTGATGGCCCGGGCGCTGCCCGGGCCCATGGTCCACCAAAAGACGGGCCGCGTCCCGCGGCTCCCTGGGTACCTGAGCAATCGCCCCCTCGGGCAGGTGGTAGTCGACCGCAGTGGTATCCATCGATCCCCAGTGTCCCGAGTGGGCCGCGGTCGCGCGAAATCAGCCCAAGAGCCCGGGAATGGGTTCCTCCCCCGGCGACCGGCGCGGGGGAGTCAACCCGAGGTGGGCAAAAGCCGTGGCCGTGGCCACTCGCCCGCGGGGGGTGCGCATGAGGAGACCCCCCTGGATCAGGAAGGGTTCGTACACATCTTCCACCGTCTCGGTCTGTTCACCCACGCTGATGGCCAGCGTCGACAGACCCACCGGGCCGCCACCGAAACGCTCACAAATGGCCGACAAGATCGACCGATCTACCTTGTCGAGGCCTCGCTCATCCACCCCAAACAACGCCAGGCCCGCCGCCGCGGTGGCGAGATCCACGGTGCCATCCCCCTTCACCTCGGCAAAATCGCGCACTCGACGCAGGAGGCGGTTGGCAATGCGAGGCGTGCCCCGCGCCCGACGAGCAATCTCCCGGGCACCGTCGGTGTCGGCCTGCACGCCGAGGATTCCCGCCGCTCGGGTGACGATCAGCTCCAGTTCGCTCGGCTCGTAATAGTCGAGCCGCGCCACCAGTCCGAAACGGTCCCGCAGGGGCCCGGTAATGGACCCAGTGCGGGTGGTGGCCCCCACCAACGTGAAGCGGGGGAGATCGAGTCGGATCGATCGGGCCGCCGGTCCCTTGCCGAGCACAATGTCAATTTGGAAATCCTCCATGGCGGGATAGAGCACCTCCTCTACCACGCGCGGCAGGCGATGAATCTCGTCGATGAAGAGCACATCGCCCTCCCCCAACTGCGAGAGCATGGCGGCGAGATCCCCGGCCCGCTCGATCGCCGGCCCCGATGTGATGTGGATGGTCACCCCCATCTCGGCGGCCACGATGCTGGCGAGGCTCGTCTTGCCGAGGCCGGGAGGGCCGGCCAGCAGGATGTGATCAACGGCCTGGGCGCGCCGCCGGGCCGCTTCAAGAATGATTTCAAGATGGGCCTTGAGTTCTCGTTGGCCCACGAACTCATCGAGGGTTCGGGGACGCAGGCTCACATCGGCCGTCACTTCGGCTTCGTCGCCCACTTCCTCCGCTCGCAACAGTTCCTCGCGCATGGTGATGGTCTACTTCCGGGCCGTGGCCAGACGCTGGAGGGCATCGCGCAACAAAGCCCCCGCATCGGTGTCGTCCTGGTGGTCGAGATCGGCCATGACGTCGCGAATCTCGGCCTCGGAGTAGCCGAGCCCGGCGAGGGCATCGCGCACATCAGCTCTCGCCCCCCCGCCGTCGCGCGGGGACGCCGCCCCGGTGGCGGCGGCGAGCCCGTCTATCGCCGGGACCGTCAGCCGCGACGACAAATCGATCAACAGCCGCTGAGCTGTCTTTTTACCTACCCCCGGAACGAGGCACAGGGCACCGAGATCATCGTCGGCCACCACCCGGGCCAGAGCCAGGGGCGAATGAACCGACAGGATCGCCAGGGCCAGTGCCGGACCCACCCCGTGGGCCCCGATCAGCACCTCGAAGCACGTTCGTTCGTCCTTGGTGGCGAAGCCATAGAGCGTCACCGCGTCTTCACGCTGGTGCTGGTGCACCCAGCAGAACACCTCGCCGCCGATGTCGCCGACGGCAACCGCGGTGGTGGGGCTGACCGTAACCCGGTAGCCCACCCCGGCCGCTTCAACGGTGATCTCCGCCGCGCCTCGGTCCAACAACGTCCCCCTCAGGGTGCCAATCATCGGGCCACCGCCCGGGCCACCGCGGTGCGCATCGGGGCGTGGGCCAGATGACACAACGCCAAGGCCACCGCATCCGCGGCATCCACGGGTCGTAGCGGTTGGCTGATCCCGAGCAACACCTGCACCATTCGCTCCATCTGATCCTTGGACGCTCCGCCCACCCCGGCGATGGCCTGCTTCACTTGGTTGGGGGAGTACTCCACCACGAGGGCGCCCGCCGCCACGGCCTCGGCCATGGCGATCCCCGCCGCCTGGGCGGTGGCAATAGCCGTGCGCACGTTCACCTGAAACAGCACCCGCTCGATGGCTACCACCGAGGGGTGATGCTCCTGGATCACGGCCCGCAGGTCCCCCTGGAGTTCGGCGAGCCGTTCGGGGGTGGGCAGGGCCGGGGATGTGCGCAGCACACCCACCGCCACCGCACGCGTGGCCCGGGGCCCTTGATGAACAAGGCCGTAGCCGCATCGGGAAAGCCCGGGATCGATTCCGAGGACGTACACGCGTTCGATGCTATCGGCCAGCCGGGGCGGGAGGGCGGACCCTCAAGACCCCAGCCTTTGCCTCCGATACTTCTCTGTGAACGCGATCACGAACACCCGTCCCGATACCCTCGCAGGGGTGTCCCCCGCCGAGCCAGTGATTCGTCTCGAGCAGGTGACCAAGGCCTTCGGCCCCGCCATGGCGCTGGCTGATCTCAACCTGAGGGTCCCCAGCGGCCAGATCACGGTACTGCTCGGCCCGAACGGCGCTGGCAAGACCACCGCGATCCGCACCATCACCGGCGCCTTCAACCCCGACTCGGGGGTGATCAGGGTCTTCGGTGTCGACCCGGCGCTGCAGGGTCGTGAGGTGCGCTCTCGGTGCGGCGTCGTCTCGGCGAAGCCGTCGCTCTACGACCGCCTCTCCGGACGGGACAACTTGCGTTACGCCGCCGAACTTCATGGGCTCGGCCGGGGGAGCGGGGTGGATGCTCGCATCGCCCACTGCGCCGGGCGGTTCGGCATCGACGACGCTCTCGATAACCAGGTCGGGGGCTACTCCACCGGTATGAAAACTCGCCTGGCCCTCGCCCGCTCGGTTCTCCATCAACCCGAACTGCTGCTGTACGACGAACCCACCTCCGGGTTGGACCCCGAGTCGTCCCATGCCGTCCTGGATCTCATCCGAGAGATGACCGACGATGGTTCAACCGTGGTGATGTGCACCCACCTGCTTCTAGAAGCGGAGGGCCTCGCCGATCAGGTGGTGATCCTCCAGGATGGCACCGACATCATCGATGGCTCCCCCGGCGTCCTCACGAAGCGATTCTGGCCCGAGGCCATGGTGCGCATCAGCACCGATGATCCGGTGGCGCTCGACGCCCTCGCCCGCCATGAGGGCGTGGTGTCCTATGAACGCGCCGATCGCGTCGCCACGCTTCACCTCGACCGTCCCGATCGCGTCCCCGACCTCGTGTTCGCTCTCACCGCCGCCGGCGCCCGGGTCACCCGGGTGGAGCCCCATGAACCCACCCTGGAGGACCTTTATTTCGCGGTCCGCCAAGCATCGGGCCACACCCGCCTCGGAGCCGTGGATGGGAGCACCGTCTGATGGCTAAAACCACCGTCGCACCGGTGCGCCAGCCTCTGGTGTGGATGCACATTCGCACCGTGGCCAGGACCGACCTCAAGCAACTGGCCCAGGCCCGGGACTACTGGATTCCCATGGTCATCCTCGGCGTTCTCTTCTTCGTCGTGGTGCCGGCGGTATTGCTCCTCACCATCACCCAGATCAGCAGTGTCGATGCCGTCGCCCAGCTCTCCCAGGTGCTCGAAATCCTCCCGAAATCGGCCGCCAGCCAGATCCCAGGGGACACCGGGTCGGGCCGGGCCGGCTACGCGCTCGCCGTCTACCTCTTCGCCCCCGTAGCCGTGGTGGTGCCCATCACCATCTGTACGGCGGTGGGCGCGGCCACCATCGTGGGCGAACGCGAGCGGGGCACGGGCGAGTTCCTGGCTCACTCCCCCGCCGGAATCCGAGAAATCTTCCTCGGGAAACTCCTCGCCAGCCTCATCCCGGGCTATCTCACCACCGTCATCGGCTTCGGCGTGTACGCCCTCATCGTCAACACCATCGTGGGACCCCAGGTGGGGGGATGGTTCTTCCCCACCAAGCAGTGGTGGGTCCTCATGCTCTGGGTGGTCCCGCCCTTCCTGGCCCTCACCCTGTCGCTCGTGTTGCGCCTGTCGGCCAAGGTGAAGTCCACTGCGGCCGCCCAACAGGCCTCCGCGCTCGTCAGTCTTCCCTTGATCATGGTCGCCTATTCCCAAGCCACCAGCAGCCTCTACGGGGGCGACGAGGTTTCCTGGTACATCGGCGGCATCGCCTGGCTCCTCGCCACCGTCGCTCTCTGGCGTGGTGTCCGCTCGGTCACCCGGGCCCGGCTGCTCGGCGTGGCGGACGAACAGTGACCGCTCACCGGTTGGCGTCACGGTCGTTCCCGCTACCGCCATGAAGAACAGGAACTCCGGCGGGGGCGGAGCGCACGCCTCGCACCGATCTGGTGACATGCTGTCCTATGGCTGATCTCGTCGTTCGCAATGCCCACCTGGTCGATGGCTCCGGGGCACCGGGCCGGTCGGCCGATGTGGTGGTCACCGATGGGATCATCGTGGCCGTGGAGGACGCCGGCCGGGCCTCCACCGCCGGCGCCACGCGGGTGATCGACGCCGACGGGCGGCTCGTCACTCCCGGGTTCGTCGACGTGCACACGCACTATGACGCCCAGGTGACGTGGGACCCCTACGTCACGCCCAGCTCGTGGCACGGCGTCACCACCGTCGTGATGGGGAACTGCGGCGTGGGCTTTGCGCCCGCCCGCGCCGATCGCCATGAGTGGCTCATCGATCTCATGGAGGGCGTGGAGGACATTCCTGGCTCCGCCATGACCGAGGGGATCACCTGGGAGTGGACGAGTTTCCCGGAGTACCTCGATGCGGTGGAGCGGATGCCCCGGGTGCTCGACGTGGGGGCCCAGATCGCCCACGGCCCGCTGCGCGGCTACGTGATGGGCGACCGCGGCGCGGCCAACGAGGCCGCTACCGCACTCGACCTTGCCGCCATGGCCGGGCTCGTCACCGAGGCCCTGGCCGCCGGGGCCCTCGGGTTTTCCACCAGCCGCACCCCATTGCACCGTTCGAAGGCCGGCGAACTCGTTCCCGGCACCGGCGCCGCCGCCGCTGAGTTGTTCGCCATCGCCGATGGCATGGCGGCCGCGGGCCACGGCGTCTTTCAGTTCGCTCCCGACCACGCCCGACTCCCGGTCGACGAATGGCCGTGGATGAAGGAACTAGCGCGCCGCAGTGGCCGCACGATCAGCGTCAACCTCAACCAACCCGACCACGACCCTGAGGTGTGGCGCGAGGTGCTGGTCCTCCTCGATGAGGCCGCCGCCGAGGGCCTGCCGCTGGTGGCCCAGGTCGCCGGTCGATCGATCGGGATCCTCTATTGCCTCCACGGCAGCCTTCACCCGCTGCTCTTTCACCCGGCCTACGCCGAGGTGGCTGATCTGCCGATGCCCGAGCGCCTCGCCGCCTTGCACCAACCCGAACGTCGCCGCCGCATCATCGAGGACGTGCCCGACGACGGTGGCTTCTTTGCGCGCCAGGTGCTGGACAAACTCGATCGGGTGTGGCTCGTGGATGGCGCCAACATCGACTACGAACCCACCCCCGCTACCGCGGTGGTAGCCCTAGCCGCCCAACGAGGCGTGGCTCCGATGCAGGTGGTGTTGGATCAACTCACCACCCATGACGGCAACGGCATGCTCTACGCACCGTTGTTCAACTACACCTACGGCGACTTGTCCATGACCCACGAGGCCACCCTCCATCCCCACACCCGCGTCGGCCTCTCCGATGCCGGGGCCCACTGCGGGGCCATCTGTGACGGTGGCACGCCCACCTTCATGCTCACCCACTGGGCCCGGGACCGTCACCGTGGCCCCACCATCCCCATCGAATACCTCGTGCATCGCCAAACCGCGCAGACAGCCGAGCTCTACGGTCTCGGGGATCGTGGCCGCATCGCGCCGGGGATGCGGGCCGACCTCAACATCATCAACTTCGAGGACCTCGCCTTTGGTCTTCCGCGGATGGCTTTTGATCTCCCCGCCCAGGGCCGCCGCTTGGTGCAGCAAGCCCAAGGTTACGTGGCCACCTTCGTCGCGGGGATACAGACCGTGGCCGACGACGAATTCACCGGTGCCCTACCGGGGCGTTTGGTGCGGGGCCCGCGCTAGGCCGAGCATGCCTGCACCGCCGCCACGAGTTCATCGGTTGTGCGAAAGCTAAAACCCGCCACCGTTTTGTGGGCGTAGCGGATGATGCCGAGGGCATCGACCACGAACACTGACCGCCGGTACAGCCCCAGCGGTCCGAGGATCCCGTAAGCCTTACCCACCGCCTTGTCCGGGTCGGCGAGGAGGGGGAACCCGAACCCGCCTTGTTTGTCGGAGAATGCCTCATGGCTGGCCACCGACTGCGGACTGAGCGCCAGCACGCAGGCGCCAGCCTCGGTGAATGAGGCGATGTCATCCCGGTAGGTGGTGAGTTGCCGGGTGCACACGGGGGAATTGTCACCGGGATAAAAGACCAACACGAGGGGGCTACCTCGATACTCGGCGGCGGAATACGGGCGGCGACCCGCCGGAGTGCTGTCGCTTCCCAGCAGCGTGAAGCCGGGGGCGACATCGCCCACGGAGGTCATCGGCGGGGCGGACGGGCGGAAAGGGACACGGTCAAGAGATCCGGACCGGCCGGAGGGGAGAAGACATCGGCCCAACCTAGAACCAATCCCCCGGCGGCGGCTCACTTCCTCCACCGATCTCCCGATCCGAGGTGAAGCCTTCCACCCAATCTCCCTGTTTTCCGTCACCACCCGTGGTGGCCGCAGGGTGGGCTAGAGGTCCTCCATGAGGATTTCATCGGGGATATCGAAGTTGGCAAACACGTCCTGCACATCGTCGTTGTCGTCGAGGATGTCGATGAGGCGCAACACCTTCCTGGCCGACTCACTCGTCGTGAGCGAGATCGATGCGGTGGGGACCATCGTGAGTTCCGACGACGACACCGCTACGCCGCCGTCCTCCAGGGCGGTGCGCACGGCATGGAGGTCAGAGGCCCCCGTGGTGATCCGCCACCCATCACCGTCATCGGCGATGTCCTCCGCCCCGGCTTCGAGGGCGAGGAGCATGAGGTCGTCTTCTTCGGCGGCCCGGTCGGCCACCACGATGCCTTTGCGCTCGAACTGCCAGGCGACGGCACCGGGCTCAGCCATCGAGCCCCCGTTCTTGGTGAACAGGTTCCGGATCTCTGCACCCGTCCGGTTTCGATTATCGGTTAGTACATCCACCAGAACCGCCACCCCACCGGGGGCGTAGCCCTCGTAGGTGATCGACTCGTAGATGACGCCTTCGAGGTCGCCTATCCCCCGTTTGACCGCTCGCTCGATCGTGTCGATGGGCACCGACGCGTCGCGGGCTTTCTGAAACATGGTGCGCAAGGTCGGGTTCATGTCGGTGTCGCCCCCCCCTTCACGAGCCGCCACCTCCACCTGGCGGATCAACTTGGCGAAAAGTTTTCCCCGGGCGGCGTCGGCGGCGCCCTTCTTGTGCTTGATGGTGGCCCACTTGGAATGACCGGACATCAGATTCCCCTCAAAAAATGGTCGTGAAATCGGAGGTCGTCCGATAACTCCGGATGAAACGCGGCCACCGTGACGCGACCCTGTCGGCACAGCACCGGATGGCTGTCGACCGTAGCGAGAACCTCCACGGCTTCGCCCACCCGGTCCACAAAGGGGGCCCGAATGAAGATGGCCCGAAAGGGGCCACCCGGCAGATCACTCAGCGTCAGATCAGCCTCGAAGGAGTCGATCTGACGGCCGAAGGCGTTGCGGCGCACAGAAATGTCTATCGCCGCCAAACAGCGCTGATCGGCTCGGCCGTCGAGGATCTCACGACCAAGCAGGATCATCCCCGCGCAGGTTCCCAGGGTGGGCATGCCCCCCGCCACTCGGGCGGCGATGGGGTCGAACAAGGCGGCCGACTCCAACAGCATCGACATGGTGGTGGACTCGCCCCCCGGGAGGACGAGCGCCTCCACATCCGCGAGGTCAGCCGGGGTGCGAACCTCGACCGGATCAGCCCCGAGGGAGCGCAGGCAGGTGGCGTGCGCCCCGAAGTCGCCCTGGAGGGCCAGCACACCAACCTTCACCTGGGGGCCTCGCGGTGGTCATTGGACACCAGCGTAGAAGGCGATGAGCAGGCCTACCAGCCTCGGTCGGCGAAGGTGGTCTCAAGTCCGTCGATCTCCAGGCCCGGCATGGCCGCCCCCAACCCCCGGGACACCTTGGCGATGATGTGGGGATCGTTGAAATGCGTGGTGGCTTCCACGATGGCCTTGGCCCGGCGAGCGGGATCATCGGACTTGAAGATGCCCGACCCAACAAACACCGACTGCGCCCCGAGTTGCATGGCCAACGCCGCATCGGCGGGCGTGGCCAGACCCCCCGCACAGAACAGCGGCACCGGCAACTGCCCCGTTTCGGCCAGTTCCTGCACCAGACCGATCGGTGCTCCGAGACGCTTCGCCCAGTCGTACAGTTCGGCGGAATCGGCCTGGGTGATCTTGCGAACGTCACCCAGAATCGAACGCAGGTGCCGCACCGCTTCCACCACGTTCCCGGTGCC
>VFJN01000122.1 GCA_009886035.1 Actinomycetota bacterium
CGCACCTGCCCCTGGCCCCTCGTGGCCCCGGGTGCGCCGATCTAGCCGGCGGCCCGGGGGCGGCGGCCTGGGGGGGGGCAAAACTGTCACACCCCCGGAGTTGACTATGTCCATGGCCCGTCAACTCACCCTCCTCACCACCCCATCGACCTGGCGCCTCGACGACACCACCCGCGAACTGGGTCGCCAGGGGATCGCCGAGGCCCGGGCATCGCTCCAGGCTGGCATCGCCGCCCGCCGGGCCAGTGATGCGCCGCCCGAGCCCCCCTCGCACGGCCGTTCCGCCGCCTGAGTCCGCCCCGGAGGCCCGTCGCCCCATAGATGGTCCACCACTGCGTCAAGTAGGTTCCGACCATGTCTGATGTCGTGATCGTTGAAGCCGTCCGCACTCCTGTGGGAAAACGCAACGGCGGCCTTTCCACCGTGCACCCCGTCGACCTGTTGGCGGCCGCGCAACGCGCCGTGGTGGAGCGATCGGGGGTAGACCCCACCGAGATCGGCCAGGTCATCACCGGGTGTGTCAGCCAGGTGGGTGAGCAGGCGTTCAACATCGGCCGCACCGCCTGGCTCACCGCCGGGCTGCCCCTCACCGTGGCCAACACCACGGTGGATACACAGTGTGGATCGTCACAGCAGGCCACCAACCTCGGCACCGCCCTCGTGGCGGCGGGGGTAGTGGACGCCGCAGTGGCTGGAGGGGTGGAGGTGATGAGCCGGGTGCCGATCGGCGCCAGTGGCCGCAAGGAACTCGGCCTGGGCATCCCGATCCCCCGCTCCTACTTCCCCCAATACGAGATGACCTCCCAGTTCGAAGGAGCCGAGCGCATCGCCGACAAGTGGGGCATCACCCGGGCCGACACCGACGCCTTCGGGTTCCGCTCCCAGCAACGCGCCGCCGCCGCCTGGGCGGAGGATCGCTTCGGCCCCCAGATCGTGTCCATCGAGGCCCCCGAACTCGACGGTGAGGGCAAGCCCACCGGCACCACCCGCACCATCAGCCGCGATGAAGGCCTCCGGGAGACCACCCTGGAAAAACTCGCCACCCTCAAACCCGTGGCGCGTGAAGACGGCGTGCACACCGCCGGTTCGTCGTCGCAAATCTCCGACGGCGCGGCAGCGGTGCTTCTTATGTCGGCGGAGCGGGCGGCCGCGCTCGGCCTGCGTCCCCGAGCCCGCATCGTAGATACCTGCCTCGTGGGGGTAGACCCGATCCTCATGCTCACCGGTCCGATCGATGCCACCGAACGGCTACTGGAACGCAATGGCCTCTCGGCGAGCGATATCGACGTCGCCGAGATCAACGAGGCCTTCGCCTCGGTGGTGCTGGCCTGGCAAAAGGAACTGGGCTTCACCGACGCCCAAACGAACCCGAACGGCGGCGCGATCGCCCTCGGGCATCCCCTCGGCGGCACCGGCGCCGTACTGCTCACCAAGGCCCTCCACGAACTCGAGCGCACCGGCGGCCGCTACGGTCTGGTATCGATGTGCTGCGGTGGCGGCATCGGCACGGGAACCATCATCGAGCGGCTCTAGCCCCCCTCTCGCCGACCCCCGTCGGCCGCCCGCACCACCTCCCAAAGGCCCTTCGTGCGCCGTTTTTTCGTACTAGCGATCCTGCTCGGCTCCTGCTCCTTCCCCGGCCGCGCCGCCCCTACCGACGGCATCGGCACCATCGTGCGACCCATCGACGGCGACACCGTGGTGGTAGCCATCGGCGGAGCCGAAGAGTCTGTCCGCTTCATCGGCATCGACACGCCCGAGTCGGTGTCCCGGCAACGACCCATCGAGTGTTATGGCCCCGAGGCCAAACATCGCACCGCCGCCCTCCTCCCCCCCGGCACGGTGGTGCGCCTCGAGCGCGACGTGGAGGCCCGCGACAAATACGACCGCCTCCTCGCCTACCTCTACCGGGCCGCCGACAACGCCTTCGTGAACCTTCTTCTCGTACAAGAGGGGTACGCCGACTCCTTCCCCTATCCCCCCAACACCGCCCACCAGGCCCAGTTCGACCAGGCCGCGGCCACCGCCAAGGCCAGCCAGGTGGGTCTCTGGCCCTCCTGTGGCGGCACCGATACACCATCCGACCGGTAGTCTCGGCCTCGTGACAACACTCGCCGAGCGCCTGGGCTACGGCCCCGATGATCGCCTGTTGATCATCAACTGCAACAATCTCGGCTCCTGTCATGCCGTCAACGTGGGGATCTACGAAGCCCTGCGGGAGGGTATTGCCACCAGCGCCACCCTCATGGTGCCGTGCCCGTGGGCCCGCTCCGCCGCCGCTGAGTACCGGGGCGAGGACATCGGTGTGCGTCTCACCCTCAATGCCGAATACAGCCACTACCGATGGGGGCCGATCACCTATGCCCCCTCCTTGCTCGATGGCAACGGAGGCTTCCCCCTCACCGTGGCCGATGTATGGGATCACGCCGATGTCGACGAAGTGCGCCGAGAACTGCAAGCCCAGGTGGAGCGGGCCATCCTGTGGGGCATCGACATCAGCCACCTCGACAGCTACCTGGGCGCACTGCAACTACGCCCCGAGTTCTTCGACGTCTACCTCCAACTGGCCGTGGACTTCGGTCTGCCCCTGCGCCTCTCGGGGGCGTCGAGCGAGCGCTCCATTGGCTTCCCGTTCCGCCGCCTGGCCGGAGAGGCCGGCGTGGTGTTCCCCGATCACTTCATGACCGTGCGCGGTCACGGGTCCCGGGCCACCATCGAGGGGATCATCGCCACGCTGCGCCCGGGAGTGACCGAGGTGTACCTCCACCCGGCACGCGACACACCCGAACTACGCGCCATCACCAGTGGGTGGGAAACCCAGGTAGACGACTACACCCTGGTCACCGGCACCACGAATCTGCGCGAAGACCTCGACCGAGCCGGCATCCAACGGATCGGCTACCGCCCCCTGCGCGACCTCCAACGGGCCCAATGACCCTGCGTCGCGCCACCCTCGGCTTCGGCTTCGGAGTAACCCTGCTGCTGGCGTCCTGCTCGGGCGAATCCGTCCCCACCGGGAGCATCCCTACCATCGTCCCCCCCAACATTTACCCCGAAAAAACCATCACTGTCGACGACACCGGCTTCGACACCTCGGCGGTAGAAATCTTCTCAGGGCAGGTGCTCGTTATCGTCAACGCCGGCGACGAGCCCCACTCCTTCAGCGCCACCGAGCGCTTCGACACGGGTCTCATCGCTCCCGGTTCGACCTCCACGGTGCTGCTCACCAAACCGGGCAAGATCCCCTTCTTCGACGAAACGAATCGAGACCACAAGGGCACGGTCACCGTCGTCGCCCCAACGACCACCCCAAGTTAGTACGTGGTCTCGGCGTCGAGCCGCCGCCGCACAGCCCGGTACGGCTCACTCCCGGTAAGGGGGATCAGCCCCATCACCATCCCTATCGGGCCCACCACCTTCACCCGGCCCCGCATGAACAACACGTTGACGTCTGCCTCACCCTTACTGATGGCCATGAAATCGGTGTAGGTCTGGGTGAGGGTTACCTCGGCGGCGGGGTCGTCCCCGAGCGCCAGTTCCACCCAGCGACCGTGGCGGGCCGCCTGGTAAAAGCGCACCTCCCCCTCGGGCCCACCGGTGACCACCACCTGGACGCGGGCCGTGGCCCCGGGACATTCCGGGAGGTCGGTGGTGAGCTCCCGGTGCCGGTCACACCAGGCCTGGCTCAAGTAGGGGACCATGCCCCGAGGTTAGGAGATCGGGGCGTCGGCGTGGAGCCCGGCGAACAGGTCGTCTTCGAGGCCCGAGACCGGCACCCGACTACTGGCCCGGATGTAGTCGTCGTAGGGGTGGATCGAGGCCGCCACCTCCCGGGGCAGCCCAAACCAGAACGGTGATTCGGGGTCGATCTGGGTGGCGTGAGCCAACAGCGCGTCGAAGCGCACCTCGCTATAGCCATCGATGGGGATGGAGGCGTTGATGAGGTCGTCCTGCCACGGCCGATCAAGCCACTCCTGGCTATAGGGCGACTCCAGCCCCAGTTCCAGATATTTGGCATGGGTGAGTTCGATCCGCTTTTTCGACCAGACCGAGTAATAGACCTTGGCCACCTGCCAGGGCTCCCCGGCGTCGCTAACCCACGTCGCATCGGCCGCCTGGTCGATGGCGGGCTGGGTGATCTCGTGCACCCGCAGGTGGTCAGGGTGCGGATAGCCCCCCTGCTCGTCGCCGTAGGTGAGTACCACCTGAGGTCGGGTGCGACGCAGAATCCTGGCCAGACGCTCCACGGCCTCCGAAAGGGGGGCCGCCGCAAAGCACTCCGGGTGGGCGTTGGCCTCACTGTCGGCCATGCCCGAATCGCGGTAGTTGAGCATCACGACCTCGTCGTACCCGATGATGCCCGCCGCCGCGTCCAACTCATCTCGGCGCACCGCCGCAATATTCGCCTTCACCTCATCGCGGTTCATCGCCGGATTCAGGATGTCGCCTTCCTCGCCGCCGGTGCAGCACACGAGCACGGTGCGCACTCCATCGTGGTGGTACTTCGCCACGGTTCCCGCCCCCTTCGATGACTCATCATCGGGGTGAGCATGCACGGCCAGCAGACACAGAGGTTCGGCAGACATTTTTCCATGCTAGCGAGCGATCCGACCCGCCAGACGCGGCGGATCAGGCCGATGAGCGACGAAGAGGAGCCAGCGTGTCCTCGCCGGTGTCGTCGTCCTCAGTGAGGTGCCAGCCGCATCGCTTGGCCAACAAGCGGTGGCCTTCGTCGGGCCCGGAAGCAATCAGCCCGTCCTCGGCTTCCAGCCGCACCGGACCCCGAGGTCGATAGAGGTACCGGCCCCCCCGCAGGACGGCGAGGATGTGGAACCCCGGCTCGATGTCGAACTGCAACTCGGCCAGAGAAGCCCCCTCCGCCTCAGACCCCGCCGCCACCGGCACCCGCACGACCACCTCATCGGAGTCGCCCAGCGCGATCGACAGAATCGGGTGGAGTTCCTCTTTTTCCTCAATGAGCCACACCATCTGCTGGGCGGCGTCGCCGAGATCCTCGGCCGCCTGGGACAGATGGAGCAGGCCCCGCAGGGGGGCCGGATCGATGCGATCATTGCTGGCCCGAAGGACCCAGAGCTCCAAGCGATCTTTCATCTCATCGAGGCGGTCCTCCAGATGACGCACCTCCGCCGCCAGACCCTGATCGCGCAGCACCAGTGCCGAATAGGCCAAGCCCACCGCCACCTCGGAAATGTTCTTCATTTCGACCAACACATCCACGGCGCGATCGAGGTCGGAGAGAACATCTTCTTCGGGCGGAATGGGCGGCTCCCAGTACGGGGCCGCCGCCAACTCTCGTAGCCGAGAGATCCCCGCCGGTGAACCGCGAAGAAAGATCACGTCGCCCGGCAGACAAATAGCGTCGCCGTCCACGTGCGTGATCCAGTGACGTTCGCGCCGAATCGCCATCACGCGCATCCCGATCTGCACTGGCAGCTCGAGAGCCGCCAACGGACGTCGCGCCAGGTGGGAGCCCTCCCGAATGCGCACGCGGTGCGATACCTCTTCGGCGTTGGAAAGGTCGGCTACCAGTTCCCGAGGGATACCGAGACGATGGGTGACAATCCGGGCGATATCCACGGCGGCATTTCCGATGCGTTCGATCGAGGAGACCACCTGAAGCACCGACGCCATCGCCTCAGCCTCCTTGGGATGACGCGCCGCCAGGACCGACACGGCCCGCATCTCGTGCACGAGATCCGACATCTGATCCTCGAGCTGGTCCACCTCCTCGGCCATGTCGGGGTCGCCAAAAAACAAGGCGGCGTAGGCGAGATCGACCATGAGCTCCGAAAGATCCTTCGCTTCGGCGAGCATGGCCCTGAGGTTGCGGGGTCTGGTATCCATCGGGTTCCCTCCCAGGATAGAACGCAAACCGCCCGTTTGTGCCACGAACTTCTCTTTCCCCTGGTCCACACTGGTACTCGTGCGTTCTCAACGACTCCTCTCGCGGCTCCTCGGCCTGGCGGTGGCGGGTGCCCTGGTGGCCTGCTCAAGCACCGACGGCCGCTCGCTGCCACCCCCTGACTCCGCCCTCACCACCACCACGGTGAGCACACCGGTGCTGCCGCCCACCCCGGCGAGCCCGTTCACCCTCCGCAGCACTTCGTTTCCCGCAGGACAGGTCCTGGCGGCCAACGTCACCTGTCTGGGCCCGGGAACATCCCCCGACTTCACCTGGACCGCCCCTCCCGCCGGTGCGGTCGAACTGGCTCTCGTGGTGCGCGATCAGACCGAGGGTGGCTACCTGCATTGGGTCGTCACCGGCATCGATCCCACCAGTGACGGATTCGGTGGCGGCGGAGTGCCCGAGGGTGCCGTACCGGCGGTGAACAGCGGTGGCCGCCCGGGATGGTCACCACCGTGTCCTCTCGCCGGGACGGGGGTGCACACCTATGAGGCCACCCTCTACGCCCTTCGCTCGATCCTGGCCGGGGGGGCGGGTGCCCCCGGTAGCGACACCGTCACGCTCATCGAGGGGGCCACCATCGCCCAGACCAGCATCACCGCCACCTCCTCCGCCGACGCCACGGTCCCGATCCGCTAGCGGGCCCCGTGCACCCCAGCGAACGCGTGCGCATCGTCACCGAGACGGCCCGAGCCGTCCTCGAACACCGACTATCCCCATCGCTGGGGGCCCAGACACTGGCCCTCCAGCAGGAACAGATCACTCGATTTCTCCGCAGCGACCGCATCGACGTGACCCGGGCCGAAGCCGATGTGGTGGCCCTCACCTTGCGACGACTAGCCGAACAAATCGCCGACCGCAGCCCCACCGATCCCGATCCCGCCTTCGCGGAGATGGCCCGCATCCTCGGTGAACTGGCCCAGTCGCTCCGCTGATAGCGGAGGCCTGACCTAACGCGACGAGTCCACTTCATCCACCTCGATGACCCCCGCCGCCCCCGACGCGTTGGTGGCCACCTCGGCCTTACGGACTTGAAACGACGCCACCGCCATGGCCACGACCGAGGGCAGGAAGAAGATCAGCAACTGCGTAGTGAGCAAGGCCCCGAACAGCGTGGCGTACATCGCCCGGTTCATCACCTTGGCCGACGCTCGCCGCGACACCGCCCGGAACCCCAATGTGGCGGCCACCAAGGGCAAGAAGACCGATAGCGACATGGGCCAGAATGCTTTCATGTAGAGCTCGTCCCCCCCCGGAGACCAGTTCGTGACCGCCGCCGCGGTGCCATCAGGGCCAGCGGCGATGGCGCTATCGATCGCCGGTTGGACCCACTCGCCCACCCGTTCAGTCGAGGTGGAGATGGCCGCACCCGTGGCGGCGCTGATGGGCACCCGGAAGCCAAAGAGCACGAAGAGCAGCGTCACCGCCGCCAGTACGAGCGAAGTCAGAGCGGCGCGATGGCCAGGCGGCAGACCCGCGTTACCCCTGGCCCGGCGGGGGGCTTTAGCGGTGCCGCGGGAGGGACCCGAAGTGGTGAGACGCGACAGCACTGATCCCTTTTTGACCGGCGGGGTGGTGGACCCACTGGTGACGATCGCCGTCGCCGCCGCTCCGGCGGCCGCGCTGCGGGCGGCTACGTCGGCTCGCTGTTGCCGATTCTGGCTCTGGCGCCGCTGCTTGGAGGGTTGCTGCTTACTCGACATGACCGCAGACTAGATCGTGGGGGCCGCCCCCGAGAAGGTGAAGGGGCCGCCCCCGCCACCCCCGGTCTCACCGAAAATCACGGCTCCGGGTGGACGTCGAGATCGGTAGGGCTTCCAGGCGATCGGCAATCAC
>VFJN01000159.1 GCA_009886035.1 Actinomycetota bacterium
GAATCTGCACTTCTCCCTCCTGCCGCGCTGGCGAGGGGCCGCCCCGGTGGAACGGGCGATCCTGGCCGGCGATTCCCGCACGGGAGTAGATCTCATGGCGGTGGAAGAATCGCTCGACACCGGTGGTATCTATCAGCGGCGCGAAGTGCCTATCGGTCCCGACGACACCCTGGAACACCTGCGGTCGACCCTGGTGCAGGAGGGGACGGCCATGCTGGTGGAGGAATTGCAGCGCGGCCTCGGGGTGGCCATCGCCCAACACGGTGAACCCACCTACGCCGCCAAGATCACCCCCGCGGAGCGGGAGTTGCGCTGGAGTGAATCGGCGGTGGCCGTGCATCGAGTGGTGCGGCTCGGCGGGGCGTGGACCACCCATAACGGTAAACGGATCAAGGTGTGGCGCACGCATGTGCCCCCGGAGGGGGATGGCCCTGTGGTGGCCGCCGCTGACGGCCCGGTGGAACTCGTCGAGGTGCAACCCGAAGGCAAGGCGCCCATGCCGGCGAGCGCCTGGGCCAACGGGGCCCGCTGGCGGTCCGGCGATGGTCTCGGGACATGAGTGTTACAGCCCGCGCCCTGGCGCTCGATGCCCTCGAGCGCATCGAGCGCGACGGGGCCTACGCCAACCTGTTGTTACCGGAGATGCTCAGCCGCACCGGCTTGGCGCCACGCGACCGCAACTTCGCCACCGAACTCGTCTACGGCGGCACCCGTATGCGGCGGGCCTGCGACTTCCTGGTGGACCGCTTCCTGACCCGTGACATCGAGCCCCGGGTGCGCAACGCGTTGCGCCTGGGGGCCTACCAACTCCACTTTCTCGCCATGAAGCCCCACGCGGCGGTGGGGGAAACGGTGGAGGTGGCGCCCAAGGCGGCCCGGGGCCTGGTGAACGCCGTGTTGCGTCGGGTGGCCGAGCATCCGGTGATCTGGCCCGACGACGCCACCCGGTTGAGTTATCCAGACTGGATCGTGGCGGCTCTCGAAGCCGACCTGGGGAAGGAGGCCGCCCACGCCGCGCTGGCGGTCATGAACGAAGCGCCCTCGGTGACCGAGCGCGCCGATGGCTACGTGCAGGACCTCGCCTCGCAGTGGGTGGCCACGGCGGTGGGGGCCCAGGACGGTGATCGGGTGGCCGATCTCTGCGCCGCCCCGGGGGGCAAGGCCACCCTGCTCGCCGCCACCGGCGCCTGGGTGGCGGCGGGTGACATCCGGCCCGGACGCGTCGGCCTCATCAGGAGCAATGCGCCGGGCCTGGCGGTGCTGACCGCTGACGCGGCCCGCCCGCCCTTTGCACCGGGCTGCTTTGATCGGGTGCTCATCGACGCCCCCTGTTCGGGCCTCGGCACCCTCCGGAGACGCCCGGATGCTCGCTGGCGAATCGACGCGGCCGCCCCGGCGCGCCTGGCGGCGGTTCAGAAACAATTGGTGAGCGCGGCCGTCGGTCTGCTCCGTCCGGGGGGAACCCTCGTGTACGCCGTGTGCACCTTGACCGACGCCGAAGGTCGTGGGATCGACGAGCATCTCGCCGCCACGTCTCCGGAACTGGAACCGCTCGAGCCGCTTGGGGCTCCGTGGGAGCGGTGCGGGCGTGGCCTTCGTCTGCTGCCTCAAGCCGCCGACACCGATGGGATGTACCTCCTGCGGCTCCGTCGCCGGGCCTGAGGGAACCGTGCGGGGCAGACTGGCGCGATGGTGCTGCTCGCAAAGGTGATCACGGTGTCCGATGGGGTGGCTGAAGGGACCCGTGAAGATCGCTCGGGGGCGGCTCTCGAGGCCTACCTGAGCGAGGCCGGGTTTACGGTGGTGACCCGCATCGTGACCGCCGATGGGGTGGAGGCCGTGGCGGAGACACTACGGGCGGCCTGTGCGGGCTTCGCCGGTCTCGTGGTGACCACCGGCGGTACCGGCTTTGGACCCCGGGATCTCACTCCGGAGGGCACGCGGGCGGTGATGGACCGCGAGGCGCCGGGGTTGGCCGAAGCCATGCGCCTCGTCAGTCCGTTGGGGCGCCTCTCGCGGGCGGTGGCGGGCACAGTGGGGGCCTGCCTCGTGGTGAACACGCCGGGATCATCCACCGGTTGCATCGAGACGCTGGCGGCCGTGGTGGATGTCGTACCCCATGCGTTGGACCTGTTGCAGGGGGGCCGACCGCATTAGGGCGGGCGAGGCCAACCCCCGGTGGAACTAGAACGTGTTCTAGTTATTAGGATGAGACCACACTAAGGCAACCCTCGCGTCGCCGAGCCAGCCCGGAGATGACATGACCACCGCATCCGACACCGAGCGCATGACCCGAGCCCTCGTGCTGGCGGCCGCCGTGCGGGCCACTGCCCCCCCGAATCCCTGGGTGGGGTGCGTGATCGAAACGCCCCGCGGCACCGTGTTCGAAGGGGCGACCCAACCGGTCGGGGGACCCCACGCCGAGGCGGTGGCCCTCGCGGCGGCGACCGGCCACGATCTCGCCGGCGCCACGGCCTGGGTCACCCTCGAGCCCTGCTCCCATGATGGACGGACGCCGCCGTGTGTGGATGCCCTCATCGCCGCCGGCGTGACCCGGGTGGTGATCGGCCTCGAAGATCCCGATGCCCGAGTGCAGGGTCGGGGGATTGAGCGGCTCAGGGCGGCGCGCATCGACGTGGTCGTGGGGGTGCTCGCCGAGGAGGGTGCCCACCTGCTGGCGCCCTACCTCCATCACCGCCGGACCGGTCGTCCCTACGTGGTCCTTAAGACGGCGACGTCTCTCGACGGCCGTACGGCGGCCCCCGACGGGTCCAGTCAGTGGATCACTGGACCCGCCGCCCGGGCCGATGGTCACGGCCTGCGCGCCGAGAGCGACAGCATCCTCGTGGGGGCCGGTACCGTGCGGAGCGACGACCCCACCCTGACCGTGCGCGACGCCCCCGCCCCGCGCGGCGACCCGGTGCGGGTGGTGCTCGGCGAGGCCCCCGCCACCGCCCGGGTGCACCCATGTCTTGAACGCGGGGGTGATCTCGGAGCGGTGCTCGACGAACTCGGCGCCCTGGGCCATCTCCAACTCCTCGTCGAGGGTGGTCCCACCGTGGCCCACGCCTTCCATGAGGCCGGGCTCGTGAACCGCTACGTCGTGTATCTCGCCCCCTGCCTCTTCGGAGGCGACGACGCGCCCGGCGTCTTCAGCGGCCCCGGTGCCCCGCGCCTCGACAGCATCACCCGGGGCCGGATCCAGTCGGTGCGCAGGCTCGGCGAGGATCTTCGAATCGATCTGTTACCCCACCCCTCGGAGGCTCCCTGATGTTCACCGGAATCATCGAGGAACTCGGCACGGTGCTGTCCCGTGAAGGTCCCCGCCTTCGGATCGGAGCCCACACCGTGCTCGAGGACGTGACCATGGGCGCCTCCATCGCCGTGAACGGCACCTGCCTCACCGTGGTGGGGTGGTCGCGGGAGGAGGGGTGGTGGGAGGCCGATGTGGTGGAGGAGTCCTACGCCCGCACCGCCCTCGGCGCGCTTGAACCGGGCCACCGGGTGAACCTGGAGCGGCCGGTGCGCATGAGCGACCGCCTCGGAGGTCACCTGGTCCAGGGGCATGTCGACGGGGTCGGCACGATCGTCGTGGGCGCCCCGGATCTGCAGATTCGCTGTGCCACGGGTCTTTTGCGCTACATCGTGGAGAAGGGTTCCATCACCATCGACGGCATCAGCCTCACGGTGGTGGTTCCCACCCCTGAAGGCTTTACCGTGGCGGTCATTCCGCACACCGCCTCCGTCACCACCCTCGGTCTGAAAGGCCCCGGCGATCCCGTGAATCTTGAAGTCGACATCACGGCCAAGTACGTCGAACGGCTTCTCTCCTGGAAGGATGCCTGAGATGACCTTTGCTCGAATCGAAGATGCGGTGGAGGCCTATGCCCGGGGAGAGATCCTCGTGGTGGTGGACGACGAGGATCGCGAGAACGAAGGCGACCTGATCCAAGCGGCCGAGTTCGCCACGGCGGAGAGCATCGCCTTCTTCCTCCATCACACCTCGGGCTACCTCTGTGCTCCCATCACCGCCGAACGGGCGGGCGAACTGGACCTCCCGCCCATGGTGGCGCAGAACACCGAGAGCCAACGCACTGCGTTCCTCGTGACGGTGGACTATCGCCACGGCACCTCGACGGGCATTTCCGCCCATGATCGGTGTGCCACCGTGCGAGCCCTGTGTGATCCGACGACGCGCCCGGGCGATCTGGCCCGACCGGGCCACATCAACCCCCTCATGGCCCGTGAAGGCGGCGTACTGAAACGCGCCGGCCACACCGAAGCCACCGTGGACCTCTGCCGGATGGCCGGTCTCTACCCGGCGGGGTTGCTCTGCGAGATCGTCGATTCCGACAAGCAAGACATGGCGCGGGTTCCCGAACTCGAACGCTTCGCCGACCAGCACGGTCTCCTCATGATCTCCATCGCCGATCTCGTCCGTTACCGACGCCAGAACGAGAAACTGGTGCGCCGTATCGGTGAGGCCCGCATTCCCACGCAGTGGGGCGATTTCACCTGCTACGCCTATGAATCCCTCCTCGACGGCGAGCAGCACGTCGCCATGGTGAAGGGAACCGTGGCCGGGGAAGCCAACGTGCTGGTGCGGGTACACAGCGAATGTCTTACCGGTGATGTGTTTGGTTCGCTGCGCTGCGACTGCGGTGTCCAACTCGACTCGGCCATGGCAATCATGGCCGAGGAAGGTCATGGCGTGGTGGTCTATCTGCGCGGTCATGAAGGTCGCGGCATCGGCATTGGTCACAAGATCCGGGCCTACGGACTCCAGGAACAAGGCCGCGACACCGTGGATGCCAATCTGGATCTGGGTCTTCCCGAGGACAGCCGTGAGTACGGCATCGGCGCTCAGATTCTCGTGGACCTCGGTGTCACCACCATGCGGATCATCACCAACAACCCGAGCAAGTACGGCGGCCTCGAAGGGTTTGGCCTCGAGATCACCGAGCGGGTTCCCTCGATCGTGTCGGTCAACCCCGAGAACCTCGCCTACCTGCGCACCAAACGAGAGCGGATGGGTCATCTCCTCGAGGGACTGGACGACGTGTTGTGACCACCGGGGACCACGGCGCCGCCGCCCCGCCGGGACTCGACGGCACCGGCTTGCGTATCGGGGTGGTCCGGGCCCGGTGGAACTCGCTCATCGTGACCCGTCTCGCCGCCGGGGTAGGGCGTGGCTTGGCGGGCCTCGGGGTGCGGGCCGAGGACGTAGTCGACGTGGTGGTGCCGGGTAGTTTCGAACTTCCCATGGGGGCGCGCATCCTGGCGGCGTCCGGGAAGGTCGACGCCGTGATCTGTCTTGGATCGGTGATCCGAGGGGAGACGTCGCATTACGAGCTCGTAGCCAGCCAAGCCGCCGCGGGGATCCAGGAGGTGCAACTTTCCACGGGCGTGCCGGTGGCCTTCGGCATCCTCGCTACCGAGGATGAAGCCCAGGCGTTGGCGCGGTCCGAGGAGGCCGAGGGCCACAATGTGGGCTACGACGCCGCCGTGGTGGCCGTAGAGATGGCGCGACTAGCCCAGCAGCATTCCGTCCCGTCCTGACCGGTGGGGCGCTACGGTCGGGCGGCGCCCAGGCCACGCCACCGAGGGGGATCTGTGTTCGCTCGCACCGTCATTGCCGGTTTTGTGCTCGGGGTGCTCGCGGGGGGTTGCGGGGGAGGAGGCGAGAGCGCGTCGACTCCCACCGTGCCCACCACCGCTCCCCCGGCGCCCCTCACCGTCTTGGTGACCAACGACGACGGGATCGGTGCTCCTGGCATCGATACACTCGTGTCGGTACTGCGCGAGATGCCGGGCGTGGAGGTCGTCGTCGTGGCCCCGGCCGAGAACCAGAGCGGCACCTCCGACAGGACCACCGCTGGAACCGTCCTGCACCGTCCCGGCACCACCGCCAGCGGGGTAGCGGGGACGGCCGTGGAGGGCTTTCCGGCTGATGCGGTAGCGGTGGCGCTCGATGAACTGGGGGTGCTTCCCGATCTGGTGGTCTCGGGGGTGAACGAGGGGCAGAACGTGGCCAATTTCGCGCCGCTGTCGGGCACCATCGGGGCCGCTCGGGCCGCGCTCCGGCGCGGTATCCCAGCGCTGGCGGCAAGCGCCGGGCTGGGTCCTCAGGCCAACTTCACCGCCGGTGCCACCCTGGTGGCGGATTGGATCACCGCGCACCGAGGTGAACTGCTGGAGGGAACGGCTCAGACCGCTACGGTCACCAGTTTCAACGTTCCCGGTTGCACCGTCGGCACTCCTAAGGCGGTGATCGAGGTTCCCCGCGCTCCGGCCGTACCGGCCAATGTGAATGTGTTCGTGACCGCCAACTGCGACCTGGTGCCCGCCACCGCCCCCACCAATGATGTGGAAGCACTCATGGGCGGCTACCTCGCCGTGACCCCGATACCCGCCGAGTTATAGCGGCCCCCCGGCGAAAGCGTTTCTTGTCAGCCGCTCACAGGCTCTACCCTCCAGGGTCGTGCTCCGCCTCGTGCTTCCCAAAGGTTCCTTAGAAAAGTCCACCCTCGAGTTGTTCGAGGCGGCCGACCTGCGGGTGGAGCGTTCGTCGGTGGTCGATTACAAGGCGTCAATCAATGATCCCCGCATCGATGAGGTGCGGATCCTGCGCCCGCAGGAGATCCCCGGGTACGTGGCCGAGGGGCTCTTCGACCTGGGCATTGCCGGCCGGGACTGGGTGGAGGAGACATCAAGCGATGTGGTGATCCTCGGCGAGCTCAAGTATTCCAAGGCCACCAGCCGCCCCTTCACGATCGTGCTGGCGGTGCCGGAAGCCTCGCCCATCAACGACGTCAGCGACCTTCCCGCCGGGGTGCGGGTGTCCACGGAATACCCCGAACTCACGCGGCGGTTCTTTGAGAGCCACGGGATCGAGGCCGACATTCGCCTCAGTTACGGCGCCACCGAGGCCAAGGTTCCCGACATCGTGGACTGCATCGTGGACGGCACCGAGACCGGCCGGGCGCTGCGCGCCGGCGGACTCAAGATCGTGAACGAGGTACTCGTCAGTTATACGGCGCTCGTGGCCAACCCCGCCGCCGTCGCCGAGCCCGCCAAATCTCATGCCATGGAGCAGATCAAGACGCTGCTGGATGGGGTGATGGAGGCACGGGGGAAGGTCCTCGTGAAACTCAACGTGTCGAGCGACGACCGCGATGCCGTGATCGCCATCCTGCCGGCGATGAAGGCGCCCACCGTCTCGCAGTTGTTCGGTGACGGTGGGTACGCCATTGAGACCGTGGTGCCGAAAGCCACCATCAACACGCTGATTCCCGCCCTGAAAGACGCGGGGGCCACCGACATCATCGAACTGGCCTTGGCCAAGATCGTGCATTGATGGAAGGGCTCGTGACCACCTTCGATCACCATCGCGGGTTGGGCTCCATCCGAGGTGAGCAGAGGGACTTTCCCTTCCATTGCACCGCCCTGCTCGACGGCAGTCGGGAGGTGGCGGTGGGCGCGGCGGTGGCCTTTGCCCTACGTCCCGGCGGGCAGGGTCGCTGGGAAGCCACCGAGATTGCCAAGCTCTGAAGCGAGGTTGCTACTCGGTGGAGCCCGGGGTTCCGGCCCGGTTGTGGACGTCGAGATAAGCGGCCCGGAGCTGCCCGAGGGCGTCGCGGAGGGTGGGCTCGGCATCGCCGAGGCGGCCCTCGAGCCCCTCGACGAGGGCGGCGAGGGCGTCGACCGCCAGGCTGGCCTCCACCAACTGGGGTGGCTCGCTCATGAGATGGATGGCGGCGAGTTCGTACATCCCCATGGCGTGGTTGGCCACCACCACGGCGGCCGGCGCCGCCAACAATTCCCGACGAACCTCCTCCATCTCGGCCTGCATGGCCGCCAGGCGGGCCTGCTCCTCGGGGGGGAGATCCCCATAGGGCGGGGCCTGATCCGAGCGCAGCGGGGCGCTCTCGGGGGGCGCCGGGGCCGGGCGGGGGGGCACGGGATGGTCGCCATCGGGTGTCCAAAGGCTCATCGGGGGACTCCTCGGGTTGTGGTGCGTTGGGCCATCGTCGTACCCTAGGGCCCGTAACTGAAAACAGAAGCGGGGCATCGCCCCCGCCCAGCCACCGTTTTGGGTGCGTTGGGTCGACCAAGGTCAATCACTCCCGCGGGTAGTCCGTTGGTGGTGCGCGGCGGATGTCGGCTTCTCCGACATCCGCCTTGTTTTTTTGGGGCCGAATCGGTCGGTGAGCCAACCCATTCCGCGCCCAGGAGGTAGCAGCGCCTACATGAACAGGATTTTCCAATAGCCACGCCCCCGGCCACCGGCGAGCCACGGATCAATGATCGGATCCGGGCCCGTGAGGTACGACTGGTGGGCCATGACGGGCAGCAGATCGGCATCAAGCCGCTGCCCGATGCGCTCGCTCTTGCCCGGGACCTCGATCTCGACCTTGTCGAAGTTGCGGCCCAGGCGAATCCCCCTGTCTGCCGGATCATGGACTACGGCAAATACAAGTACGAGGCGGCCCAGAAGGCGAAGGAATCTCGCCGGAAGACCACCAACGTCGTGATCAAGGAGATGAAATACCGACCCAAGATTGGCGTCGGGGACTTCGACACCAAAACTCGCAAGGTGGAGCACTTCCTCACGGAGGGGCACAAGGTGAAAGTCACCTTGACCTTCCGTGGTCGTGAGGTGGCTCACCCGGAACTCGGCCGAAAGATTCTTCAGCAGGTAGAGGCCGCCGTGAAGGATGTGGGTCGGGTGGAGATCTTCCCCCGCATCGATGGACGCAACATGACGATGGTGCTCGCCCCCGACAAGAAAGCGCAGGCAGCTGCCGCCAAAGCGGCGGCGGCATCCCTCGCCGAAGCCGACCTGTTGGCCCTCGATGAGACGGTCAGCGAAGCCACCGAAGCCACCGAAGCCACCGAAGCCACCGAGACCACCGAGACCACCGAAGCCACCGAGACCACCGAGACGGACAGCGAGACCAACGCCACCTGAGGTTTTCCGTTCGCCCGAAAAGAGAGATCCACTCATGCCCAAGATGAAGACCCACAGCGGCGCCAAGAAGCGCTTCAAGGTCACTGGCACCGGCAAACTCCGGCGCCTGCAAGTGAACAACAATCACATCCTCGAGAAGAAGGCTCCCAAGCGGATGCGCCGTCTCAAGGGTGAAACCAGTGTCGCTCCCGGTGACGCGGCTCGAATCAAACGGATGCTCGGCCTCTAGGCCGGGTCAAGGAGGAACGACTTATGGCACGGGTAAAACGCGCCGTCCACTCGAAGAAAAAGCGTCGGGCAACGCTCGAACGCGCCCAGGGCTACTACGGCAACAAGAGCCGGTCCTTCAAGTCCGCCAACGAGGCGGTGATGCACGCTGGTCGCTATGCCTTCCGCGACCGTCGGGCCCGCAAAGGCGACTTCCGCTCGCTGTGGATCCAACGAATCAACGCCGCCTGTCGGGAGAATGGGACGAGCTACAGCCGCTTCATTTCCGGTTTGCGGGTGGCCGAGATCACCGTCGACCGCAAGGTGCTGGCCGATCTCGCCGTGCGAGAGCCCCAGGCCTTCACGGCTCTGGTGCAGGCCGCCACCAATGCCTCCGCCCAGGAGACCACCTGAACCATGATCGAGGGCCGATCGGCCCCCGACATCCCAGCGTGCAGTTGCTGCGGCGCCTCTCGGGGCGCCGCGCGGCGCGTCTGGAGGCCGGAGCTTTTGTCGTCGATGGGCCCGTGCTCATCGCCGACGCCCTCCGCGCTGGAGTGGCCATCCGCGAGGCTTTCGCCACCGACCGCGTCGACCCCGCCCTCATCGACACCCTCGAGGCGGCCGGGGTCAGGGTGCATGAGATCCGCGAAGAAGTGTTGGCCCGGGCGGTGGACACGGTCAGCCCGCAGGGAATCGCCGCCATCGCCACCCGGGTGGAGGTATCGGTGGCCGAGGCGGTGGCCGCGGCGGCCGTCGGGGCCATGGCGTTCGTCTTGATAGACGTAGCCGACCCCGGCAACGCTGGCACCTTGCTGCGGGCCGCCGAAGCGTCCGGGGCCGCCGCGGTATTGTTCTGCGGGACCTCCGTGGATCCCAGTAATCCGAAGTGCGTGCGGGCATCAGCGGGGGCACTGTTCCACCTCCCGGTGGCCAGCGGAGGAGACACGATGGCGGTAACCGAGGCGCTGCGAGAAGCGGGGGTGCGCACCTTCGCCACCGTGGTGCGGGGCGGTACGCCGTACCACACCGTCGATCTCACCGGACCGATGGCGATCCTGCTCGGGAGCGAGGCCCATGGCCTGCCCGACGACGTAGCCGCTGCCGTCGATGAGCGCCTCACGATCCCGCTCACCGGACGGGCCGAGTCGCTCAACGTGGCCATGACCGGATCCGTGTTGGCGTTCGAGGCCCTCCGCCAACGAAGGAGCCCTCCGAAACCGATTGGCGGCACCCCGGGCTGACCGGGGAGCATTGCTCGCCATGCTCGAGAACATCGCCGCCCTTGAGACCACCGCGCCGCCGCGTCTGGCGGCCGCCGGCAGCCTCGAGGAACTGGCGGCGATCGAGTCGGAACTGCTGGGTAAGAAATCGGTGCTGGCCTCCTACAAGGCCCAGTTGGGTGGGCTCGAGCCCGATGCCCGGCGAGCGGTAGGCGGGGCCGTGAACCGGGCGCGTGCCACCGTGGAGAGGGCGGCCATGGCCCGTCGGTCGGAACTGGAGCGGGAACAGCGCCGCCTCCAACTCAACGCCGAGCGGCTCGACCTCACCGAAGCGGCCCCCGGAACCGGCGCCGGTCACCTCCACCTCGTCACCCAGGCCATGGAGACCCTCGAGGATGTGTTCGTCGGGATGGGGTTCACCATCGCCGAGGGACCCGAGGTAGAGACGGATTGGCACAACTTCGGCGCCCTCAATTTTCCGCCCGATCACCCAGCTCGGGACATGTACGACACGCTCTACGTGGAGATGGGGGCGCCGGGCTCCACCGTGCTTCGCACCCACACGTCGCCGGTGCAGGTGCGGGTGATGAGCGGCGAGGAGCCGCCCTTCTACATGGTGATGCCCGGGCGGGTGTTTCGCCAGGACACCCCCGACGCCACCCACATGCCGGTCTTTCATCAGATCGAGGGGTTGGTGATCGACCGCAACATCACCTTCGCCGACCTCGCCGGCACGCTCGATGCCTTCACGAAGGCGTTCTTTGGTGGCGATTTCACCTCTCGCCTGCGGCCGTCCTACTTCCCTTTCACGGAGCCTTCGGCGGAGTTCGACATCCAGCGGCCCGACGGCTCGTGGTTGGAACTCGGGGGCTGCGGGATGGTGCACCCCAACGTGTTGACCAACTGCGGCATCGATCCCGAAGAGTGGCAGGGCTTCGCGTTCGGGTTTGGGCTCGATCGCCTCGGGGCCAGTGCCCATGGAGTGGCCGACCTGCGCGATCTCTTCACCAACGACATCCGCTTTCTGAGTCAGTTCTAAGGACGCCAGCATGAAGGTCTTGCTCTCGTGGTTGCGCGACTTCGCTCCCTTCGACGGGGACCCCGTCGCGCTCGGTGAGGAGATGAGCGACCTGGGCATGGCCGTCGAGGAGCTGGATCGAATCGGCGAGGGTCTCGACGGCGTCGTGGTGGCCCGAGTGATCGAGACGCGCCCCGTCGAGGGCGCCAACAAGATTCACCTGGTCACCGTCGACGCCGGAGACGGCGAGCCACTCGAGGTGGGGTGCGGGGCCTTCAACATGCAGGTGGGCGATCTCGTCCCGCTGGCCACCATCGGGACCACCATGCCCA
>VFJN01000104.1 GCA_009886035.1 Actinomycetota bacterium
GCCGCCACCCACCTCAGCCGCCTGGTGCCTCAGCACAAGATGCGCGCCATGGTCTACACATCGGCTACCGCCACCGCGCACGAACTCCACCACTTCGGTTCCGTGCACTCGGTGGTGCCCCTCGCTGACCTGCGAGCGGCGGCGATGGCAGTGGCTGGCCAAATCGCCGCCAAATCCCCCACCGTCATCCGTGCCGCCAAAGAAAGCCTCAACGGGATCGACCCCTGGGATGTGAAGCGCTCCTACCGTTTCGAACAGGGCTTTACCTTCGAGCTGAACCTGTCGGGCGTGGCCGATGAACACCGCGATGCCTTCGTGGACAAGCGCACCACCGATACGAGCGAGTGATGACGGAGCCGAAGGATAAACGCTGCACCGAGGACGAAGCCGTGGCGGAGTTGTCCTCCGGCATGACGATCGGGATCGGCGGCTGGGGATCGCGCCGCAAACCCATGTCGGTCGTGCGGGCCATACTGCGCTCGGATCTCACGGACCTCACCGTGGTGAGTTGGGGTGGCCCCGACGTGGGCCTGCTGTGTGCTGCCGGCAAGGTGAAGCGCCTCGTCTACGCCTTCGTCTCACTCGACTCGATCCCCCTCGAACCCCACTTCCGCGCCGCCCGCCAACGGGGGGCCATCGAGGACGAGCCCTACGACGAGGGCATGTTCCTCCTGGGGCTGCAAGCCGCCGCCTGGCGGGTGCCATTTCTCCCCACCCGAGTGGGATTGGGATCGGACATTCTGCGCGACAACGACCGCCTGAAGATGGTGACGTCCCCCTTCGATGACGGAGAAGAACTGGTGGCTGTGCCCGCCCTGGTGATGGATGCCGCCTTTGTCCACATGAACCGATCCGATGCGCGTGGCAACGGCCAGTACCTCGGCCCCGACCCCTACATGGACGATCTCTTCCTGGGGGCGGCCGCCAAAGGTTTCCTCTCCACCGAACGCATCGTGGCCACCCAGGATCTTGCCCAAGAAGGCCCGCCCCAGTCGCTCCTGATCAGCCGCCTCTTGGTGGACGGCGTGATCGAAGCCCCCAACGGTGCCCACTTCACCGCCTGCGAGCCGGACTACCCCCGCGACGAAGCGTTCCAGAAGCACTACGCCGCCTCCGCCAAGTCGCCCGAGGCCTGGGCGGAGTTCCGCGCCGGATGGCTTGATCTCAGCGAAGCCGACTACCAAGCAAAGTTGCGGGCCTCATGACCGAACCCACCCATGGCCCCGTGAGCCGTGCCGATGTGTGCGTCGTCGCCATGGCCGAGTGCTTCCGGGGCGACGGCGAGTTGCTCGCCAATCCGATCGGCACCATCCCCATGATCGGTGGTCGCCTGGCGCGGGCCACCTTCGAGCCCGACCTCGCCATGACCGACGGCGAAGCCCGCCTCATCGCCAACCCCGAAGCGTTCGCGTGGCCCGACGGCAAGGTCATCGAAACCTTCAACCCATACCGGCAGATGTTTGGCTGGGTATGGAACGGCCGCCGCCACGTGGTCATGGGGGGCACCCAGATCGACCAGTACGGCAACCAGAACTTCGCCGCCATCGGCGACTACCGCCGACCCAAAGTGCAACTGCTCGGTTACCGCGGCGCCCCCGGTAACACCATCAACAACACCACCTCCTACTGGGTGCCCAACCATTCGCCCAACGTGCTCTGCGCCAACGTAGACACCGTGTGCGGCGTTGGGTACAACCGGGCTGCGTTGCTAGATGAACACCAACGGCGCTTCCACGAGATTCGGTACGTCGTCACCAACCTCGCCGTGCTCGACTTCGCCACCCCCGATCACCGCCTTCGCCTCCGCTCCGTGCACCCCGGGGTGACCCCCGAGGAGGTTCAGGAGGCCACCGGCTTCGACCTCGTCATTCCCGACGAAGTTCCGCAGTCGCGCCTCCCCACCGCCGCTGAGATCCACTTGATTGCCACCGTGATCGATCCCACCGGACAACGCCTGGTGGAAGTACCCAACTGACCTCCCGGCCAGCCGCCCGACGACGCCCTCACGCCGCCGTTTAAACGTCGGGATCGGCCTCCGACCCATCGGCCCACGCGTTGGTCTCGGGATCCCAATACACCCAGCGGCCCAAGATTTCGTCCCACTGGGCATCGTCCGGGCGCGGCCCGGACGGGAGAAGCCGGTGATCCCCGCCCGGGCCCGGCGCGGCCACCGCCCCCGCTTCCTCGAGATCATGCTCGCGCTCGAGTGCGTCCAGTTCATCGGCATGGTGCACCATCCGAGTGAGGGCCGGGGGAAGCGGATTTTCATCTTCGGGCGCGACGCCATCACCCAGATCGGATCCCACAATCACCCAATCCTGCCCGTCCTCGTCCCAGCGCTCCCAGCGACGGTGCACCTCGTCCCACTGGGCATCGGCCGTCGGACGCTCCTGGCCCATGGGGGCCCGATCGACATCGTCCAGTGGGGAGCGGGGATCAGCCCCTTCCGGCTCGCTCGCCTTTCCCGTTGAATCCGACACGGCGGAAGACTATGCGCCCGTCGCCCGTCATTGCCACGGCCGGGCCAATGGCCACCGGTTCGCCGTCCGATCAGGGCACCGGTAATCTGACGAGGTGTCAGACGCTGTTCCTTCCGCCCTGCGGACCCGCTTTTGCGATCTGGTGGGCTGCCGGTTGCCCATCGTGCAGACAGGGATGGGCTGGGTTTCGGGGGCCAACCTCACCGCCGCCACGAGTGCGGCCGGTGGATTCGGCATCCTGGCCGCCATCACGATGACTCCAGACGAGATGCGCGACGCGGTGCGCGGGGTGCGGGCCCGGACCGACGCCCCCTTCGGGGTGAACTTTCGGGCCGACCAACCTGATCTCGCGGAGCGGGTGGCGTTCGTCGTTGCCGAAGGCGTGAAACTGGTGTCCTTCGCCGGAGCGCCCACCAAAGATGCCGTGGCCCGCTGCCACGATGCGGGCGTCGCGGTAGTTCCCACCGTGGGAGCTCGACGGCACGCCGAAAAAGTGCTCGAGATGGGGGTAGACGCCGTGATCGCCCAGGGCGGGGAAGGCGGCGGCCACACCGGCACCGTGCCCACCTCGTTGCTTCTGCCTCAGGTGGTCGAGGCGGTGGGAGCAGAGATTCCCGTGCTCGGCGCCGGCGGCTTCCACGATGGTCGCGGGCTGGTGGCGGCGCTGGCCTACGGGGCCGACGGGATCGCGATGGGTACCCGCTTCCTCCTCACCCAAGAGAGCCACGTTCCCCCCGGCGTCAAGGATCTTTACACGGCCGCCTCCGTCTTCGACACCGTGGTTACCACCGCTCTTGATGGTGCCCCCCAACGGGTCATCCGCACCGACGTAGTGGATCGCATCGAACGTTCGCCGATGCTGTTGCGCTTCCCCCGAGCCGCCTACGCGGCGCTACGGTTCCGGCGGGAAACCGGCACAAAATTGGGCGACATGATGCGCGAGGGAATGGCCATGCGTAAGAACCAAGGCCTCACCCTCAGCCAGATGGCCATGGCCGCCAATGCCCCGATGCTCATCAAGGCCACCATGGTGGACGGCAAACCCGAGATCGGAATCCTCCCCACCGGGCAGGTCACCGGCGTGATCAACGAGTTGCCCACCGTGGCCGACCTCCTCGCCCGCATCGAGGCCGAAGCGGAGGCCGTGCTCGATCGCCTCGGCAGCCCCCGATGACGCCGACGCGCCAGCATCATTCCCGCCCGCCCACCGTCGCCGCCGGCGAAGGGCGTCGATGAGATGGACCTAACGTGGTCGGCCTCCGAAGAGGCCTTCCGGGCCGACGCCCACCGGTGGCTCCACACGAACGTGGCGCAATGGCGAACCGACCACGGCGGCGAGGTGGCATCGGGCGACACCCGTGAGGGCTTCGCCCAACACCTCGACTGGGAACGACGCCTCTTTCACGACCGCTGGGCCGTGGTGTCCTGGCCCGCCGACCACGGTGGCCGGGGGGCGACGCTGTGGGAGTGGCTCATCTTCGAAGAGGAGTACTACCGGGCCGGGGCACCCCCGCGCGTCACCCAAAACGGCATCTTCCTGCTCGCCCCGAGCCTCTTCGAGTTCGGCACGCCGGCGCAACAGGAAGGCATCCTGCGCCCCATGGCCGCCGCCGAGGATCTCTGGTGTCAGGGTTGGTCTGAGCCCAACGCCGGTAGCGACCTAGCCAGCGTCACCAGCAAAGCGCGGCGGGTGCCCGGTGGTTGGATCCTTGATGGCCAGAAGACCTGGACCACCCGAGGTGCCTTCTGCACCCATCTGTTCGGTCTCTTTCGCAGCGACCCCGACAGTGCCCGCCACCGCGGACTCACCTACTTCCTCATACCGCTCGACACCCCGGGGGTGACCGTGCGCGGCTTCGGTCGCCTCGACGGCGACGAGGGCTTTGCGGAGGTTTTCTTCGACAATGCCTTCCTCGCCGATGACGCCGTGGCCGGCGGGGTGGTGCTGGGCGAACCCGAAGGCGGCTGGGCGGTTGCGATGGCTACCGCGGGCTCCGAACGCGGCCTCACTCTGCGCTCCCCGGGCCGCTTCGTGGTCACCGCCGAACGGCTCGTGGCCTTGGCCCGCGACCGTGGCGACCCCACCCTGCGGCGACGGGCAGCCACCGCCTGGATGCACGCGGAGGCCTACCAACAGCAGACGCTGGCCACCGTCACCACCCTGGCGGCGGGCATGAAACCCGGTGCCGAAGCCAGCCTCGCCAAACTCTGGTGGAGCGAACTCGATATCGAACTGCACCAACTTGCCCTCGATCTCCTCGGCCCCGATGCCGAACTCGAGGGACCGTGGAGCAAGGCCTGGCAGTTCTCCCTGTCGGGCCCGATCTACGCCGGTACCAACGAGATCCAGCGCAACATCGCCGCCGAGCGCGTCCTGGGACTTCCCCGATGATGCGCACTCGCCACCCCGTCGGGGGGAACCCCTCATGAGATTCTCGTGGTCGCAGGACCAGCAGGCGTTTAGCGACGCGGTACGCGAACTGCTGGCCAAGGAGGGCACCCCGTTGGTGGTGCGAGCCGCCTGGGATGCTCCCCCCGGCCACCTCGACAGGGGCGTGTGGGACAGCCTCGACGCCATGGGCGTACTCGCCGTGTTGGTGCCCGAAGCCGCCGGCGGCCTCGGCCTCGATGAGACGTTCCTGGTACCGATCCTCGAGGAAGCCGGCCGCGTGGCGCTCCCCCATCCCATCGTGGAGACCGCCATGGTGGCCGCGCCCCTGTTGGGGGCCGGGATCGGCATGATCGCCAGCGACCTCGGCGGTCCCCTCGTACCCTGCGCCGCCGACGCCGACCGGATCCTCCTCCACCAGGGCGACACCCTCGCCGTCACTGATGGCGACGCCGTCGAACTCACCGCCGCCACCACCGTGGACGGTGCCCGCCGGGCCGCCACCCTGAGTACCCCCCGCCACCCCGAGGTACTCACCGACGACCCCGCCGTGATCGCCCTCGCTCTCGATCGTGGCGCCCTCGGCACGGCCGCCATGCTGGTTGGCCTGGGGCAAGCAATGCTCGACCTCACCGTCGACTACGTCAGCCAACGGCAGCAGTTCGGAGTTCCCATCGGGAGTTTCCAAGCCGTAAAACACCACCTCACCAACGCCGCCTTGGCGCTCGAATTCGCCCGTCCGGCCGTAGCCCGAGCCGCCTGGTCCGTGGCCCAATCCACCCCTACCCGCGCCCGCGACGTGTCGATGGCCAAAGCCATGGCATCCGACGCCGCCGAACTCGTCGGCCGCCAGGCGCTCCAATGTCACGGGGCCATCGGCTACACCGTGGAGGCCGACCTCCACCTCTACCTCAAACGCACCTGGGCGCTCGCTCGGGCCTGGGGCGACACGGCCCACCACACCGATCGCGTAACCCATGCGCTTGAGGCCGACCTACCTTCAGCCTGATCCCAGGGGCGCCGGCCCCCTCCGTTTCCGTGGCGGCCCAGCACGAACGCGTCCTGGCCCGGCCCGGGGCGGCCCCCACCGATACCGGCGAGAAGTTGCCGGTGGTAGCCCCAACTACGGGAGAATGAGCCGGTGACCGAAGCCTTCATCGTAGATGCCGTTCGCACCCCCGTCGGTCGCCGAGGCGGCAGCCTCGCCACGGTGCACCCCGCCGACCTCGGCGCCCACTCGCTGCGGGCGCTGATGGACCGCACCGGGATCGACCCGGGGGCGGTCGAGGACGTGATGTTCGGTTGTGTCGACACGGTAGGAGGCCAAGCCGGCGACATCGCCCGCACCTGCTGGCTCGCCGCCCAGTTACCCGACCATGTGCCCGGCACCACCATCGACCGGCAATGCGGTTCGGCCCAGCAGGCCATCCACTTTGCCGCCCAGGCCGTGATGGCCGGCGTGAACGATGTGGTGGTCGCCGGGGGCGTGCAACAGATGTCCATGATTCCGATCAGTTCGGCCATGACGCTCGCCACCGACCTCGGCTTCGCAGACCCCTTCACTGGCTCCGAGGGCTGGGTGAAGCGTTACGGCACCGGGGAGGTCAGCCAGTTCACCAGCGCCGAGATGATCGCCGAACGCTGGAACTGCTCGCGCGAGGACATGGAGAACTTCGCCGTGCAGAGCCACCAGCGAGCCATCCACGCCACCACCGAGGGTCGATTCCAGGCGGAGATCGCTCCCCTCAACGGACTGAGCCACGACGAAGGCCCCCGCGAGCCGAACTGGGAAAAGATCCGCTCCCTCAAGACCCTCACCGAGGGCGGGCGGGTTACCGCCGCGGCGGCTTCACAGATCTCCGACGCCTCCGCCGCGCTGCTCATCGTGAGCCAACAGGCCCTCACCGATCACCACCTAACCCCGCGGGCGCGCATCCACCACATGAGCGTGCGGGCCGACGACCCGATCTGGATGCTCACCGCCCCGATCGCCGCCACTCGCTACGCGCTGGAGAAAACCAGGATGACCATGGACCAGATCGATCTGGTGGAAATAAACGAAGCCTTCGCCTCGGTGGTCATGGCCTGGGAGAAGGAACTCGACGTCGACCACTCCAAGGTGAACGTCAACGGTGGCGCCATCGCGCTCGGCCATCCCCTCGGTGCCACCGGTGCCCGCCTCATGACCACCCTGCTCAACGAACTCGAGCGCACCGGCGGCCGCTACGGCCTCCAAACGATGTGCGAAGGCGGGGGCCAGGCCAACGTCACCATCATCGAACGCCTCTGACACCGGGGAGAAACACCCGGGCCACCGGGGGAGGACATGACGCGGCGCCGGGGTCATGCGATGATTCCAACTCGCAGAGCAACCACCCCGGGGGGGAACCATGGCCGCACACGATCTGGTGATCCGAGGAGGCACCGTCGTTGACGGTACCGGAGCACCGGCCCGCACCGCCGACGTGGCCATACGCGACGGCATCATCACCGAGGTGGGTTCCGTCGACGGCACCGGACGGCACGAGATCGACGCCGACGGCGCGTTGGTGACGCCGGGCTTTGTCGATATCCACACCCACTACGACGGCCAGGCCACCTGGGACGAGCAACTCACCCCGTCGTGCTGGCACGGGGTCACCACCGTGGTCATGGGGAACTGCGGCGTGGGGTTTGCCCCCGTCGCCACCGACCGCCATGACTGGCTCATCGGCCTGATGGAAGGGGTGGAGGACATCCCCGGCGCCGCCCTGAGTGCGGGCATCAAATGGAACTGGGAAACCTTCCCCGAGTTCCTCGATGCCCTCGAGGAACGCCGCCATGTGATGGACCTCGGCACCCAGGTACCCCACGGGGCTGTGCGGGGCTACGTCATGGGCGACCGCGGGGCCCGCAACGAACCCGCCACCGCCGAAGACATCGAAGCCATGGCGGCCATCGTGAAGGAAGGAATCCAGGCCGGGGCGCTCGGTTTCTCCACCAGTCGAACCCTCGCCCACCGCGCCATCGACGGTGAGCCGGTGCCGGGCACCTTCGCAGCCGAAGACGAACTCTTCGGTATCGGCCGCGTGCTCGGCGAACTGGGCACCGGCGTCTTCGAACTGGCTCCGGCGGGGGCCTTGGGCGAAGACCTGGCGGCCCCGGAAGTGGAAATGGACTGGATGCGCCGTCTCGCCGCGGCCATCAAGCGACCAGTCACCTTCGCCCTCAGCCAAAACAACGCCGACCCGCAGGGATGGAAGCGACTCCTCGACCTCTCCGCCGAAGCGGCGGCCGAAGGGGTGGCCGTACGCCCGCAGGTACACGGCCGCACCGTCTCTTTGTTACTCGGGTTCCAGACGTTCCACCCGCTGGCCTTCACTAGGGCGTGGTCCCAGGCGGGACTCGGCTTCCTGCCCTGGACCGAACAGGTGGCGCGCCTCCAGGCCGACCCCGACCTCGCCGCCCGGATCGTCGCCGACGCCGCCGCTCTCAAGGACGACCCGATCGTCATGGGCTTCATGAACCCGAGCCGCATCTACCTGCTCGGCGATCCCCCGGTGTACGAACCGGGGGTGGAGCGCAGCGCCACCGCCCTCGCCGCCGCCCGTGGGATCAGCGAGTGGGAACTTCTCCTCGAACTCTTCCTGGGCGACGGCGGTCGCGAACTCCTCAATGCGCCGGTCCTCAACTACACCGACGGCAACCTCGACGCGGTAGGCGAGATGCTCCAACACCCCACCTCGGCCTTCGGCCTCGGCGACGGTGGGGCCCACGCCGGCCAGACCTGCGACGCCTCCACCACTACCTTCTTGCTCACCCACTGGGCGCGCGACCGACGTCACGGACGGCTCAGCGTCGAGGAGGCGGTGCACAAAATGACCCAGGCCACCGCCACCCTCTACGGCCTCGGCGATCGCGGCGTGCTCGCCCCCGGGTACGTCGGCGATGCCAACGTGATCGACCACGGCGCCCTGCAACTACGTCGCCCCGAGTTGGTGGCTGACCTTCCCGGCAATGCCAGCCGACTCATCCAGCGGGCCGACGGCTACCTCGCCACGGTCAAGCGAGGTGAACCCACCTTCGTCAACGGCGAAGACACCGGGGCGCGTCCTGGCGCTTTGCTTCGCGGCGCCCGATGAGCGCCTCTCCCACCGCCACCACGGCGGCCTTCTGGGCTGCCCTCTACGCCCGCGATTGGGATCTCATTCGCTCGTTTTTCGGGCCCGAATCGATTTACTACGACATACCCACCGGCCCGGCGAGCGCCGGCGTGGGGCCGCACAGTATTGAGGCCCGCCTGCGGCTCGGCTTAGAGGGACTCATCGGCTACGAGCACCGCCCCGGCGTGGTGGCCGAGGGAGCCGACGGTGTGGTGGTTACCGAACACACCGAAGTATGGACCTGGGAGAGCGGCGAGACCGTCGCCCTTCCGTTCGTCTCGGTGCAACGGGTGCACGAGGGTGTGATCATGCTGTGGAAGGACTACTGGGACTTCCAGACACTGATGGCGGCGGCCCCCGCCGCCTGGCACGAGCGCCTCGACACCGCCGACTTGTCCTGGGTGGTCGACGTCACCGGCCGAGCCTGACGCAACACAACGCAACGCAACGCCGAACCGCGCTCAACCAATGCCGTAGAGCGCCGACAGCGCAATGGCCGCCGCCGTGGCCACATTCACCGAATCGACACCCGGCGACATCGGGATCCGCACATGCCGGGCCACGGCATCGAGCGCCGCCGCGCTGAGCCCGGGACCCTCGGCGCCGAGCACCAGAGCGGCGCGCTCCGGTGGCGCCGCCACCACCCCGGCCAGCGCCTCGGCGTCGCCATCCGGGGTAAGGGCCAGGGTGGTGAAGCCCGCCGCCTGCAGTTCATGAAGGGCGTCGGGCCATCCTTCGGCGCGGGCGAAGGGCACGCGCAGCACGTGGCCGAGCGACACCCGGGTGGACCGCCGGTAGAGGGGATCGGCGGTGGTGGGATCCAGAACGATGGCGTCCACCCCGAAGGCCGCCGCATTGCGGAACAAGGCGCCGATGTTCTCATGATCGTTCACCGCTTCGAGCACCAGCACCAACCGGGCCGTGGCCACCACCTCAGCCACGGTAGGCAAAGGGTGACGTTCCGCCACGGCAAGCACGCCCCGATGGAAGTGCACCCCGGTGAGTTCGGTCATCGCCGTGGCGGGCATCGCCAGCAGAGCTACGTCGGGCCCGAAACGCTCGGCCATCTTGGGGGCATGCTCCTCGGCCACCAGCACCGATCGCACCCGGTACGACGAGCCCAGCAACGCCTCCACCGACAGCGCCCCCTCGAGGGTGAAGATCCCTCGATCGCGCTCCACCTTCATGCGCCGGGACGGTTCCCGCAGGTGTCGGTAGTCCGCCAGGCGAACATCGTCGAAATCCTCGACGATCTCCACGGCCATACCCCATCGTCGCACGGAACCGCGTCACCCGTCGGGCTGTGTCATGGTTAGCCGGTGCGCGCCGTCGTCTGCCAGGAGTTCGCCCCCATTGATCGCCTGGTGATTCACGAGCGACCCACCCCGACCCCAGGGGCGCACAAGGTGGTGGTGGCGGTGCGGGCGGCGGGCGTGAACTTTGTGGACGGGCTCTTCGTGGAGGGCCGTTATCAGATCAAACCGCCGCTGCCCTTCACCCCGGGCGGCGAAGTGGCGGGCGATGTCGTGGCCGTGGGCGAGGGAGTTGAGGCCATCGCCGTGGGGGACCGAGTGCTCGCCATGCCCTGGCTCGGCGGATACGCCTCCCATGTTGAGTTGGCCGCCACGGCGGTTGTGCCCATCCCCGGCAATCTCACCTACGGCCAAGCGGCGGGGCTGGTGCAGAGCTACGGCACCATGCTCTTCGCTTTCCGCCACCGCGCCCCGGTGGCGAAGGGTGAATGGGTGCTCGTGCTCGGGGCGGGGGGCGGCGTGGGGCTGGCGGCGGTGGACGTGGCCCGCCATCTCGGCGCCCGGGTGATCGCGGCGGCATCCTCCGAGGAGAAGCTCGAGGCGGCCCGTCGGGCCGGGGCGGACGCGACGATCAACTACGAGACCGAAGACCTCAAAGCACGGGCACGCGAACTCTCCGATGGCGGCGTGGATGTGGTGGTCGATCCCGTGGGCGGTCGCTTTGCCGAGCCCGCCCTGCGGGCCCTGAAGTGGATGGGTCGCTACCTCGTCATTGGCTTCGCCGGCGGCGAGATTCCGCGTCTGGCGATCAACCAGGTGCTGCTCAACAACCGAACTCTCGTGGGCATCGACTGGGGAGCCTGGACAATGCGAGATCCCGTCGGCAACCAAGCACTGCTGCAGGAGTTGCTGGTGCTGGCGGGTTCCGGAGCGCTCACGCCGGTGGAGCCCACCGAGTATCCGCTCGACGATGTGGTGCGCGCCCTGACCGATCTGCAGGCGCGTCAAGTTGCCGGCAAAGTCGTCCTCGTTCCCTAACCCCGTTGGCGTGGCCCTCAGGAGCGACTGGCCACGAGGGAGGCTTGCTCGTCGAGCAGAGGCAGCACCACATCGCGCGGCGCGCTGGGCAGCCGGAAGACGCACTCGGTAACCCCGATGCGCTCAAAGTGGTCGAGTTTGCCCTCGTTCGGCACCGATCCAAACGGAACGATCTCCAGCGCGGCAGGGTCTCGGCCCGCCGCGGCCATCGCCTCGCGCAAGCGAGGAATGGCATCGGTAAGCCCGGCACCGCCGATCGGGATCCAGCCGTCGCCGTACTCCGCGATGTGGGCGAACAACTTCGGACCGGCGGCGCCGCCGTGGAGCACCGGCACCCGCGGGCACCCGTCCGCCCCGGTCTGCACTGGCTTCGGCCACGCCCAACTCGGCCCGAAGCGAACGTGCTCGCCCGCGAAGCTCGCCTCCTCATCCGCCCAGAGCGCCTGCATCGCCAGGATCGTCTCGCGCGCCACGGCCCGGCGATCGGGCATCGACACGCCATGGTGGGCGATTTCGTCCTCGTTCCATCCGAAGCCAACCCCCAGGGCCACGCGACCGTTGCTCAGATGGTCGAGCGTGGCCACAGCCTTGGCGGTGACGATCGGCTCGCGCTGGGCGGCCAACAGGATTCCCGTGCCGAGCCGCAGGGTGGTGGTGACCGACGCGGCGGCGGCCAACGACACCAACGGATCCAGGCAGCGTTTGTACTCTGCCCCCAACTCGGCGTCGCCGGTGGGCGGGGGCGTGCGACGACTGGTGGGGATGTGGGTGTGCTCCGGCAGCCAGAGAGATTGCAACCCGCGGGCCTCGGCCTCCCGGGCCAGGGCCACCACATCCATGCTCACATCGGTGGCAAACATCGTGATCCCGTAACGCAAGGCGACTCGATTCTTGGGTGGCGGACCCGCTCACGCTCGCATCCAGGGCGGGGGTGGGCAACAAACCCGTTTTCTGATGGATCGTCAGATCCTGCCATGCTGAGGCCCATGGATGGCATCTGTGATGGACGCATCGTGATCGTGACCGGCTCCGGCCGCGGCCTAGGCCGCGCCCACGCCCTGGAACTAGCCCGCCAAGGGGCACGAGTGGTGGTGAACGATCTCGGCTGCGAACTCGATGGGTCCGGCGGCGGCACGGGTCCGGCCGGCGAGGTGGTCGACGAAATCCGCGCCGGGGGCGGCCAGGCCGTCGCCAACGGTGATGACGTAGCCAACTTCGACGGAGCGGGCCGCATGATTGCCGCCGCCATCGCTGCCTTCGGCGGGCTCGACGTGGTGGTGAACAACGCCGGTTTCGTGCGGGACCGCATGTTTGCCAACGCCGCCGAGGACGAATGGGACGCGGTGGTACGCGTGCACCTCAAGGGCCACTTCGCGGTGGCCCGCCACGCCGCCGCCCACTGGCGCGACCACGCCAAGGCAGGTACGCCCGTCGATGCTCGGATCATCAACACGAGTTCCGGCGCCGGCATCCTCGGATCGGTTGGCCAAGCCGCCTACTCCGCCGCCAAGGCCGGGATCGCCACCCTCACCCTCGTCCAAGCCGCCGAACTGGGCCGCTACGGCGTGACCGCTAACGCCTTGTGCCCCGCCGCCCGCACGCGGATGACCGAGGGGGTGTTTAGCGAGATGATGGCCACCCCCGATCAGCCCGATGCTTTCGATGCCATGGCTCCGGAAAACGTGTCGCCCCTCGTGGCCTGGCTTGCCTCCCCCCGATCCGCCCACATCACCGGGCGGATGTTTGAAGTGGAGGGCGGCCATGTGGGCCTCGCCACCGGCTGGCAGCACGGCCCCGCCGCCGACAAGGGCGACCGCTGGGAGGCGGCCGAGTTGGGAGAGGTCATTGATGGTCTCATCGCCGAGGCTCCCGAGCCCACGCCGGTCTACGGCACCCACTAGCCGCTAGCCCGTAGCCGGACCGGCCGCCGCTGCCGTGCTGCTAGTTTCCTACCGATTCGCCGAGGGAGAGTGAACCTCATGGAACATCACTTGGACTGGTCGAGCGACGAAGAGTTCACCCTCGATGGCGTGAGCTATTTCTCCGTTCCCATCATCACCCGCGAAAAGAATGTCGCCCCATCCGTGGGCCAAATGTTCCTGATCAAAACTCGGCCCCAAATCGATCACTACGTGGCGCTGATCGAGGCCAGCCAGCCACGGTTCATTCTGGAGTTGGGGATCTACCAAGGGGGCAGCACCACGCTCCTGGCCCAACTGGCCAAACCGGAAAAACTCGTCGCCATCGAACTGCGGGATTCCTGTCGCCCGCTCGATGAGTTCATCAGGGCCCACTCCATGGAGGACGTGATCGTGCCCTTCTATGGCATGAACCAATCCGACGTGGTGGCGCTCGACACGATCGTCCAACGCGAATTTGATGGCCAACCGATCGACCTCATCATCGACGACGCGTCTCACCTGTACGCCGAAACCAAAGCGAGCTTCAACCGCCTCTTTCCCCACCTCCGGCCCGGGGGCCTCTACGTGATCGAGGACTGGGCCTGGTCCAGCCACCCACTGCCGCTTCACCTCCAGGGCACAACGCCTCTCTCGTTGTTCATCACTGAGTTGGTCTTCGCCTCCGCCTGTCTCCCCCGCTGCATCGCCGAGATCACCATCGATGCCCATATGGCCATCGTGCGACGCGGCACCCGCAACATGAACCCAGCGGTCTTCGACGTCTCCGCCCACTTCGACCCGACATCACGCCAGATGGTGGACGCTCTCTCCCCGATCCTCACCGCCACCGACTAGCGGCCCGGGGGCCGACGCCCGCTCCGATGACCTCAGGACCCGACCAACCGGAGGACCTCGGCGGGGGTGGCGGGACCGTCATGCACAACCTCGCCATCGCGCAGCGCGATGCACCGGCCCACCCGCTCCACGAAACTGGCGTCGTGGGTAGCCACCACGATGGCTTTACCGTGATCGTGCAACTCGTCGAAGATCCCCAGCAGGGCATCCTTGCCGGGAGCGTCCAGACCCACGAAGGGCTCATCCACCATCAGCAGATCGAAGGGCCGGACCAAGGCCACGGCGATGGACGTCTTCTGGCGCAGGCCGCGGCTGAAGCGAGCCGGGAGATCGTCGGCCCGCGCCGCGAGGCCTACCCGCTCCACCAGTTCGTCGAAGTCCTCGCGGGTGGCGTGCACCCCGTGCAAGGCCGACACATAGGCCAAGTGCTCTTGCACCGAGAGATCGTCGTAGAGCACGGGCTCATCGGGCAGGAAACTCAGGGCTGCCCGGGCGTCGGACGTGCCGGCCGGGGCGCCGGCGATGGTGATAGTGCCGTCGGTTAGATCCAACAGGCCCGAGGCGAGCCTCAGAAACGTGGACTTACCACTGCCGTTGTGGCCCACCAGAGCCACCATCGTGCCCGCCGAGATCTGCAGGTCGAGAGGCGCCAAGGCCACCAGATCGGCGTAGGTCTTACTGGCCTGCTCAGCCACCAAGAGGGCGGGCTGGGGATCAGGGCTTGGCATTTGCCACCTCCATCTGGGCACGCCACCAGGTTCCGATCTCGTCGCGCACCCGCACCCACCCGCAGACGAGACCAAACACCAAAATCACCAGCGGAACGATACGGGCACCACCTTCGATCGGCGCCAGTCCCTGCTCTTGCGCCCGCTGGGCAAAGATCACCGGGGTGACGCCGAGCATGGCGATCGCCGGCGGCCACACTGTGCGGAAGGCCAACCGCAGCCCCTGCGCTTCGGGGGGAGCCAGCGACCAGTTTCCGCCCACGCTGGGGGCGGAGGACAGCACACTCACGAGCGCACCGCCGAGGCCACCCAACGCCAACGGCAGGAACGCCACCGCCCCGGCCCCGAGCGGCACCTGGGCCCGCCCCGGAACCATCGCTACCGCCAGCGCGATGGCCGCCACCGC
>VFJN01000133.1 GCA_009886035.1 Actinomycetota bacterium
CATCTAGAGGAGCCCCTTGGTTCGTCAGCGCTCGCCGATGGGGCCGACCACGATCCACGGGTGCGGCAAGCCCGCTCGTCCGGTCTCACCAGAGGTCTCCGGAGACGTGCTCCCGTTCGACGCCGATCGGCGTTCTGCGCACCAACGCAGAGCCCTGGTCGATTGACCCAGACCTTCTCACCTCTGTGGATTGCGAAAGGACAACATTTGGCGGAGAGGGTGGGACAACGTTGGCATCACCTGGCGTGGGAGCGTCTCGGCGATCTGATCGAGAACACCCAGGTCAGGGAGGGCTGGGGAATCGTCAGCGAGTGAGGTGAAGGGTTCGAACGTGACTTTTCCGGTCCATCGCCGGCTGCCACCACCGCCATCTGATCAAAGAGCGCGCGGGGCCTGAGACCCGTTCGCGTTCGGCTGCTCCAGGGCCTCGATACGCGGATCGCAGGCGTGGCCGGGCCTCTTTCAAACGGACGGTCGCGGGGCTATGGCAACACAGATCCAACGCCGCTACCGCAATGGAGCCGCGCTCGGTCGTTCCGCATGGTCCGACTTCTGAACGAGCTGGAACAGTTCCCGGTCTCGCTCGATCCCCTTCAGGGAGTGTGGTCCGATTGAGGACCATCGATGGCCGGAGCCTTCGACCAACTCCACAACGGTCGAGGTCGCGATCGTCTCGCCGCCGTCACCCACTGCCATGACGCGGGTGGCCATGACGACGGCCAAGCCAAGGATGTCCCCATCCAGCACTTCGACCTCGCCGAAGTGGATCCCGGTGCGGATCGGCACGTCTAGATCTTTCGCCAGGCGGGAGAGCGCGACGCTGGTGGTGACGGCGGCACCAGGCCGATCGAAGGTCGCCAAATGGCCATCGCCGGTGAACTTGACGATGGTTCCTCCCGCTCCTTCGACTATGGCGCGACTGGCAACTTCGAGCTTTCCAATGACCGCGCGCCAGGCACCATCTCCCATGGCGGAGGCCCGGCGGGTCGAGTCGACGATGTCGGTTGAGAGGACAGCGAGCAAGCATCGATCGGGAACGGGTTCGACTCTTCGCCCAGTCAGGAACGACTCGGCCAGGCTGGCCACCTCGTCGGGCAAGCTGATTACCACGAGGTGGTCAATGGTTGGCAGCAGTTCGAGTTTGCTTGATGGGATCGCCGCTTGGATGTAGCGGCTGGCGCCAGATGGGATGAACGTGTCGCCCTCACCGTGGATGACCAGGGTGGGGCAGGTGATCAGTTCGAGTTGATCGCGGACATCCGCGTCGGCGAGTGCAGCGAGCAGCCGACGCGCTGCTCGAGGCCGCGCTCCGTGTCGTCCAGCCCGGCGGAGGTATGACCGGTCGGCTTCATTCCCGGCCCCGAGGTAACTGCTGTCGACATCGGAGGCACCCTGCTGGCCCCAGACGGCGTCCTTCCAGCCAGCGAACACCTCCGGTGCCATTCCCTCGACGTAGCCCGGGGCGGCCACGAGTTTGGGACACCCGCTGATCAGAACCAGTGACGAGATCCGGTCCGCGAGTGTTGCGGCAGCCGCGATTGCGCCCATCACCGCGGTCCCGATGCCAAACAGGTCGACAGAGGAGCGGCCGCTTGCATCGATGACGGCTCGGATGTCATCAACCCAGTCCGCGACGCTGGGATCTCGGGTGTCGGTGAACGTGTCGCTGAGGCCGAGTGTCCTGTGGTCGAACAGCACGACGCGCCGGAACCTCGACAGGTGGAGAAGTAGCCGTACCGCTCCGGGCGATTCGACGAGTGACTCCACCGAAACGAACATGCCCGGCGACCCAACCACCGTCTCGGGTCCGTCCCCGATCGAATACCAAGCGACCGCGTCACCACTGACATCCGCATAGCTCGGTTCCGGCAATCGGAATTCCACGTCACCTCTATCAGCGTTGGGAACTCAGCGGGCACAACTGCACCCTGAACGATGGGGACGAGCGCCGACCTCTTGACTCCAGTCCCGCCATGCTAACCCCTCCCGAGCGCCCTCGATTCGAAGACTTCGCGTGCGGCCAACACAGAGAAGTGGGGCTCCATGTCAATCCGGCTGGATCGTTGGCAGATGAGAACCTGGGCCAGTCAGCCCAGAAGGAGTGATGTGAATTCCAACGAGCCTTGACTGTTCTCGTCCTGGCGCGGCGATCCTGATGAGATGATGCGTCGGCTGTCCTGATCAGGCCGTTGTCGAAAAGACAACGTTTGGCGGAGAGCGTGGGATTCGAACCCACGGTGAGCCGAAACCCACAACGGTTTTCGAGACCGTCCCATTCGTCCGCTCTGGCAGCTCTCCGCTGCGCAGGGTACTAGGAGGACGGAGGCGGTATCCAAGACCTCAGAGGCGACGGGTGGCGAAGAACTCCCCGAGAAGGGCGGTGGAGGCCGCCGCCTCGACTCCGTGGACCACTTCGACCTCGTGGTTGAGGCGAGGATCGACACACAGGTTGTAGAGGGTGCCGCACGATCCGTTCTCCGTGTTGGCCGCCCCGAACACCACGCGTTGCACCCGAGCGGCGAGGAGGGCCCCGGCACACATGGGGCAGGGTTCAAGGGTGACCACCAGGGTGGCCCCGGTCAGCCTCCAGGTACCGAGTACCTCGGCGGCGGCCTGGAGGGCCAGCACCTCGGCGTGGGCGGTGGGGTCGTGGCGCAGCTCACGCTCGTTGCCGGCTTGGGCAATGATCTGTCCGTCGTGGACCACGACGGCGCCCACGGGAACATCGCCGCGAGCGCCCGCCGCTCGGGCCTGCTCGAGGGCGAGGGCCATGGCATCGGCATCGGAGACGAAGGCAGGCATCGGGGGCAGGGTATCGGGGGCAGGCAGGGCGGAGGCTGCCGGCCGGCGTCAGGGAGCCTTCACCACGAGACCGGTCAACCATTGGCACACCGTGTCGATGACCTCGGTGTCTACCGGCTCGGCGATTTGGCGCGGGTAGTCGGCCAGGGTCGGCGGGGTGGGGTCGTGGCGCAGGAGGTGGGTGAGATCGGCGGGACGGAGGGTGCGACACGGTCCCGGCACGGCTTCGGCCATGGTGGTGAGGTCGTCAGGGTCGACCTGCAGGTCCTTGTCACCGGTGATGGCAAGCATGGGGCCGCGTACCTCGAGCAGGTCCGGTTTCGGGTTGTAGTCGAGGAACTGTCGGAGCCACCCGGCGTTGATGGGCACCCCAGAAACGTCGGCCACGTTGGTCGAGGTTGCTCGGATCTGGCGCTGCGCCTCCTCGGCCTGTTCGAGGATGGCGGCGGCATGGGCCGCTTGGCTCTGGCCTTCGTCCGGTTGCGACGATCGGCCGATCAACCGGGCTTGGCGCAGCAAAACGTCGCGGCCGAGTTGCGCCGAACCCGCCAGCAGCACGGTGGCGCACGGTGCTGGCCGGAGCGCGCCATCAGCGGCCAGTTGGGTGGCGTGGAGCGCTCCTTCGGAGTGACCGATGAGCACCATCTTTTGGGTATCGACGCGAGGGTCCGCCGCCATTGCTAGCCATGCCTGTCGGGCGTCGGCGTAGTTGTCGGAAAAAGTGGCGTCCTTCCAGTCCTGGTCATCGGCAACGCCTCTTCGGTCGAACCTGACCGACGCCATTCCCGCCACCGCCAGGGCTTCGGCCAGGGCGAGCTGAATCCCTAGCGGTGCCCCGGGCGCATTGCCGTCGTGATCGATCGGTCCGGAGCCGGGGAGGAGCAGCGCGGTGGCCCACGGCGGGCGTGATCCAGGCGGTGAGCACAAGAGGGCGGGGAGCACTCCTGTGGCGATCGCCAAGTCGAAGGGGTGTGACGCGAACGCGGCGGTCACAGAGATTTCTGGAGTTCCTCGGCGATGGCGGCGGCCTGCGCGCTGCCGATGAGAATGTCGGGGGAATCACTTCCGGCCCGGCCGGTGAGCCGCAGCGCCGGCTCTCCCCGTTTGACCGAAACCAGCACCCGTTTATTGCGGCTTCGGAACGTGCCGGCCTTTCGGTAGCCCGGCAGGCTAAGGCCCGCTTCCTTGAACCCATGCACCGCCGCCACGCCATCAAGGGCAACAGTCACATCAGCGATGTCGGCCCGAGGTACGTCGATGTCTCGGAGCATGCCCGCAATTTTCTCCCAGCGGGAGAAGTGCACTGACACCGCTTTATCCGTCACGGTTATCGACGCCATGGGACGGTTCTTTCCGAGTACGAGAGGAGCCTGACGGGAACGGGAGCGTAACACCTGATTTTTCGTAATGGGCGGGATCAGGTTCCCCGAATCACTGCGCTGGTGGGGGGTGGATAACCGGAGGGGATGGTGGCTCCAGAAGGAGCGGGACACGTGATCCCGTGCGACGCCGACCCACGTTCTGCGCAGCGACGAAGAGGCCCTGATCGATTGACCCAGGGCCTCTTCGGTTGAGTTCGCAAGACGACCAACTGGCGGAGGGAGTGGGATTCGAACCCACGGTGAGTTGCCCCACACACGCTTTCCAAGCGTGCCGATTCGGCCGCTCTCGCACCCCTCCTCGGGAGCACCCAAAGGTGCG
>VFJN01000044.1 GCA_009886035.1 Actinomycetota bacterium
CGGCGAGCAATTCGCGGCGCGAGAAGTCGGTGAGCGTGGCGATGGCCCCGCCGCCGGTCTGGTACGCGCGGAAGGAGAGTCGCCGCTCGCGCAGGTGGACCGGGTCGAAGAACTCCGGGAACTTCTCGTGCTGGCAGTCCGGGATGCATACGATCTGCCGTTCCAGCGGGAACCGCGTCAGCACGCCGAACGGGTAGTACCGCAGGATGAGGTCGAAGTCGTCCTCGTAGGTGACTTGATCCTGCAATTCTTCGTAGTATCGCGGCGCGGACAGCGTGCGGCGGATGACGTTCGGCCGCACCTCCGGGAACAGGTGGTAGTTAAAGACGGTGTTGAACAGGACGTAGGTGTGCGGCGTGTCGCGTGCGAAGACGGCGCCGAGCGTGCCGTGGAGCCACTGCGTGAGACCGCCGGTTTCGCCGAACACGATCCGCCGGAGGTCGATGCCGATCTTCATGTGCTGCCCCGTCCGTGGGTTCCCGACCGGGGAGGATAGTGCGACGGGGCGAATGCGGTCAAGCCGACTGTTTCTCGCCAACCCGCCTAGGCTCGAACAGTTCCCGAAGTTTTCGGTGTGGTCACGCCGGTCGCGTGAGCTACACTCCGCGGACGCCCTATTCTCGTTGCTCGCCCGCGGCGCGACGACCTCTCTCGACCACTCGCATGATCGCTTAGGAAAACCAAAATTTCAACTTCCCGATTTGGGCGGCATCTCTACGGTGGGTGTGGCTGTCCGTAAATCCCGAGGATTTCGGCCACATCCAATCTCATGGAGGGATCCGGTGCAACGTTATTCTACCGCCATCGAAAAATCGATGATCACGTTTTACTCGTCGCTTCGCGAGAAGGACCAACGCCGTTACGCGGCCGTCGAGGCGGAAAAACTCGGGCACGGCGGCATCGAGTACCTTTCGTCCTTGCTGAGTTGCGACCCCAAGACCATTCGACGGGGCCAGGCCGACCTCAAAGAACTTCCTCCGGTGCCGCCCGAGCGGTGCCGAAAAAAAGGGGCGGACGCAAACACCTGATCAATTGCACCCCGGAACTCGTGCCTGCCTTCAAGGCCGTCTTGCAGACGCATATCGCGGGCGACCCCATGAAACCCGATTGCCTGTGGACGAACTTGTCCATGCAAGCCATCTCCCGTCTCATGAGCACTGCGGGATTTCACGCCAGCCCTTACACCGTCGAACAATTGCTGGACCACTGCAAACTCGGTCATCGTCAAGCCTTCAAATATCTGACCATGCGTCAACACAAAGACCGCGGTCAACAGTTCGACATTCTCAATTCCTACAAGCAATCGTTCCTCGATTCTCCCAATCCGATCATCAGCATCGACACCAAGAAAAAAGAGATACTCGGCTTGTTTTATCGCAAGGGCCGCCTCTTCACTGCTCAAGGTCGCGAAGTCTTCGACCATGACTTCCCTTCCTTTTCCAAAGGCATCGTGATCCCGCACGGCATTTACGACTTCAAGCGGAATCGAGGATACGTCAATCTCGGAAGCAGTCACGATACCAGCGCGTTTGCCTGCGACAGTATCTTTCAGTGGTGGACCGCCGAAGGCCGCGATGCGTATTCGCAGGCGAAGGAACTTCTGCTGCTGTGCGATGGCGGCGGCAGCAACAGCGCTTCGCAGTATCTGTTCAAAGAGGACTTACAGAAGTTGGTGGATCGCATCGGGATCACAATTCGCGTGGCTCACTACCCGCCCACCCCTTACAACATGTCATCGATGTCTTGATTTGGCCAGGACTCTGGCGGTAGCGATGTGTGGACTACCTGCACCACTTATCTTTCGCGGTTGAGGTTTCTTGGGACCGCGTTTCTTCTTTGGGTAGCGTGAGAGCTGAACACCTTCGGCCAACACCAGCAGTTCTTTCGCCAACTGGCGAGCCGACATCGACTGGTAGCTTGACCACACCGAATCTTCCACTGCGATTTCCATCCCCACATGCGTCGATACCACATCGTGCATCAGGTGGTAGTCCGACACTTCCTCGTCCACTTTCTCAACACCATGAACCGATCGCAACGCCGCCTTCACCACCGCATACGTGTTGTACGCCAACACCGCGATTGCAAACGAGAACAACGCCGCCTTCGGATAACCCAACGTCTCCACTTCACAACGAAGGACGTCCGTCAGCGTCTGAAATGCCCCTTCTATGGTCCATCTCTTCCGGTAGATCTTTGCCACTTGCTTGGCCGTCGCCTGTTCCCTCGACAGGTTCGTGAGAATGTGGATCTCGACGTCCCCGCTTTCCGTGGGCTTGTCCAATTTCACCGTGATCCGCCGCACGATCAGAGTTTCGTCGCCGTCAGACAACTCGATCGCTTGTTCAAAGAGAACACCCGTTTCGATCCGACCGATCCGGGTCCGTTTCCCGAGTTTCCTCCAGAAGAGCGTCGATTTGTGCTGGCGGATGACGAAGTACGCCTGACGAGCCGCCAGTCCGAACAGGAACTTCGTCGTGCAGAAATTGCGGTCAGCCCCGATCACCTTTTTGGCTTCGATTCGCTCCAACAGTTCGGGCAAGAGAGATCGTTCCTGGGCGTGGCCGTCCTCACACAGGATGAGTTCGGTGATCAGATCTCGCTGTGCGTCCAGAATCGCCAGCGTTTGTCCCGGCAAAGGCCCTTGCCGTGTCCGCCGCAGTTCCGCCACGCGATGCTCAGTTGCCGCCAGGTGATTGCCATCCAAATACTGCACCTCGAATCCCGGCAACAACTCTCGACGTGCTTTTGGCATGGCGTCAATGACCGCCGCCGCATCCGCCGCCGTTTCGCGGACCAATGCTGCCGAGATGTCGGGTTCGAGCCGGTTGAGTTTGCCGTACAAGGCAGTGGAAGAGACTCCGAGGATTTTCTTGGCGGCCTGATATGAGGCATGGACAGACTGGTGCGTTCGGGTGGCGACAGCCAACATCAAAGCCACGAGGTCGGAGAACAGTAACTTTTTGAGGTACTGGCGTTGAGCCGCGTTATCGAAGATTTGGTTGAGCCGGTGAGGCCGTAGCAGATTCTCAAGCGTTGCCCGGACCATCACAGCCGCAGGGCATTTCTGGACGAAACGATCGATTACGCTCTTGGGTAACATCCTTGTCGCTTCCTCAGAGGGTGAGTCAACATCCCTGGTGAAAACAACTTATAGCAATCGCTCGCGATGTTGTAAGGGGTGGCCACCACATCGTACCGGTGTCCCCGCAGAGCGAGTATCGTTCGGCGAATGCAATCGTAGTAGAGGTTCCGTCCGAGAACGACGTGTCTAACGCGGCCCCGAGTCGTAAGGCTTGCCAGTTTGCGGGATAGCTATGTTCCCCCCACGTGTCGATGAACGAGCCTTGGACGGCACCGGGCCCGCTATAAGGAAGCGAGAAGGAGGGATCAGCAGGCGAAACATACGCCGGAACGTAATCCGAAAAGGTGGGGTGATGAGGGTTCCGGCTCGGCATGTTCTCACTTTCCAGGAAGGGAAGAATTGGCTCAAACAGCCCAGGACCATCGAGCTTTTCATCCGTCCCCGTTCGAGTAAAGCCGAGCAACACACCGCCATTTGCTGAGGAATAATTGTGCGTGGCAAGGACGATCTGCCGAAGCTTGTTCTTACTCTTCAGGCGAACCGACTCGGCCCGCGCAACCTGGATTGCGGGCAGAATTAAGGCGACAAGTACCGCGACGATCGCGACCGCGATTAGCACTTCGAGTAGCGTAGCACCGCGGCGCATCTCGGTTCCTCCTGGGAAAGAAAGTTGTTGAAGCCGCTATCCTGCGGGCTTCTGTTTAAGCGGGCGATCTTTCGACAGGTTTTGATTCGCTCGATATCACTCTTTGTTCAGTTGTGCCCCGCCAACTCTACGCGATGCGAGAAGCAGACGGGGTTGTTGAGACACGACTTCTACTTTGTCTTCCCTGACGTGGGCTTACTCGTGATGATTTCCTTCTTACCCGCGAAGATGATGATGATTACATCGACATCCGTATTGGCTTGGAGAGTCTGGATGGTAACCGTCGTCGCGTTCTTCCCCCGGTCCGAGTTGATTGTAAAGTCCTTGAGAGTGTTCCCTAGCTTGTCCTTCACGATGACTTTTGCACCCGTCACATCCTCGCAGTTGGCCCAGGAGACTTTAACGTCCACCGACCCGTTTGCGGTTCCAGGCGCGACGTTTGTAACTGCCGCCTCGGGCTTGGCGAGCGCGTTCGCCATCACCGGGAGCGAGGTCAGGCGGTCGATGGCCGTGACGGTCAGGTTTGCGTTGCCGCTCATTGACACCGAATCGTAGGGATAGCCGACTACGCCCGACGTGTCGATGGCGAACGTGATGCTACTGATTTGCGTGACTTGAGGTTTGCTATAACATCATGGCTCAGAATAACATGGAGAGGAAGCCATGGTGTTACCGCCCCCTCAGAAGGCCAAGGGCACATCTCAG
>VFJN01000088.1 GCA_009886035.1 Actinomycetota bacterium
CCCCCTCCACCATCACCAACGTCCCCGATGTAGGCGACGTAGGCATCACAGCCGAAATCCTTCAATCGATCGGGCTCGAGGTCATCATCGATGGCCGCACCATCACCGTGGTGCCCACTGCACAACCCAATGCCCGAGTACCCCTGGAATTCTCCGGCCTCAACCGCATCCCCATCCTCCTCCTCGGCCCCCTGCTGCACCGGGCCCACGAGGCCTTCGTGCCCCTCGTGGGTGGCGACCAAATCGGCCGCCGCCCCGTGGACTTTCACGTCAATGCGCTCCGGCAGATGGGGGCAGAAGTTGAGGTGCAACCCGACGGCATCACCGCCCGCGTCCACGGTCGTCTCCAAGGCACGCGCGTCGTCCTCCCCTACCCTTCGGTGGGTGCCACCGAGACGGTCCTACTGTCCTCCGTGCTCGCCGAAGGCCGCACCGTGATCCACAATGCCGCCACCGAACCCGAGGTGGTGGAGTTGGCGCTGTTTCTCCAGCGCATGGGGGCGCAGATCGCGTTGCACCCCGACCGGCGCTTCGTGATCGAAGGGGTGACATCTCTCAGCGGAGCCAATGCCCACCTGCAGGGAGACCGCCTCGAAGCCTTCTCCTACCTAGTGGCCGGATTGATGACCGGCGGTCGGGTACGGGTGGGTGGCTGCAACCAAGACCGCCTCGTCACTGCCATCAATACCCTGCAGCGAATGGGGGCCCACTTCGACATCAACGACAGCTGGATCAGCGCCAGCGCCGACAAACTAACTCCGGCCGCCGTGCACACCGATACCCATCCAGGGTTCATGACCGACTGGCAACCACCCCTCATCGTGCTCATGACCCAGGCTGACGGCATGTCCGTGCTGCACGAGACTGTGTACGAAGACCGCCTCGGCTACGTCGAAGCCCTCAAAGATATGGGCGGGGAGATTGAACTCTTCGACACGTGTCTGGGCGGACCCGCCTGCCGATTCCACGACTCCTCGGCGGTGCACTCCGCCGTGGTTCGGGGGGTATCGAAACTGCAAGGCGCTGACGTCACCATCCCCGATGTACGAGCCGGATTCTCATCGGTCATCGCGGCCGCCGCCGCCGAGGGCGTCTCCACCCTCCGCGGCATCCACCACCTCGAACGCGGTTACAACGTGCCCTTCTCCACCCTGGAGTCGCTTGGCCTTCGACTCAGCCGGGTCTGACCCGCCCAGATATCAGCCGCCCACCAGGCTGGCCAGTGCCCACAGAGCAGCCATCAGCCCCACGATGGCAAAGCCGAGGCTGCGCCCCAACGGAGCGCGATCGAGGTCGCCGTCCTTGCGGGCCACCGGAGGGCGGACAATTGCCCCGATACTGCCCACCGCCATGGCGCCGCCGATGGCCATGACGAGGTAGGCGAGAATGTCTGGTCCCCCGAGCATCGCCCCAGGTTACCGATCTACCCCGGCGAGATGGATCTCTCGGCGGGCCGGAAATATTTTTCTAAGAAACCCCTCAAGGTGAGTGCCGAAGCGGCCGATATCCCAGGTGATCGGTGGGTAACGCCCCCACCGGTCATCCACGGGAACCGGACGGGGGTTACGACTCCCTCCAACAGCATCGCCACTGGGACCACCCGGCCCCCGTGACCATGCCGTAACCTCCGTCCCTTCCTGGACCGGGGCCAGTCAGGGCTGCAGATCCGCCTCCTGTACGTCGGCGCGGATCGACGTAACGGCGACCACCTCGACGATCCCTCGGCCGTATTCAACCCGGCTAGCGGAGCGAGCCCCCGTGAGCGGATCAAAACAAAAGCGGGCCCGGATACCGAATGGGGCCCGGGTTTCCACCCGAATCTGTTTCAGAGCGAAGCACCCGGCGGAGATCTCCGTAACCGTGTAGAGCGACGCTGGACCGGTGACCATTGCTCGAAGGGACGCGACCTCCGTCGCCACCGATTCGCTGAAGGTAGGCCCCCCGGGTTCGCCCAAGCGGCAGCCCGACGGCCCGGTCACCCCCACCGCCGGCGCCGGGCAGAAAATGGGCCGATCATCGTTGCGACCGTCAACACCGCCGAGTTGGCGATGGAGACGCCGCGGGGGGAGTTGGGCCACGATGTCCTGGGAAGCGACCCGGGCACCGGTAATGGAACTGCTGCGCTCGAAGGTACCCGATGCCACATACGTCCCCAATCGGCTGCGCTCCCAGACCTCCACGAACCGCTCGGCAGCTGAGGGAGGCGCGGCCCGGCGCTCCACCGAAGCCCTTGCCTGGAGCGCATCGGTGGTCGCCACGATGAGAAGCACGGCGTAGGCAGCCACCGCTGCCCAGCCCATCGCAAACCCCATCCGTGATCGCATCCCCGACGACGGTACGCGATCGGGCGGCACCCATGGCGGTCACCCCCGTTGGCCGTCGGTCATGAACCGGGCCGCTTCACTCCGGTGGTGGCGAACGCCGCTCGGCTTTACGGTTCGACTGTCGCCGCTTGGCGTCGAGCCGCTTCCTCTTACTCGCCATGCTCGGCTTGGTGGCCCGCCGGGGCGCCGTTATCCGCAAGGCATCGGCCAACCGGGTGGCGAGACGTTCGAGGGCCAACTCGCGATTACGAGCCTGTGAACGCTCATCGGACGCCACCACCCAGACCTCGGGACCGAAGCACTCCAACAAACGCGCCCGCTGGCGAGGCCCCAGCGATGGGGACCCCGCGATATCGAAACGCACCTCGGCCCGGGTGTCGGAGGTATTGGCATGCTGCCCCCCGGGACCACCGGAGCGACTGAAGCGCCATGAGAGTTCGGAGAGGGGTACGACGAGGGTGCTCGACACGCGCAACCGGTTCGACTCATCGGCCATGCTCCCAGCGTAGGGTCGGGCCATGCCTCGCGAAGACCGCACCGCCAGCGATTGGATCACCGCCTTCGCCACCGCCCTAGGCACCGAGCCCCCGGACCAGGCCACCATCGACACCCTGCTCGACCTCGCCGGCACCGCCGCCCACGCCTCCGAGCGCACGGCGGCCCCAATCGCCTGTTGGCTCATCGGCCGAGCGGGCGTCTCTCCTTCTGACGCACAGCGCCTCGCCGAGGAGATCTGACCCCCGGGAGCGGAACGCTCACCGAAGGATCAGTCGAAGCCCTTGGCCATATTGGCAAACAGGGTGTACTGGGGCAGGAACGCCAGTTGGACAACCCCGGTGGGCCCCGAACGGTGCTTCGCCACGATGATCTCGGCGGTACCGGCGTTATCGGGCTTAGCGTCGTAGATCTCCTCCCGGAAGATAAACATCACCACGTCAGAATCCTGCTCAATGCTCCCTGATTCCCGCAGGTCAGCCAGCATCGGGCGCTTATCCGTGCGCATCTCCAGACCGCGCGACAACTGACTGAGTGCAACTACCGGCGTTTCGAGTTCGCGAGCGAGAATTTTCAGACCGCGGCTGAGTTCGGAGACCTCAACCTGGCGGTTCTCCGCGTTGGACCGGCCACTCATCAACTGGAGGTAGTCGATCACGATCATCCCGAGACTGCCGATCTGACTCTTCAGGCGCCGGGCCTTCGCCCGGATCTCCATGATGGTCAGATTCGGATTGTCGTCGATCCAGATCGGCGCATCGGCAAGACGCCCCATCGCCCGAGAAATCTTGGTCCAGTCGTCGGCTTGGAGTTGGCCATTACGGATCCGGGTGGCATCAACCCTCGCTTCAGAACAGATGAGCCGCTGCGAAAGTTCCAGGTTGCTCATCTCGAGGGAGAACATCAGGACCGGCTTCTGCGCCTCGAGCGCCGCGTGGGCCACCATGCCGAGCGCAAAGGACGTGTTGTGCACGAAGACATCAGCCGCCACAAAGTTGTGCAGGCCCGGAATGGTGAGGTCATAGACCTGCTCGGGCCCCTCCGCCTCGATGACCACGATTTCGTCCCACC
>VFJN01000023.1 GCA_009886035.1 Actinomycetota bacterium
ACACCCCAGAGCGCCTGCACCGGCAGCGGCCAAAGAAACGACAACACCTCCGCCGCCTCCACCACCTTCACCCCCAGACCCGGCTCGGGACCGCGGCGCCCGATCCTTGGCTTCGCCGCTTCCGAGGCCAGTTTGGCTATGAACTTCGAGGGGGCCACGCCTACCGAGCAGTTCAGACCCTCCTGAGCCAACACGGCCGCACGAATGGCGGCACCGATCGTGGGCCCATCTCCGTGGAGGCGCAACGACCCACTGACATCGAGAAACGCTTCATCGAGAGAAATCGGCTCCACCAGGGGGGTGAAGGATAGGAAGATCGCCATCAGGTGGCGACTGATCTCGGCGTAGTGGTCGTGGTCACCGGGCACGATCACAACGTGCGGACAACGTCGTTGGGCCTGGGCCGAAGACATCGCCGAGCGGATCCCGAACACGCGCGCTTCGTAACTAGCCGCCGCCACCACCCCTCGCGCCCCCGCCGCCCCCACGATCACCGGTTGACCACGCAGTTCCGGATGCCGTTGCTGCTCGACCGACGCATAGAACGCGTCCATGTCCACATGGAGGATGGTGCGGTCCAGACGGGGTGTCACGGATTTACTCGGGTAACCACCACGTCATGGGGGGGCGCGCCGGTTACCCGAAAGCCGTAGGAGCGAGTCTCGTGGTGGTGCCACCGCTCGCTCAGCCAGTCGGTGAGGGGCTCAAGCACCCAGCGGTGGTTGCCGGCCAACAACGCGCTGAGGTCGTCGTCGCCCACGAACCGTGCCTCGACCACGATGCCATCGGGGTCTTCCACCCGCAGTTCTCCCTCGTAGGAAACGGCCAGATGCACTTCCACCCGGAGCGTCCAACCCATCTCCGGCGCCTCGCAGCGAACTTCGTAGACCGGCCCTTGCCACTCGGCCACCGTCAGGCCCGTCTCTTCGAGCACCTCGCGGGTAAGCCCCTCGAGTAGCGGTTCCCCCTCTTCGATCACCCCGCCCGGTGGCGTCCAATCCTCCCGGTCGTTGCGGCGGAGATTGCGCACGAGGAGAAGCCCCTCCTCACCCACGATCAGGCCCGCGCCCACCGTCCAATGCTGCATCACTCCATCTTCGCGCGAACCGGAGCCGATCCAGCCGAACCCCGAGAAGGGGGCTACCCCGTGGCAACCCAGACCCCCGGGTACTACCGGAGGCGGAGGCGCACGCCACACACGTCGTGCTGGGCGGCCTTCTCGAGCACCAGATCGGCCCGCTGGCGGCTCGGCAGAATGTTCTCGCGCAGGTTCGGTCGATTGATTGACGCCCAAATAGTGCGGGCGGCCGCCGCCAGCTCCGCGTCAGACAACTCTCCGAAGTGCCGGAAGAAAGATGTTTCGTCACTGACGGCGATGTCTCTCAGCGAGAAGAAGCGCTCCACATACCACGCCTCGATGTCGGCTTCGTCGGCATCGACATAGATCGAGAAGTCGATCCAATCCGACACGAATCGGGCGTCCGCGCCCGCTGACGTGCCGGCCTGGAGCACGTTGAGGCCCTCGAGGATGATGATGTCGGGATCATGGAGCACCTGCTCTTCCCCATCGATCACGTCGTAAACAACATGGGAGTAAACCGGTGCCCGCACCGCGCGCTCACCGCGCTTTACCTCCTCCAGAAACTGCATGAGGCGACGAACGTCGTAACTCTCTGGGAACCCTTTCCGCTCCATGATGCCGCGCTGTTCCAACACCGCATTGGGGCGCAGAAACCCGTCGGTGGTCACTAATTCCACGTTGGGATGACCGGGCCAGCGGGCCAGTAAGGCCTGCAGCACGCGGGCCGTGGTGCTCTTTCCGACCGCCACGCTGCCCCCAATGCCGATGACGAACGGCGTGCGTTGATGAGGACGCCCCAGGAACGTGTCGGTGGTCCGCTGCAAGACCTGGGTCGCGGCCACCCTGAGATGTAAGAGACGAGACAGCGGCAGGTACACCTCGGTGACCTCGCGCTGATCGAGACGGTCATTGAGTCCTCGCATCGCATCGAGATCCTCGGGCCCGAGCGACATCGGGGTGGCATCGGCCAGGGCCGCCCACTCCGGACGGTTGAAACTCCGGTATCCCGCCCACGCTCCACCCGTCACAGCCGCCACGCTACGCACGGCGGCCCCGGGCGCGGCAAGCCGAGCCCGTTCCCTACGCTGGGGACATGAACACTTCGCGGGAGAACCCCGAGTACGCGCCGTCATCGCTCCCCCCCCGCCGCGCTCGCGTGTTGGCGTTCCTGGCCATCGTGGTGGGGGGGGTCTGTGGTGGTCTGATCGGCTACGGGTTCACCGACCTCACCTGCACCACAAACTGCACCACCCTCGCCGGAGGTTTCGGGGTGCTGGGAGCGGTGGTGGGCGCGGCGGGCGTGGGCATAGTGGCCATCCTCGCCCTGCGGGCCATGGGGGAATGGAACGCCCGCTCCGGCTCGTCCCGCGAGGGGTAGTTAGCGAGAGAAGCGAAGGCCGCGGAAGGCTTCCGCATACGCCACGCCGCTGCGCTGACCCTCTTCGCCGGCACGTTGCGCCAAAAGTTCCCTCACCAAATCGGGATCACCGCCAAGCCGACTCTCGTGGCACACCACCGCCTCCACCTTGGTGGCCAACACCGCCTCGATGTCTACCCACGTGTCAGCCTCGAGCGTGCCCGAAAGCAAGACGAGGCTCACTTGATGGGCGCGGCCGACGTTGGGTTCGTAGAGAGGACTAGCGGCGGGAACGAGCGAGTCGACCACGGCCCAGCCGAGTTGCCGGTGGTCCCGATGGTTCACGTAACTGTCACCGAAGAACACCGCAGTGGGATCGGGCGCGATGAGGGCATCGGGGTGCAATCGGCGGATGATCTCCACCAGTGCCGACCGCAGGGGGACGTCGTTGTTGATCTCCCCATCGGGGTACCCGAGATACTCCACACCCTTGAGGCCAAGCACCGCCGCCGCCCGGCGCACCTCCTCCGCCCGCTGGGTAGCGAGAGCATCAGGGTCCGTGGTTGGGTCGAAGCTCCCTTTGTCGCCACGGTTGGCAATCACCAAATAGACCTCGGTGCCGAGCGAAGCCCAACGGGCGAGGGTGCCGCCGCAGCCCACCTCAGGATCATCGGGGTGGGCGAACACGGCGAGAGCTCGCTGGGGGATGGTGCCCTCGATCACGGCGCCCATCTCCTGACGGCCTCGCAAACCCCAGGGTGCTTCACACGCCAAACCGTACCGCCCGGCCGGGCCGGACCCAGTGTTGTGCCGGGGCGGGCCGCCCCGCTCTCGCCGATTGATCCACCACGGAACCTATCGTCGTGCCATGACCGCTGAGCCCAACCTCGCTACCCTCCGCTCCCTGTGTGAACGGGTGGCCCGGGAGGCCGGTCGCCTCCTGCACAACGGCATGACCCGAACCGATATCCGGGTGGAGACAAAGCGCACCGACACCGACCTGGTAACCGAAATGGACTGGGCCTCGGAAGCGCTGATCACCCAGCGGCTCCTCGAGTTGCGGCCCGACGACAGCATCCTGGGTGAGGAAGGGGCCCGCCGCCACGGCACCAGTGGCGTGCGCTGGATCGTGGACCCCCTCGACGGCACCACCAATTATCTCTACGGCCTGGCCGGGTTCAACGTGTCCATCGGTGTTGAGGTGAACGACCAACCAGCGGCGGGCGCGGTGTACGACATAGTGCGGGATGAACTCTTCAGCGCATCGCTCGGTGGTGGGGCCACCCGTAACGGTGAAACCATCCAGACCACCTCGGCCCGCCACCTCCCTCACGCCCTCGTGGGTACCGGATTCTCCTACGAGCCCGAGCAGCGCCACCGCCAGGCCCAGGTTCTCGTCACGCTGCTACCGCGCGTTCGCGACATCCGCCGACAAGGGGCTGCCGCCCTCGATCTGTGCTCCGTGGCCTGTGGGCGCCTCGACGCCTATTACGAACAGGGGCTCGCACCCTGGGACGTGGCGGCCGGTGGTCTGATCGCCAGCGAGGCAGGGGCAGCGGTGACCAACGTCGCCGGCGATGCGGTGACCGCCGGCACGGTCGTGGCCGCCGCCCCGGGAATCGCGCCGGCACTGCGAAGGCTGCTCCGGACAGCCGGTCTCACCGACACCTAACTTCGCCAGCGACCGTTCCTCTGGCGGGCAGCGGTGATCGGCCCGGCTGTAACCCGATAGCAACAGGAACGCCACCGGACCGCCAACCGGGGCGGGCAGAGTGGCCTCCATGCCCTCTGCGCCTGGCCAACGAGAGCCGATCCGAATGCGGACCAATGGCGCAGGCGTGGTCCTCGAGTTGACCAATCTCCTCGATGCCCACGCCGGGGCCGCCCTCGTCACGGCGACCAACCGGGCGGTGGGGACATACCCCGACCGCGTCGACATCGACCTGCGGTGCCTGCAATCCTGGACCCAAGCGGGGGCGGCCTCTCTTGTTCGCTGCCGGGAAATCTGCCGCGACCTGCCTGACGGCCTGCACTACCGCACGGGCCGGGGGCCAGGTCGAGCCGCGCTCCTCGCCGCCTACACCTGACCCATGCCGTCGCCCCTTGGCGACCATGTCATTACTAGGATGCGTCCTGTGTCTACGCGCATCCTGGCAGTCGAAGACGACGAGCGGATCCGTACCGCCCTAAAACTCGCCCTCGAGGATGAGGGATGGGTGGTGGCGGAGGCGGCCACCGGCGAAGATGCCCTCACCTCGTTTCAGCAGCAGCCTGCTGATGTGGTGCTCATCGACATCATGCTCCCCGGCATCGATGGCTTTGAGGTTTGTCGCTCCATCCGCCGCCTTTCCGACGTCCCCATCGTGATGGTCACTGCTCGGGCGGATACGCACGACGTGGTGGCCGGCCTTGAAGCCGGGGCCGACGACTACCTCACCAAACCCTTCGCCCCCAAGGAGTTGTCCGCTCGGATCCGCGCCATGCTGCGCCGGGCCCGAACGTCCGAGGTCAGCTCACCTCACCTTCGCTTCGGCGATCTCGAGATCGTGCCCGAGGAGGGCGTGGTGCGTCGCAGCGGTCAGGACGCCCACCTCACCAAAACTGAGTTCCGGGTTCTGGTGGAACTCGCCCAAAGCCCCGGGCGGGTGTTCAGCCGTGAGGTGCTCCTCGAACGAATATGGGGCTACGGCTACTTCGGCGATGGGCGATTGGTTGACGTGCACGTGCGGCGGCTCCGCACCAAGGTCGAAGCCGATCCCGCCAATCCCCGGCACGTCGTCACGGTGCGCGGGCTCGGCTACAAGCTCCAGGTCTGACATCGCCTCTCTCCGCCGTTTCCTGATGACCCAGCACCTCGGGCTGCGAGCCAGAATCACCCTGGCGTTCGCCATCGGTACCCTGGCGCTCTCCGCCCTGCTGTCGGCAACGGCGTGGGGCCTCACGCGCCAGAACCTGCTCGCTCAGCGAGAGGACTCCGCCGGCGTGGTCTTCGCCCAGAACGCCGAGATCGTGCAGCAACGACTCCCCACCGAAACCGACGCTCTCGCCCTGGTGGGAAGTCTTGCCACCCCGCTGGGGGCCCACCCCATCGTGTACTACGACGGCGCCTACACCCCCCTCACCACCGAGTTCGGACGCGAAGCGCTACCGGCGGATCTTCGCGATGCGGTGGTGGGCGGCACACCCGTTCGCATGCGGTTCCGACTGCGCGGGAACATGCAATTAGCGGTGGGCACCCCCATTCCCTCCGCCAACGCGGCCTACTTCGAGATCATCCCACTGGAAGACATCGACGCCACCCTCGCCGCCCTGGGTATGTCCCTGCTGGCGGCCTCGATGGTGACCGCCCTCGCGGGCGCCACCCTGGGCTGGTGGGCCGCCCGTCGCGCCCTTCGGCCCCTATCTGATGTGTCGGCCGCCGCCATGGCGCTGGCGGCGGGGCGTCTCGACACCCGTCTCAGCCCCAGCCAAGACCCAGACCTGCGTCCAATCTCGGCCTCCTTCAACGACATGGCCCAAGCCCTTCAGGATCGCATCGAACGAGACGCCCGCTTTGCCTCCGACGTAAGCCACGAACTGCGCTCCCCCCTCATGACCCTGGCCGCCTCCATCGAGGTGATGGACAACCAACGTGACGACCTCACCGAGCGCGCCCGAGCGGCACTCGACTTGATGACGGGCGACATCACTCGCTTTCAACAGTTGGTCGAGGATCTCCTGGAGATCTCGCGCTTCGATGCCGGAGTGGTCCGACTCGAGTTGGAGGAAGTGCATCTTGCCGAACTCGTGATGCAAGCGGTGAGCCACTCCACTGATCGCGACGTTCCCGTAGAACTCGATGCCGAGTTGGCGGGCATCGTGGTGCGGGCCGATAAGCGCCGGATCGTGCGGGTGATCGCCAACCTGGTGGACAACGCCTCCAAGTACGCCGGGGGGGCTACCGGCGTGTCGCTGCGGAAGGTCGACGACGGTGTCCAGATCGCCGTCGAGGATCGTGGCGAGGGTGTGCCGGAAGAAGACCGAACGCAGATCTTTGGCCGGTTCAACCGGGGGGGATTGGCCGGCCGACGAAGCGCCAACGACGGGGTCGGGCTCGGACTGGCCCTGGTGACCGAACACGTGAACCTGCACGGGGGCCGGGTATGGGTGGAAGACCGAAGCGATGGCCTCAGTGGTGCCCGATTTGTCCTGGAGTTACCGGTAGAGGAGCCAGGATGATCCGGGGTAGCCGTCTCGTGGTACTGGCCGTACTCCTGGCCGCCGGCTGCGGCGTGTCCGCTGACGGCGAGCCGCAGGCCATCGAGCCGGCGAACCTGCCCCCGGGCCTGCTCGATGCCAACCCAACTTCCAGCACCACACTCCCCGAATCCGACTCCACCACGACCGTGACGGTGTATTTCCTCGAACGCCAGGGTGATACCAGCGTGCTCGTCCCGGTATCACGAGAAGTAAAGACCAGCGAGGCCAACCTGCCCGGGGCCCGTATCGCCCCGCTGTTTGCTTCGACCACCCCCGAGGAACAGCAGAACCAGTTCACGACGTCGATTCCTCCCGGCACGAAACTTCTGCGAGCGGCGGCGCCCACCGGTACCGACGATCTGATCATTGACCTCTCCAGTGAAGTGTTCGCCGCCCAGGGCCAAGAGTTGGCCAACGCCTTTGGCCAGATCGTTTGGACAGTGACCGAAATTCCGGGGATCACCGGCGTGCGCTTCCTACGCGATGGGGTGGCCATCAACGCCGTTGACGACCAGGGCGTCGAACAGGTGGGAGCGGTAACCAGAGCCGACTACCGCTCGCTCGCGCCCGAGTAAACACCCTCCCACCGGCCGCCCTCACCGCGTCTAGCCTCACGGGGTCATGTCCCTCGTCATCGCCATAGATGCTGGTACGACCGGCGTGCGGGCCTTTGCGCTCCGGGACGACGGCACCGCGGCCGGGATCTCCTCCACCGATTTCACCCAACACTTCCCACAACCGGGCTGGGTGGAGCACGACGCTCTGGAGATTTGGCGGGCTGTGCAGCACACGCTGACCGACCTCACGAGTCGGCTCACCGAGCCCATCGCGGCGGTGGGCATCACCGACCAGCGAGAGACCGTGGTGGCCTGGGATCGCCGCACCGGCCAGCCCCTGCACCGGGCCATCGTGTGGCAGGACCGCCGCACCGCCGAGCGCTGCGATGCCCTGCGCGAGAGCGGCTACGGGCCGCTCGTTCGCAATACCACCGGCCTCGTCCTCGACCCCTACTTCTCCGCCACCAAGTTTGAATGGCTGCTCACCGAAGGCGGAGTGGCCATTGGCCCCGACCTCGCCCTGGGCACCATCGACAGTTGGATCCTCTGGAACCTCACCGGCGGGCCGAATGGTGGCGTGCACGCCACCGAACCCTCCAACGCCAGCCGCACCATGCTCTTGGACATCCACACCCTCAGTTGGTCGGCGGAGTTCATCGATCTCTTCGGTGTGCCCGCCGCGGCACTACCCGAAGTCCGACCCTCCTCGGGCCGGTTCGGCGTCACCGCCGCGGGCACCGGGCTGCCGGCTGGCCTCCCCGTGTCGGGCATCGCCGGCGATCAACAGGCCGCCCTGTTCGGTCATGCCTGCTTAGAGCCGGGCATGACGAAGAACACCTATGGCACCGGCAGTTTTGTCCTCATGAACGTGGGTGACACGTGCCCCGAGCCAGCCGAGGGCCTGCTCACCACGGTTGCGTGGACACTGGCGGACGGCACCTCGGCCTACGCGCTCGAGGGCGCCATCTTCTCCGCCGGGAGCGCCGTGCAATGGCTCCGCGACGGCCTTGGCATCATCGATCAGCCCGCCGACATCGAAGCCCTGGCCGCCTCCGTGCCCGACTCGGGGGGGTGCTACTTCGTCCCCGCTTTCACCGGGCTCGGAAGCCCCTGGTGGGATCCGTACGCTCGCGGCACGATCATGGGTATCACTCGCGGCACCAACCGCGCCCACCTCGCTCGGGCCGTGCTGGAAGCCATGAGCCTCCAGACGGGCGACGTGGTGACCGCCATGAGTGAAGCGTCGGGCTATCCCATCACCGCCCTCAAGGCTGACGGCGGGGCCGCCGCCAACAATCTGCTGCTCCAGATGCAGGCCGATGAGCTCCAGGTGGAAGTATCGCGGCCGGTCATCCAGGAAACCACCGCCATGGGTAGTGCCTACCTCGCCGGACTGGCCGAGGGAGTCTGGGACTCCCCGGCCGACATCGCCGCCAACTGGCAACTGGATGCCACCTTTACGCCCACGGTTCCCGCCCGACCCAACGCCGCCGCGCGGGCCGCCTGGCAACGGGCCATCGACCGCTCCCGCGGCGGCAACTTCTAACCGCTCACGCTCAGGGCGCCGTGCCGGGGCGGTCGCCCGGCGCGGATCCACGCGGGATCTCCCCCCAGCGGGTGTCCACGATCCGGGCCAGGGCCGCCACCTGTCGTCGCTCCCGGGCCCGGTAGGCCGTACCAACCCGCCCTATCACCAGGGCCAGGCCCGCCGTCGGCAGCGCTGACCACACCACATCATCGGGTCCGCTGTCGCCGGAGAGCACCCGATCCGAAAACCGACTCCCCCGCACGAACGCGTCCAACCAGGGGGCCGGCGGCGCGTTCCCCTCCTGGGCGACCACGGCCCCGTCCTCGAGGGACACCACCGCCGCCCAATGCGCACCCACGGCCCGCCGGGCGTGGAGCACCACGCCGGCGAGGAGTTCATCCCGATCCCTGAGAGCCAGCAGGACTGCCACCGTCTCCAGAGCATCGAGGCGCGGATCGTGAATGACGTCAACCACCCGCCGAATCTCCTCCACCTCCACCCCGTCAACTTGTTGAATCTCCTGGACGAGGAGCGACTGCAGCGCGCCGTCGGGCAGATTCACCACCAACTCATCAATGGCTCGACCGGCATCGCGTTCGAGGATCTCGATCCCCACGATCTCGCCCCGTACAGCCCCAATCCGGCTCGCCACCAGACCCAGGGCGCCCGGGCGATCGGGCAACCACAGGCGCACGATGAACATCTCCATGGCCAGAAACGTATCCATCACAGGTGAACGACGTGTTTCCGCACCACGACGCCACCAACAAAACCCCAAACTCGAACGTTCTTGTCCAAATAGTCAAGAGGAGTACCGTTCCCGTCCCTGACACCGCTGCCCTGCGACAGGGCCAGGACACCGCGGTGGCCGATGTCATCGCGGAGGCCACCGTGGCGTTCTGTCTGGATGGCCTCAGCCCAGTTTGATCAAAGCCTTCTTCATGCTCCGCATGGCCTGAGAGATCCGTTGTTCATTCTCGATCAGCGCGAAGCGAACGAAGCCATCACCGCCGGGTCCGAACCCGACCCCCGGCGAAGTCGCCACCTGCGCTTCGCGCACCAGCATGGAGGAAAACTCGATGGAACCCATCTCCCGGTAGGGCTCGGGAATGGGAGCCCACGCAAACATGGTCCCCTTGGGCCGAGCCATGTCCCAGCCCATGCGATCGAGACCATCACAAAGAGCATCGCGACGGGCCTGGTAGATGGCGCCCACCTCCTTGGGGAAGTCGACGGCTTCGTTGAGGGTGACGGTGGCGGCAATCTGGATCGGCTGGAAGGCGCCGTAGTCGAGATACGACTTCAGCTTCGCCAACGCCTGTACGACCTCGCGATTTCCCGCCAGGAAGGCCATCCGCCAACCGGCCATCGAGAACGACTTGGTCATCGAGTACAACTCGACGGCACATTCCTTGGCACCGTCCGCCTGGAGGATCGACGGTGGCTCCCAGCCATCGAACCCCAACTCAGCGTAGGCGTTGTCGTGCACCACGATCACGTCGTTGGCCCGAGCAAAGTCCACCAGATCCTGGAAGAACCCGAGATCGACGCACGCGGTGGTGGGATTGTGCGGAAACGAGCAGACGATCACCTTGGGGCGCGGCCACGAGTACTCGAACACCGTCCGGATGCGCTCTAAGAACTGGCCGTCGTCGTTTACATCGGTCGTCATGGGGATCTCGCGCACCACCGCACCGGCAAAGAGCGGGCCCCAAATGTGGATCGGGTACGACGGCGACGGCACGATGGCCGCATCACCGGGGCCGAGCAGCACCCACATCAGGTGGCTGAAACCCTCCTTGGCCCCGATGGTGGAAATGACCTCGGTGTCGGGGTCGAGGTCGACGTTGAAGCGGCGCTGGTAAAGGTCGGCCACCGCCTGCCGCAGTTTCGGGATGCCCCGACTGGCCGAGTAGCGGTGATTCCTTGTGTTCCGGGCGGCCTCGCATAGTTTTTCCACCGCAATCTCGGGACTGGGGATGTCGGGATTTCCGAAGCCCAGATCCACCACATCATGCCCGGCTCGCCGAGCCTCGACCTTCAAACCATCGATGATGGTGAACACATACGGGGGCATCCCGTTGATGCGGCGGAACTCCATCGGGTGAGGCTACCCCTGGCCGCGGCACGGCCCAGACTTCTTTGGTGGCAGGATCTCCCGATGGACAACGCGATCGACGTCATCATTGAAATACCTCGCGGTAGCCGAAATAAGTACGAATACGACCACGAGCACCACATCATGCGTCTGGACCGTCGGCTCTTCACCTCCACGGGTTACCCAGCTGATTACGGATTCATCCCCAACACCTTGTCCGAGGACAGCGATCCGCTCGATGCCCTCGTGCTCCTTGACGACCCCACCTTTCCGGGATGCTGGGTGGCTTCCCGCCCGATCGCCGTGTTCTGGATGACCGACGACGCCGGCCCCGACGCCAAGATTATTTGTGTCCCCGCCGACGACCCCCGCTGGGAGCACATCACCGATGTAGACACCCTGCCCAGCCATCTGGCGCAAGAGATCAGCCACTTCTTCGAGGTCTACAAGGCGCTCGAGCCCCATAAGTACTCGAGCGTGGAGGGCTGGGAAGGGCAAGCCGCCGCCTGGCAGGAGATCCGAGATTGTCAGGAACGCTTCACCCAACAATCGGCGCCCTGAGCAGCGGATCAGCCCCCTTCCGCGGCCAGCAGGGCCGCCCCGATAGCCCCCGCCCGCTCACCTAGGGCGGCGGCCACGATGGGAACCGCCGGTCGGCGGTCGCCCGCCATCACGAGATCTGCAAAACGCCGCTGCACCTCGGGCAGGAGGAGGTCAGCCGCCTCCACCAGGCCGCCCCCGATCACAATGACGGCGGGATCGAGCACATTGACGAGGTTGGCCAAGCCGAGCGCAATCCAGTGAGCCAATTGCCCCACTACCGTCAACGCCTCCGCGTCCCCGGCCCGGGCCGCCGCGGCCACGTGTTCACCCCGCAGGGCTTCGGGGTCGCCACCGGCTCGCTCGACAGCTCCATCAAGGCGCCCTCCATAGGCGGCGTCACGTCCGAGCCGGGCAAAGCCGGTACCCGACGCGAACCGCTCCCAGCAGCCGCGTTTGCCACACGGACACGGCGGCCCGTTGGGGTCCACCACCATGTGTCCGGGCTCGCCGGCGAACCCGTTCGCCCCCCGCAGAAGCCGTCCGCCCGTGATGATTCCGGCCCCGATACCAGTGCCGAGCGTCACCACGAGCGCCTCGTCGTACCCGCGGGCGGCCCCGGCGACCTGCTCCGCCACCGCATGGCAGTTGGCGTCATTGTCCACCACCGTCGGGCGGCCCGACCGCTGCGTCAGAACCTCGGCGAGGCGGACATCGTGGAGGCGCCGAAGGTGAGGACCCATCCGCAAGGTGCCGTGACGATCGACCAAACCGGGCACCCCCACCCCCACCCGGGCGGCGGAGGACGACAGCCCGGCCACCACCGCGAGGAGGGCCTCGACCAGGCCATCCCCGCCATCGGGGGTGGGCACTCGCTGCTCGGCTCGGACCACATCGGGACGGGTCGGATCAAGAGCCACCCCAAGCACCTTGGTGCCGCCCACATCAATCCCGATTGTCTCCACGACCACCAGCATGCCCGCCGGGGCTCGGAACCGAGGCCACCCACCGCCGGACCCTAGTAACGCAGCAGTGCGCCGATCCGACCCAGCACGTCGAGATCAGCGTTGCCCACGCAAATAGTCACCGGAACACCCTGCGTCAGGGCCTCCTCGAGGCAGGCTTCGACCACATCGTCCACCCGCACCATCGCCACTCCGTTAGCGGGGTTGATGGGCCCCACCAAGCGGAGGGCATCGGTGGCGGGACAACGCCAGCCCGCGTGGGCGAAGCCACGAGAGATGAGAACCCGCTCGACGCGATGGTCGTTGAGGGCCAGCAAGGTGGGCCCAAGACCAGCCACCGCTTTGCCGCCACCGGCGGCCGCCTGGCGCAGGCTGGCAACCAAGGCCATCTCGTGTGCCCGCTCGATGGCGAGTTCCACCTCTTCGGCGGCGCGCTGGACATCCGCACAGGCCGCCCCCACACCCAAGGGGACCCGACCGCGGTAACGCTCGCGCAAATACGGGTGCAGATGCTGTTCGAGCTCGCTCACAATGACATCGGGGCCACCGATCGCCAGGTGCTGGAAGCCCCGGTCCTGCCAGAGGTCGAACGCAGCCTGGGCGGCGTGGCGGAGATGGCGATGGACCAACTCCTTGCGATGCGATGCCGGAGTCTCCCGCTCGCGCTCCCCCCGAACAGCGAAACCACGCCGCCGCGCGTCCAGTAGTTCGCAGTGATCGATCACCTGGCCCATGGCGAAGACGTAGAGCTGCACGCGCTGCTTGTCGGCTAGGAGCACCCCGATGGGTTCGTGCTCCTGCAGCATCAACTCGAGTTGGCCTACCGCCGGCGCATCGTTGATCACGAGTTGGGATTGCACCGGCTTTGACAGTTCGATGACCTTCCACAGACCGCAAGCCGAGCCGGCGAATATGGCCAGGCCGCGAGCGTGGTGTCGGTCGATCCCGGCCCGGACAAACGCCTCGATCCGGTTCAGGTCATCGTGCACTGACGGGTAACCGTTGGCCCGTTTTCGAGCCCCTCGGAGCAACCCATCCAACTCGTGTTCAACATCGGTGCGCCGCAAGAGGCGACGCCCGTCCACGTTGAGGTAACAAGAAGTGATGGGAACGGTGCGTCCCCTGAGCCCGGCTAGTTCCCGGATGGCGGCTTCGGTGATGATGGCCACTACACCTCCGTGTCGAAACAGGATGCCCTGATCGTAGGCCGACCAGCGAGCCCGTGCGCTGAGGGTGCTCAGCCCTCCACGGTTCGTGCGATGGCGGCTTGTTCGGCCCCCACCAGCAACACCCACTCCGCTACATCGGGGTTGTCAGTCACGATGATGACCTGAACATCCTCCGCCATGGTCTTCACCCGATCGAGCACATGATGCAGGGATGGCGCGTCGAGGTCGGGGAATACGTCGTCGAGCAGGAGGGGCATCGAGCCAGCTGACGAGGCGGCCCGTTGTGAACCCAAGCGTCGCAGCAGGTGCCACTCGATCTCCTCAGCCACGGTGGCCTCTTCATGACCCTTTTCCGCCGTCGGGGACGGCCGGGGGTCGCGAGAAGCCACATCGGAGGCGCTCACCACCGGCCGGATCTCGCCCACCCCCAGATCGATGAGCGCCAGCATCTCCTCGGACAGGTCGAACAGCACCCCGTGGGCTTCGAGCAGTCCCGGCCCCACCGGAGCAGCCCCTTGGGCCAGGCCCATCAGCGCAGCCACCAGGCGAAGGCGATGGTGTCGGTCCATCCCCGTCACCACCGTGATGCGGGGGTGGAAGGTCACCACCAGGCCGGGGGCGACGGTCAGATTCACCAACTTCATGCCTAGGACACCCGGATCCGTTGCACGCCATCATCGTCGCCGTCGTCGGTACCGTCGGCGCTCGGGGCCGCACCCGGCGAGCGAAGCCGGTCAGCGGCCGCGGCCGCCACGGTGGCCACCGTGGCCATGATGTCCTGAACCACCTTGGGATCATCCACGAGGTCCTCGGCCGCGTCGAGAAAGGCGCGGGTGGCGTGAATAACCTCACGAGCAGCGGCCTGGAGATGCTCCAGAACCCGCTGGTCAGCGTTGTGTTGATTCTTAGGAGTGTCCACCAACATCCTCTTCGAAGATCACCCTCAAACGACCCGACAACATCTTAGCGTCGAGGACTGGCCGCTTCCGAAGAGAGTCGGGCAGGGTCACCGCCCGCCGATAGGCCCCCACCTTGATAAGTAACTCGTCGCCTTTGCGACCCAGCTCGACGTCGTCGCGGCTGGTAAAGGGCAACTCGAGTACCAGGGTGGTCCGCCCATGGCGACGGGTGATCTTGAGGGGCTGTCCCTGGAACAAGATGGCCGCCGCATCGAGATCGCCATAGAGCCGCTGGGCAAACCCCCGGAGCGCGTCGACGCCGATGAGTTCCTCTGGGGCGAGTTCCACCTTCAGCACCGGCACAGGGGCGAACCCCTCCTCGATGGTCTGCAGGTGTTCGAGGTGAAGTTCCTTCCAGCGGTCGAACCACGGGTCCGACACACCATCGGGCAGGAGACGGTTTACCACCACGGCATCCACCCGATAGCCGAACAGCGAGAGATAGGTGTAGGTGCGGCGGGCCTCTGCGATGACCATGCGCTCCGGATTCACGACCAGTCGCACACTGGAGCGGGCCGGGTCCATGAGGATTTCCTTCACCCCCTCCAGTCGTTTGTAAAAGGCGTCGGTGGCTTCGAACACACCGTCGCCGGCCACCGGCAGGGAGGTGAGGCGTTGCAGCACCGGGGCCACCACCCGATTCACCCGTCGACCGGCCGGAAAGAGGCGCTCCATGTAGCGGGAGAGGACGTCGGGCAGCGAGAGGAAGCGAATCGTCTCGGCGGTGGGGGCACAGTCGACCACCACGACGTCCCACTCACCGCTGTCGGCATGCACCTTGATGTCGGAGAGCGCAAAGATCTCATCGAGACCCGGAACAACCGATAGTTCTTCGGCCTCCAGACCCTCCACGCCCGCCCAGGAAAACACTTCCCGCAGGTACTGCTGGATCTCGTGCCAGGACTGTTCCATCCGCTCCTGGGCATCGAGTTGCTGACCCCACAGCGAGTCACCGATCGCCACCGGCAGAGGACCCAGGGGCAGGTCGAAGGCGTCGGCCAGGGAATGAGCCGGATCGGTGGACAGCACGATCGTGCGCAGGCCGGCATCGGCACAGCGCAGCGCGGTGGCCGCCGCCGTGGTGGTCTTACCCACACCACCTTTGCCGGTGAACAGCAGGACGCGAGTCACCGATGACCCATCAAACCTGCTGTCACCTCAGGACTCGATGTGGGCCCGCAACTCGCGGAGCGCCGTGTGGATGATCTTCGTTTCCGCCCGCCGCTTCACGAAGCCGGGGATTGGAATAAGTAAGTCCACCGCCACGTGGTACGTGACCTGGGTACCGCCGGGGAGGTCGACAGCGGGCTCGAGCAGGTACGAACCATCGAGTCGGCGCATGATGTCGCCGCTCACCAACTCCCAACTGATCCGACACGGGTCGTCCTCGTAGGTGTACCGGAGGGTGTAACTCGTGCTTCGACCCATGGCGGCGGCCCGATAACTGACTTCATGGCCGCGACCGTGGGCATCTCGGGAATCTACGGTGACACCTTTCACATCCAACGCCCAAGAGGGGTAGTGCTCGAAATCCAGGAGACACTCCATGATGCGCTCCGGCGAAGCGGCGATGCCCATGGTCTCGGTCGCCTGCTCGGACATCTCTACAGTGTGGCCGACCGACGCGGAGCGGTCGATTCCCCGGGCGGGTTAGGCCGCCGTCGGGGTGGGACGATCCTCGAAGCGGGCGTGCCGGCCACCCCACACGGCCATGCATCCGAGGCCGAACAGGGGCGCCAACACCCCGAAGGCCACCTCGGTAAATGGATGCAAAGCGGCCACTGCCACCACCACCGCCATCTCGAGGACCACTGCCCGCCGGAACCGTCGTCGCACCGCCGGCGGGGCCGCCGGCGCCGACAGCAAGAACAGACCGGGGATGGTCACCTCCTCGAGGCGACTGCGCGAGATCCCCAGGGCAAAGGCCCACAGCAACGCCACGGTACCGACGAGGAAGAACAGACAGGAGAGGGCGGCATAGACAGGGCCAAATAGATCGGGATCCACTGCTACCGCGCTGCTGCTCACCACCAGGACACCAGTGCCGGCATAGGTCACTCGCCAGAGAGTTCCTCCCTCGGGCCCGTCGAGCGAGTCAGCCATGCGCGGTGGCCTCCCATGACGTGATCGCGGCGCCGAGACGCGCCGCCAGATCGTCGTAGGCGAAGGAGGCCACTGCCCGCTGCCGACCAGCGGAACCGAAGCGCGTCCGCTCGGCGGGGTCATCCAGCAACCGGGCCAGGGCATCGGCCACGGCACGGGGGTCGTGCGGATGGGTAACCACCAAACCTGTTTCGCCGTGGACCACGGCCTCGGCCGCTCCCCCGCTGTCACCAGCCACCTGAGCCACTCCCGTGGCGGCGGCTTCCAAGAACACAATCCCGAAGCCCTCCTGTTCCAACCCCGCCCATCGGTTCCGACAGACCATGGCGTACACATCAGCACAGCCGTACAAGCCCGGCAGATCCTCCTGCGGCACGCGGCCCAGCAACCGCACGGGGGCGGCGGTCGTGGCGATGAGCCGAGCCAGTCGGCGCCGATCACGCCCGTCTCCGCCGATGGCTACAACGAGATCGGGCCGGCTCGGGGCCAGCAGGGCCGCCGCCCGGATGAGCACATCCATTCCCTTGCGTGGCACCAGCCGACTCAGGCTCACCACCACCCGACCTTCCACCGGCAGGCCCAGACGGACCCGGGCGGCGCACCGATCATCGTGACTCAAAGCCACGAAACGCTCGGTATCCACCCCCGGCGGCACTACCACGCTGGGCAGCGTGCGACCGGCGGCGCGCTCCGCCTCCGCGAGGGGGTACCCGCCAGCGGCGATCACCAACGAGGCACCCTGCAGTACGCCGCGCAGGAGGGAACGGGAGCCGGGCAGACGACCGGGCACCGTGATTTCAGCACCGTGGAGCACTACCCCGTAGGGCCGGGATAGACGCGGGCCCACCAGCCCCACCGGTAACGCAGGGTCGAGTATGACCACCGACGCCCCCACCTCATCGGCGAGAGCATCGATTCGGCGCACGAGGGCGGGGGTGGGCAGGAGCACCCGCTGGCGGCTGCGCACCACTCGAAACCCCTGCGTGGCATCCCAGGCCGCCGCACCCGACGAGGGGGTGGTCAACACCACGAACGACGAAGGATCCAAGCGCCGCCACAACTCCCAGAGCATGCTCTGGATCCCGCCGATTTTGGGCGGAAAATCGTTGGTGACGAAGAGATGAGTCATCAGGGAAGCCGGCCTCGCTCGGCCTGTACGAGGGGGTCGGGGTCCTGGTCGAGTCCCATGAGTAGATCCTCGCGTCCCAACCGCCCGGCGGCCCAGACGGCGTGGGCGCGCAGCAAGCCATCGGGATGAGCGAGGTACCGAGCGAGCACCGCCTCCACCTCGGGGTCGTCGCCCATCCCCACATTGCCGAGTACCACCAGGGCATTGCGGCGCACGTAGCGCACCTCCCGGCGCCAGATGTACCAGCGATGCGCATACGCCAGGACCACCGCGTCATCGGCGTCGAGCAGGCTCAGCAGGGGGGCCCAGGGCATCTCCTGGCCGCCGGGGGCCCGGATGGGAGCTCGACGGTTGGGGGGGCACACCTCCTGGCACTCGTCGCAGCCATAGATGCGATCACCCAAGGCAACGCGGTACTCGAAGGGGAAGACGCCCTCGGCCTGGAGGAGCCAGGACAAACACCGGCGAGCATCGATCACTCCGGGAGCGGTGATGGCGCCGGTCGGACACCCATCGCTGCAGCGAGTGCACGAACCGCAGCGGTCGGCCACGATCTCGTTGCTGACCGCCACCACCGCGTTGGTGACCACACTGCCGAGCACGTACCAACTCCCGAGGCCCGGGAGCAGGAGGTTGGCGTTCTTCCCCCACCAGCCGATGCCCGCTCGGTGAGCGGCGGCGCGATCCACAAGAGCGTTATCGTCCACCAGCACCCGGGTGCGCCATCCGCAGGCGCGTAAGGCCGCGGCGACGGCATTCAGGCCGTGGGTGAGAGCGGCGTAGTGGTCGTCCCAGGCATAACGGGCAATCCGACCCTGCGGGCCGGCGGGAACTGCCACCGGACCATCCTCCACGAGGTAACTGCGGGCTCCCACGACGAGCGACCGGGCCTCGGGGAGAGCCAGGGCGGGGGTGGTGGACCGTTCGGGGCGACGATAGGTGAAGGCCATGCCACCGTGGAGGCCCTCGGCCTTGCGGTGCTCGAGGGTGGTCCGTACCTCCACGAACGGCTCGGCGGTGGTGGCGGCGACGGCATCGAGGCCCGCTGCCTGGCCCACCTCCCGGAGCTCCTCCATCGTGGGGACGACTAACACCAACCCAGACGCTAGCGGCCCGGCCTCAGCCCGTTCGTCGGCGGTGACGCAAGGCGGGCACCAAGCCACCCTGTTCCATCAGGCGGAGCGCCCGGGCCTCGGCAACGTCGATGACGACGGCATCGCCCGCCTCCCGGCCGCACAGGAAGGTGACCACGCAATCGGCGCACACATCGGTGCCCTCCATCACGCAATCGCCACAACTGATCTGAATCGTCTCGGCCATGCCGCAAAACCTACGCCGGGGGTATGACAGTGACGTTGGCCCCCCGTTTCAGGAGGTTTGGTGCTCAACTTCCTCCACTGTTCCGCCCGCCGCACACCAGCGACACAGCACCTCGTCCACGGTCTCGGCGATCACGTGGTCTTCCTCCACCACCAACTCCCCGCCCACCGAGTAGTGGTGGAAGGCGCGCCTCGTGGAGGTGGTGGTGACGTCGAACCGGGTGAGGTTTCCGCAGGAGATGCAGCGGTATCGAATGGGGAGCACGGTGGCCAACGATAGCCACGGGCAGCCCGCTTGACGCGCGAGGGCCCGGTGCTCCCCCCGAAGCATCGGGCCCTGTGCCCCCCGATCATCGATGCCCGGGGGTCGGCGACGGAAGACTAGGCGACCTCAACCTCGTCTGCTTGCTCGTTGGCCAAGGCCTCAAGACTCATGCTTTCGTAATCAGATCCGGTATCAACCCAGTCCTCGAACTGGATCACGCCCATTTCGCCAAACTTGGTGCGCAACCACCCGTTGTTGCGATCGAGCAGCCCCAGTTTTTTGCAGTTGGGCACGATCTTGCTGAAGAGGAGCTGCTGGAACGGATCCTCGTTCTTGTCGCCTCCGTGCTCGAGTTGGATCTTGATCATCGTGCGGACATCTACCCCCATGCGCTCCCACACCTCTTGCTGGAGGAAACGGTCGCGCATGCGCACCGCCGCCTCGAAGGTGAACTCCTGACGCTCCAACATCTCCGCATCGGTGAGTTCGCCGTAGTACTCCTTCAACGACAACACCCCGAAGGCCACGTGGCGGGCTTCGTCACTCATCACGTAACGCA
>VFJN01000034.1 GCA_009886035.1 Actinomycetota bacterium
ACGGCCGAGTCCGTGGACCGTCAATGAGGTGTCCGGTGATGCTCTGTGGTTGTGTTATTTCGCCGGCGGACCAAGCCGCTGGGGTCCAACGTATGACGGCTTGAAAATCGGACAATTCAAGAAGGACATCAAAGACATTCAGGAGATGACCGAGCGGCAGGGTGCCGCGACCAAATATGCCGCGCGGCAGGTGATGACGTACCTCGCCGATGCACTTTATGACGGCAAGGGATTGCCGGAACGCAGCACTGGCACCGAACAGAATCCGGAGACACGGCGCATCTTCGCCAACGATGGACTGTGGACCAGCCGACTGCGCCGCGAATGGGGACTGTTCTTTGACCGTCATGGTGCCAAAGCCCACGGGCTGACCAATGAACAAGAGCACGAACTCAAAGAGAAAAACCGGGGCGATCATCGCCATCACGCCATCGACGCGATTGTGATTGCGCTTTGCACGGAGCAAGTGCGTAAAGCCTGGGAAGCTCGCGAGCTGGCGGCGGACCAAGCGGACATCAACACGGCCAATGAAGAGGCGATGGACAATTACCGTCGCCAACATCCGCTCCCGCTGCCGATGGCGTACAAGACTCGCGACGAACTCCGTGCTGCCGTGCAACTCGCCGTCTTCGGCGAGGGACCGCTCGAACGCCCCGTCGCGCACCGGCCGGTGAAACGCAAGCTCATCGGCGCACTGCACGAGGAGACATTGTTTGGTCCCGTCGTCGATCGGGCCGGGAGTCTGACAGACAACTACTCGGCGAAGAAAAGCGTGCTCCAACTTGATCCGAACCACCTGCGGAGACCACGCCGTGAGACCGAAAAAGAGGCGATTGAGCGACTGGCCCTGCTGCGATTGAAGGCGAAATCGGTTGACGAGAAAACGGCTCGTAAATGGGCGCGGTCAGTCGTGTCATCGTTGGGGTACCAACCCGCGATCGTCGATCCACCGCCTGGGAAAAGCGGGATTGTCCGAGATATCGCACTTCGCCTGCGCATTCGCGATTGCTTGAGCGGTTTTCAATACGCCAAGCGGAATAAGAACGGAGAACAGGCCGGCGAAGCGCGGTCGATCAACCCGGATGACTTCACGGACTACGAAATCAAGCAAGCGTTCGAAGCGGGAGCCATCTGTCAGGCATCTGGTGTGCCCATCAACTCTGTCGTCCTTCTGCGAACCATGAGCGGCCCGGTGGTCATCGACCGCAAACGACCGGATTATGCAACAGGAAAGATGGTTCGTGATGACGACCCAGCTTCAAAACGCGCCTATCTGGGCGGGAACAATCACCACATTGAAATCCGAGTTGCCAAGAACAAGAAAGGTGATGAGGTCTGGTCGGGACAGATCGTGACCGCGTTTGAAGCCGCGCAACGGAAGCTGGCAAAGCTTCGCGCCTTCCGTGACGCGGGAATCCCGAAGCTCAAGGTGCTCCGCAAGCTCTCGCAAGCCGAACGAGCGAAGTTTCATGCTGAGTTGCGCCGCATCGAGACAGCTCACCCCGTCGTTGACCGTTCCGAAAACGTGGACAAGGGGGGCAAATTTGTGCTGAGCCTGTGCGAGGGTGAAATGCTCAAGATGAAACATAAGCAGACCAAAGAAGTCGGCTATTTTGTCGTCGCCAAGCTCGACAAACCGCAAAGCATTGTCGTGGTCCCCCATTGGGATGCTCGCGCGGCAACCGAGCGCAAAGGTTCGGATGGCAAGAAAGTCGCGGATTCCAAGCGGGAACAATTTGCTGTGACTCCCAGCGACCTGAAAGAGTTGGCTCCTCCCGGTGAGGATCACGCTGTCAAAGTCCGG
>VFJN01000148.1 GCA_009886035.1 Actinomycetota bacterium
AGATCAAATATTTTTCGTAGGCGATTTTGCCGTTGGTACCGGGGAACTGACCGGCACCAGCCGGGTTTGAACCCGACAATGCAACGACACCGCTCAACAACGCCAACCCAGCAACAACCACTACCGCACAAAAACGCTTCATTCGAACTCCCCCGAGTCGACCACGAAAAACTGTCGACCGAACCCTAACCCGACATGGGCTGCCGTCCGTCGAGGGTGTGCTGTTGGTGACAGCAGATAACTACCCCGTACAGCACTCACACCGGGCGTACCGGCGGTGTGTTCAGCGAATTACGCGCCGCATTGAAGGCCCAATATCGGCGCTGGGGTCGATCACCTCCGTGCCGCCGAACGCGGCCCGGCCGGGGCGCTACCCCCCCCGGTAGGGACGCTCCTACCGGCGCAGTTCCCGCGGTTCGAGCACCGACCAATCCTCGGGGTTGTCCTCCACGAAGTGCGCCACGATCTCACCGTCAACGCCGTCGACCAGCACCAATCCTCGCTGGAGCGGGGGGTCCTCGGCCGAATAAAGAAGGATGCGCCACGTCGGACGGCTTCGCAACCCTCGCCAGCCGAGTTGAGCCGATGCGTGCCCCACCGCAAACCCCACCTGCCGCGTGGCCGCCACGAGGGCGTCGCGCTCATCCACGTCGAGATTCCAGCCCGCCAGCAGGTGATAGCCACCAAAGACCACCAAGAGAACCCCGGCACCGATAAATCCGCCATTCACCAACACGGCGTCCGGTCCGGCCCACACCCCCGCCACGATGCACGCCACGCCCATCATCAGGTAGAGGTATCCCGGCACCCGCCGGCGGTTGTTGTTGGGGAACACGTACGGCCCGACGTACCCGGCCGCGTTGAGATCATCCGGCAGCGCATCGGTTACGTCAGCGTCGGTGGGCGCATCCTCGTCCATGGCATTCAGGACCGTACCGGCCCGGGATCAACCGGGCCAGACTGCCCGCAGTCGCTCCGCTGCCTCCACCAGGCTCACCGGCAGCACGCGAGTCTCGGCGGTCACCGCAAGGAAGTTGGCATCACCGCCCCAGCGGGGCACGCAATGCACATGGAGATGGTCCGACTGGGACCCGCCGGCCGCCTCTCCGAGATTCAGCCCCACATTCACCCCGTCGCACCGGAAGGCCAGCCGCAAGGCCTGCACGGCCACTCGCACGGTGTCCCACAGTTCGCGATGCTCCTCGGTGGTCAGCCCCCCGAGGTCGGCCACCGCCCGCTGCGGGAGCACCATGAGGTGACCCACCGTGTACGGATAGAGATTCAGGAGCACAAAGCAGGTGGGGCCCTGGGCAACCACCCCGGCGGCGTCGCCCCCCTCCTCCTGGGCCGCCGCCAAAATCCGCTCAAACAACGAGCGACCAGCGGCCGCCTCCACGCTGGGGAGGGTGCGGCTATCGGCCACCTTGCCCACGTACGCCGAACGCCACGTCGCCCACAAATGGTCAAGCGGCACGAAACACCCTCGCCAGGGTCATGCTTTGGCGGTCACTTCGTCGGACAGCCTCTGCGTAAAGGTGGTGAGCGGCACATCGCGGTCGGGCTGGTCGGATCCGCGTGCGTTCACCCCCACCGTCCCGGCCGCCACATCGCTGTCCCCCACCACGAGTATGTACGGCACCTTCTCCAGTTTCGCCCGACGAATCCGGGCGCCCAATGGTTCGTCCGCTTCCACCCCATCGGTGCGGAAGCCGCCCGCCTGGAGACCCTCCACCACCGACGTGGCGTAGGCGTGGTGGTCGCTGCGCACCGGCAACACCCGCACCTGCACCGGCGCCAGCCATACGGGGAAGGCGCCGGCGTAGTGCTCCACCAACACCCCGAAGAAACGCTCGATCGACCCGAAGAGGGCCCGGTGAATCATCACCGGACGGTGGCGCTCGTTGTCGGGGCCCACGTAATCGATCTCAAAGCGCTGCGGTAACTGGAAATCCAATTGGATCGTGGACATCTGCCAGGTTCGCCCGATGGCATCGCGTACCTGCACCGAAATCTTCGGACCGTAGAACGCTCCGCCGCCCTCATCGAGCACCAGATCAAGATCCTTGGTGGCCGCCGCCGCCCGCAGCGCCTCGGTGGCTTCTTCCCAGTCGGCGTCGCTTCCCACGGCCTTACCCGACGGCTTCGTGGACAGTTCCACAAAAAAGTCGGTGAGGCCATAATCCGCCAAGAGACCAAGGACGAAGTCCAGCAAGGATGCCAACTCCTCGCCCATCTGTTCCTTCGTAGTGAAGATGTGCGAATCGTCCATCGTGAGCCCGCGCACCCGGGTGAGGCCGTGGAGCACACCGCTCTTCTCGTAGCGATACACGGTCCCGAACTCGAACAATCGCAGAGGCAATTCCCGATAACTGCGCAGGCGGGACCGGTAAATCAGCACATGAAACGGGCAGTTCATGGGCTTCAGGTAGTAATCCTGACCGCCCTCTCCCCCTTCGTCGTCAAAGTGCATCGGCGGAAACATGCCATCGGCAAAGAACTCGAGATGACCGGAAGTCTCGAAGAGGCTGGCCTTGGTGATGTGGGGCGAGTTCACGAACTCATAGCCCGCTTCCTCGTGCCGCTGACGGGAGTAATCCTCCATCAGTCGCCGCACCAGTCCCCCTTTGGGATGGAACACCGCCAGCCCTGAACCGATCTCCTCGGGGAAGCTGAACAGGTCGAGTTCGACACCCAACTTGCGATGGTCGCGCTTGGCCGCCTCCTCGAGCCGGTGTAAATGCTCCGCCAGCGCCTTCTTCGAATCCCAGGCCGTGCCGTAAATGCGCTGCAGCTGCGGATTGCCCTCTTGCCCCCGCCAGTAGGCCCCCGCCACCCGCATGAGCTTGAAGTGGCCGAGGTGGGCACCGGTGTGGGGCACGTGGGGGCCCCGACACAGGTCGATGAAACCCCGATAGCCATGAAACGGCGCCGGGTCTTTGGCCACGGCGGGGGGATTCTCGTAGGTGCGCACCGCTTCCGATACGGCCGTCGCCGACATGGGATCCGTGCTGGCGTCATCGATGATCTCGAGTTTGAAACGGTGCGCCGCGAACACCCCGCGGGCCTCCTCGGCTCCCATCTCTGCCCGCAGGAAGGGTTGTTCCTCCGCCATGATCTCTCGCATGCGCGCCTCGATGCGCGCCAAGTCCTCCTCCACGAAGGTGCCCCGGTGGGGGAGTTCGAAGTCGTAATAGAAGCCGTCCTCCACCGGTGGGCCGATCCCAAAGGTGGCCCCCGGGAACAGATCGAGCACCGCCTGGGCCATCACATGGGTGGTGGAGTGACGAATGGTGAAGAGCCCATCGGGCGACTCGCCGGTGACGATGGCCACCTCGTCACCATCGGCCAGCGCTCTACCCAAGTCGCTGGCCTCGCCGTTGACCACCGCGATTACCGCCGCCTTGGCCAACCGTGAGCCGATGTCTTGGGCCAAGCCCAGCGCCGTGGATCCAGCCCCCAGGACGCGGGTGGAGCCGTCCGGTAACCGGATCGTGATCTCATCAGACATGGATGCGCAGGGTACCGGACCCCTGGCCCCCGGCAGAACCACTCCCGGGATCAGCCCGATGGCTGGCCCAATACCTCGGCACTCGAACGCCTCGGGGCGGCACCGTTGGTCGCCGCCAGCGGCGTCTCCCCCAGGTGGGCTTCGGCCTGCACCGGGAACGACTCCGCCCGCTTGGTGGCGTACTCGTCAACGTATTCCTGCCCGGAGAGTTCCCGAATCTCGTACATCACCTCGTCGATGATCTGGCGGAGCACGAGACGATCATCAAGTCGATCGGCATAGCGACGAACGTCAATCGGCCGACCAAAACGAACCTCGGCCCGCTTGAAGGGAGTGGGGAATCGGGCATCGGGGGGCTGGATCTCCCGAGTGCCCACAATACCAACCGGCACGATGGGCGCACCGGTGCGCAGGGCCAGCCGGGCCGGGCCGGTGTGACCGCGATGCAGGCGGCCGTCACGCGCCCGCGTGCCCTCGGGATAAATGCCGAAGAACTCGCCGCTGGCAATCACCCGCGCCGCCGTGTTGAGCGCCCGTTCCGATGCATTGCCGCCGCTGCGGTCGATCGGGATCATTCCGATGGCTGGGAAGATGTGCTTCGTCTTCCACGAGTCCATGTACTCAGCCTTCCCCACGAAGGTGATACGGCGGGGCAACACCAACGGCAACATGAACGAGTCGATCACCGATGTGTGGTTGGGACAGAAGATGGCCCCACCCCTCACCGGCAGCCGTTCACGCCCGGTGACCTCTACCCGCCAGAGAGCCCGAAAGATTGGCGAAAGCACCGCTTTGGCGACCGGATAGAACTTTCCAAACTCACGCTCGTTCGACGGTTCGTCCCCCACGGCTCGGATTATGGCACGGGCATTGAGAAAGGGGCAGGGGCTTACAGGCTGATACCGAGGAGCGAGGCGGCCTCGCTCACGCCCATGACGGCCGCCGCCTCATCGATAGCCGCTATCGCGGCGGGAACGTCGAGGTCGTCATCTAGTGCCACCCGCGTCGCTTCGAGAGCGCCGTCGCCTCGCCCGGCTAGACGCCACGCCTCGAGCCGAGCCGCCGCCCGCGGCATCCGGGTGTCGTCCCATTCCCAAGCCGTTCGGTAGTGATTCTCCATGATCATCAGACGAATCGCCATGGGGTCCCACTGCCGGCGAAGTTCCGACACGAAGACGAGATTGCCCAAGCTCTTCGACATCTTTTCGCCATCCATGCGCACCATGGCCTGGTGCATCCAGTGGCGCACAAACGGCTCGCCGGTGGCCGCCTCGCTCTGGGCTCGCTCACACTCGTGGTGCGGGAAGATCAGATCGGCCCCGCCGCCGTGCAGATCGATGGTGGTCCCGAGTTCGCGCAGGGCCAGGGCCGAGCACTCGATGTGCCAGCCCGGGCGCCCGGGGCCCCAGAGGGTTTCCCACGATGGTTCGTCGGGCAAGGACGGCTGCCACAGAACGAAGTCCAGTGGATCACGCTTGTGCGGGTCGTCCACCTTCCCGCCCCGCTCGGCCGCCAGTTCGAGCATCTGCTCTCGGCTGTACCCCGAAACCGAGCCGAAGTCGGCCACGGTGGAAATGTCGAAGTACACCGCCCCACCCGCCTGATAGGCGTGCCCCCGATCAAGGACCATGCCAATGAAGCCGCGGATGTCGGCGATGGCCGAGGTGGCCCGAGGCTCGCTCCACGATGGGATCAGACCCAGGGCCCGCATGTCGTCGTCGAAACGGGCCGTCTCGGCGGCCGCCAGATCGAGGTAGTGCACCCCCAACTCACGGGCCTTGGTCAGAATCGAGTCGTCGACGTCGGTGATGTTGCGCACGCAACGGGTGTCGTGCCCTCGATCACGGAGCCGCCGCTGCAACACGTCGTACCCCACGTACACCGCCGCGTGGCCCAGATGGGTGGCGTCGTAAGGCGTAATGCCGCACGTGTAGAGCGTGACCAACTTTCCGGGCGTGAACGGCACCACCTCGCGGCGGGCCGTGCACCACAGCATCAAAGGCGCTTCGTTACCAGTGGTCACCCTCGGGTCACTCCGGGATGCTCGTGAACTTCACCGCAACACGGGTCTTGTACCGCACGTTCAACTGCAGCAACACCGCCGTGAAGGACTCGATGGGCGTGGCGAGGGACAACTCGCCGCAATCGAGCGGGCGCATGTGGGGAATCTTCGCCACCAACTCGGCTGTCATCTTCGTGGCCTCGGGGTGGTCCGAGCAGATCAACACATCACTCTCAATGGGATTGTCGAGGTCGCCGAGTTCTTTGGCGGGAACGTGATGAAATCCCGCCGCTACGAAGCTCCTCGGCAACACTGCTTGCACACTCGCCGCCACCGAGCCGCGCGGCGGAACGAGGGGTTGGAACTCCTTACCGATCTTGGTGAGGGCGTTCGCCATCGAAATCACCACCTTGCCGCGCAGGTGGCCTTCCACCATTTGGGCGGTCTGGGTAGCGCCGTCCCAGGGGGTGGCGATCACGATGAGGTCGGCATCGGCCGCCCCTTCGTTGTCGGCCGCTTCGATGGTCAGCTCGCGACCTTCCCACCGCTCCTTGAGGCCATCCACCACCTCCAGGGCGCGGTACCTCGACCGTGAGCCCACCACCGTTTCGAAACCAACCGAGGCCAATCGTGCTGCTAACGCACTGCCCGCCGGACCGGTACCACCAAGGATTCCTATGCGCATCCGCCACACCGTAGCGGCGCCCCAGCGCCGATCGGCATTCTGGCCCGGAGGCGGCGGGGCCGGTAACGGGACCGCTCTCATGGCAGTCTCACAGCCATGTCTCTTCTCGACGGTAAACGAATCCTGGTCACCGGCGTCCTCACGGATGCGTCCCTCGCCTTCGGGGTGGCCCGCCACGCCCAGGAACAGGGAGCCGAAGTCATCCTCACGGGCGCCGGGCGCGGGCTGTCGCTCACCCGACGAACCGCCCGAAAACTGCCCCACCCCGCCGAGGTGCTCGAACTCGACGTGACCGATCCCGCCCAGGTGGAGGCCGTACGAGACGCCCTGGGGGAGCGCGGGGGCCGCGTGGATGGGGCTCTGCATGCGATTGGGTTTGCTCCCCCCTCCTGCCTTGGGGGTGGCTTCACGGAAGCCCCCTGGGAGGACGTCGCGGTGGCGCTGCAGATCTCGGCCTACTCCCTCAAGACCCTCGCTGATGTGGTGGTCCCCCACATGCCCCCCGGCGGATCGATCCTCGGCCTCGACTTCGACAACAGTCGCCAGGCCTGGCCGGCCTACGACTGGATGGGAGTAGCGAAAGCCGCCCTGGAATCCACCAGCCGTTACCTGGCTCGCGATCTCGGCCCGAAGGGGATTCGCGTGAACCTCGTAGCCGCCGGCCCCATCAAGACCCTCGCCGCCAAATCAATCCCCGGCTTCTCCCGGTTCGAGGACGTGTGGGACGAACGCAGCCCCCTCGGGTGGGACGTGAAAGCCGACGCCGACTCGGTGGCCCGGTCCTGCGTCGCCCTGTTGTCCGACTGGTTTCCGAAGACCACCGGAGAGATCATCCACGTGGACGGAGGCTTCCACGCGGTGGCCACCTAGTCGCTAGGACTCCCCGGAGAGCCAGGCCGGATTGGCGACGCGAAGTTTGTCGACCACGCTGGCCGCCACCGCCGTGCGTACCTCCTCAAGCCGGTCGTCGAACCCCCCACCGCGAATCTGGGCGGCGAGGTCGGCGTCGTCCTGGCAGCCGAGGGCGACCAGCGCGGCCCGATGAGCCACCGCCGGACCCGGGCCCTGGGCCAGTTCGCGCTCCACCATGCGCAACGCATTGGCCGCCACCCGGGCGTGAAAAGCCAGCTGGCCCTCGGTGCCCTCGCGCACATCGCCGTCTACCCACTCCCGCACCGCTTCCACCAACTCCGCGAGATGCGGGCGGTCGTGGAGCGCAGGGACCGCAACTGCGGCCACCGGCGAATCCACCACCAGCACAGGCCCCGGCAGGAGCCCGAGCACATCCCACTCGTTCTCACACACTCGTCGGCCGATGGTGGCGAGTTCCACCGACCGGGAGCCCCCGCTGAGGTGTCCCCATGCCTGCATGATGCAGATCACTCCCCACTTGAGGGTGCCCAGCAACTCCCACCACCGCAGCGCCTCCACCTCAACGGTTCGTCCGCTCGCCGCTTCATAGGCCGACACCAGCCGCTCTCGGCTCGCCACCCCACCGGCGGGAAGGGGCGAGCCGAAGCGCCAGGCCCGCACACAGAACCATCCGAGGTCCTCCAGAGGGTCTCCGAGGTGCGCTAACTCCCAGTCCAGCACCGCCCGGAGGCCGTCGTGATCCACCAACAGGTTGCCCAGGCGGAAATCACCGTGGACCACCGTGGGCGTGGTGGGGGCTGGGCGATGGGCCTCCAGCCAGCGGAACCCGAGTTCGAACGCCGGATGGGGCTCACCGAGGCCATCGAGGATGCCCCGGAACTGTGCGAGTTGATCGGTGGTCCCCAGCCCCGATATCTCCGCGGTGGGAATGGCATGGACCGCCGCCAGCGCCGCGCCCACCTGGCCCCCCAGGCGACGGCGCGCCACCGCCCACTCGTCGTCCCGCAGAAGTTTCCGGGGGATCGTCTCCCCCTCAAGGCGCGTGACCACCATCCCGGCGCGACCCAGCACCGAACCATCGTCGCTCGCCACCACCTCGGCCACCGGCACACCGTGGCGACTCGCCACCCGAAGCAGTTCGGCCTCGACCCCCATCGGCACCCCGGTGGACCCCGCCCCCCCAACCCCTCGGAGACGCTGAAGGATCAAAGGACGCACCCCTTCCTGCGCCACCAGATCGAACGACCAGGTTTCCCGGGACGCACCACCGGACAGTCGTTGCAGGGACGTGATGCCCGCTCCGTCAGGGCCGAGCAGTTGCTGCAGCGCCTCGGCGAGATCGTGGGGCATCGGCGCTCAGCAGGCGGCCGCGACGTACCGGGTGGGGTTCACCGCGGCGCCGCCGCCGGGATGTATCTCGAAATGCAGATGGGTGGTACCCCGGGCATTTCCGCTGTCCCCGACGTAGCCGATCACCGTGCCGGCGGCCACCTGGCCCGCCCCCTGATTGGCGTAGGAGTCAAGGTGGGTGCCGTAGTAATAGTTGCCGTCGTCGCCGTAGACATGCCACGACAGACCTCCAGTGCTGTTGCCCCGGTGTTCCACCCGACCGCTCACCGGAGCCACGGTGGGCGTACCGCGAGGCGAGAGCATGTCCACACCCTGATGGGCGCGACCGCCCGAGCGCGGCGCGCCCCAGGTATCGCTGAAGGCCACCGGACCCTGTACCGGGCACACGATGCCCCCTACCGGAGCCGACGCGATCACCTGACGCGAGGCCGAGGCACGCGACGCCGTCGTGGCCCGCCGAGCGGCGGCCCGTTCGAGCTCAGCCCGGCGTTGGCGCTCGGCCGCTTGTCGTTCCTTCTCGAGTGTCTCGAGCCGTTTGAACTCCCGGTTCAGTGCCTCCCGCCGCTTCGCGAGGACGGCCACGGCGTCTTTCTGATCTCGCCGTTTTTCCTTCAGCGCGTCCTGGGCCACGGCGAGATCTTCCGAGGCCGCCGTGTACTGATCCACCGCGTCTTGGTTTCCCTGGGTAGTGAAGCGGGCCAGCGCCGCCGAGCGGGCTTGCACGTTGATATCAGGATCAAAGGTGGTGATGCGGTTGGCATCGGCGTTGATGAACTGGCGGATCGCCACCTCGCGAACCGTGGCCCGCAGGCCGTCGAGCGTCTGCTGGGCCCCATCGGAGCGCGCCTGCAGGCTGTTGATTTCGCCGTCGAGCTTCCCCAGCTTCGTCTCAGCCTTGCCCAGGTCGGCGGCCGCCTGATTTGCCCGAGCCCGAGCAGTGGCCAAATCGCCGGCATCGGCACCGGCGCGGGGCATCACCACACTCCCGAGGAGCAAGGTCATGCCAAGAAGGACAGGAAGACACCGGCGATACATAGTGGGGGGAGACGCTAGCCAACACCGCCCCCCCTGACCACCGCAGGGTCGCCCCCGGCCCCTCCGAGGAGTCGTTCAATCACATCTTCCAGGGTGGCAATGCCCAGCGTGCGACCAGCGGCGTCGCACACCACCGCGAGGTGTCGTTGCGTCTTCTGCATGGTCAGCAGGGCCACGTCGAGGGACGTTCCCGGCCCCATCATCTCGATCTCGCGTTCCGACCCCGGCGGGAGTGGTTCATCCCGGGCATCCTCGGGAACCAACAAGAGGTCCTTGGCGTGCACGAGCCCCCGCACATCATCCAGACCGTCACCGGCGAGCACCAAGCGAGTTCGGCCCGACGCCACCACGAGGGCCTCAGCCTCGGCGGGCGTGGCGGTGCGGGGGAGCCACACGATCTTTTCCCGGGGCACCATCACCTCGGAGATGTACACGCTGGTAAGGGTGGCCGCCCCGGTGAGTAGCCGGCGGGCCACTTCCTCGATGCCGTCCTCACCGCGGGCGCTGCCGAGCATGGACACCAGTTCCACCGCCGAGGCCGCCGTCGCGAGTTCGTCACGTGGTTCCACCCCACATCGGCGCACCAGCGCGTTGCCCATCGCATTGAGCAGACGAAGGACCGGCTCAAACAGTGTGACGTACACCCGGTAGGGAACCGCCACCGCCATCAATGTGCGCTCCGGCGCGGCGATGGCGATGTTCTTGGGCACCATCTCCCCCACCACCATGTGAAGAAAGGCCACTACCCCGATGGCCAACGCGAATCCCAAGGTCTCCATGACCCCTTCGGGGAGATCCACCAGGCTGCCGAGGGAGCGCTCCAACAGCGTCGCCACGGTGGGCTCGGCCACGTAACCCAGCGCGAGAGACGCCATCGTGATCCCGAGTTGCGCTCCGGCAAGGTGCAGGTTGAGTTTCTTCATGGCCTCTAGCGCCACCTGCGCCAAGGCACCGCCGTGCGCCTCGAGCTTCGTCCGGCGGCTGGCGATCACGGCAAATTCGACGGCCACGAAGAATCCGTTCAGGACGAGCAACAAAAAGATGACGGGGAGGTTCCACGCACTCACGGCAATCCCTCCCCCCCGGCGGTGTCGCGCCGCAAGGCCACCCCCACCACCCGCTGCCGATCCACCTCCGCCACCTCGAAACGCCAGCCGGCCACATCGAACGCCTCGCCCACCGTCGGAATCCTCCCCAGGCGCTGCAGGACAAATCCCGCCAGCGTCTGGTAGTCGCCGGGGGGTACCGGAAACCCGGAGGCCTCGAAGACCGCATCCACGTCCAGCGAACCCGCCAGCATCCATTCGGTAGTCGCCTCAGCCCCGGCGTCGGCGGTGGCGGTCTCGCTCGGCTTGGCGAAAGGCACCGCCGCCGGGTCGGCAGCATCATGCTCGTCGCGAATCTCACCCACGATCTCCTCCAGCACATCCTCGAGGGTGATGATGCCCGCGGTACCACCGTGCTCGTCCACCACGATGGCCAAGTGGTTTTCGCTCCCCCGCAGGTCCGACAGCAAGTCCGTGAGGCCGCGGGTTTCGATCACCACAAAGGCGGGCTCCATGATCTCTGCCATCGTGGTCACCCGGCGCTGGTCGTAGGGCACGGTGTACACCTGTTTCACCTGCACCACCCCGAGTACGTCATCGAGATCAGTGCCCACCACCGGGAATCGTGAATAGTTGGTGGCCTGCGCCAGCGCCACCAGATCGGCGATGCTGTCCTCGCTCGACAACGACCGCACGGCGTGGCGGGGCACCAACGCCGATGCCACCGATGTTCCTCCGAAACGGATCGACCGGGTGAGCAGCATGATGAGGCTGGCTTCGAGGCCGCCAGTCCCATCCGAAGCCCGGATCAACAACTCCAACTCCTGCAACGAACGAACCGAGTTGAGCTCTTCTTGAGGTTCGATCCCCAAGCGGCGCACCGTGGCGTTGGCGGCCCCGTTGAGAAGCCGGATCATGGGCCTGGCCACTCCCACGACGGCGACCATCAGCGGGGCGAGGGCATAGGCCACGGCCTGTGGCTTGGCGATCGCCAACGACTTGGGGGCGAGTTCACCGATCACCATCGATGTGACCGTGATACCCACCAGGGCAATACCGGTGGCGATCCCCGGGGCTGCTCCTTCGCCCACCACCGCCGCCACCAAGGGCTCGATAGCCCCCGCCACCGTTGACTTCGCCAGGAAGCCCACCATGAGCGAGGTGACGGTGATGCCGAGTTGGGCACCGGAGAGATGAAACGACATCGAGGCCACGGCCTCGGAGGTCGCGCGCGCCCCGCGCCGGTTGGCCTCCACATCGCTGTCCATGCGAACCCGGTTGATGGCCAGCAGCGAAAACTCGAACGCGACGAACACCCCGGTGGCCAGGATCAGAAAAAGCACGACCACGAGGCCGAGCGCAACAAACATGGGGGCCGTCCGAATCAAAAATGCGTGGGCCAATCAATCTAGAACGCAACGGTAGGGTGACGAAGGTTCGGACGCGTGCCAACGGTGCGCTTTGATCGGGGAAACCTGGATGGTCACGCCACCCGCTCGCACCCTTCACCCCCACCCACCATGACGCCCGCCCTCCATCTCGCCGGCGTGACCCTCGTGCGCGATGGCGCCACCATCCTCGACGACATCACCTGGAACGTGCAGCGCCACCAGCGGTGGGTGGTCCTCGGCCCCAACGGGTCGGGCAAGACAAGCCTGTTGCGCATCGCGTCGCTCTACCTGCACCCCAGCGCCGGCGAGGTGGCTATCGACGGCGGATTCCTCGGCCGCGTGGACGTGCGGGCCTTGCGCACCCGTATCGGTCTGGCCAGCCCGGCCTTCGGCGATCTGCTCCGCCCCCAACTCACCGGCACCGAAGTGGTGATGACGGCGCGCTTCGCGGCACTCGAACCGTGGTGGCATACCTACGAAGCCGACGACCGCCAGCAGGCCCGTGACCGCCTCAATCGCTTCGGGGTAGGTCACCTCTCTGATCGGCCGGTATCCACGATGTCCTCGGGGGAGCGCCAGCGGGTGCTGCTAGCCCGGGCTTTTTTCGGCGACCCCGCCATCGTTCTTCTCGACGAGCCCACCGCAGGCCTCGACCTCGGTGGCCGGGAGGACCTCCTCGACCGCCTCGGGCGTGCCGCCACCGATGCCGCCAGTCCCCCGACGGTGCTGGTCACCCATCATGTGGAGGAAATCCCCCTCGGCACCACCCATGTCGTGCTGCTGCGAGGGGGCCGGATGCTCCATCAGGGGCCCCTCGAGGAGGTACTCACCGCCGCGCATCTCTCGGCTACCTTCGGTCTGCCCCTCGAACTTGAGCACCGAGGACAGCGGTGGTCGGCCCGGGCCCGGCGGGGCTGATCACGGCGCGAGACGCTCCAACAGGCGGGGCCGGGATCGCTCGATCTCCTCCGCCAGCAGGCGGTCGAGGGCGGGAATCCACAGGCGGCCACCGTAATGAAGCGTCATGGTGAGGCGGCTGCCGCCGTCTTGCTCGGTGATCTGCGCATCGAGCACCCAGGCGGCGTGCTGACGCCCGTCGTGCTCCGCCCGCTCGAACCGGGCATGGTGGGCATCGTGTTCGGTACGGACCATACGCAGCCGCTTGGCCCGGGCGAAGGGTCCGAGTCGCCCGCGTAGATCCACCGACCAGGCCGGCCCGGCGTCGGCGGGATGGATGGGGGCGACCACGGCGTGCGGCACGATGTCGAGCCAGTCGGGGTAGCGAATGAGGTCGTCGATCCAGGGCCGAAGTGCCTCCGGCGCGCAGGGCGCATCCAGGAACGCGCGCACCTCCATCCTCAGCCCCCTCCGGTAACAGGAGGTGTCCGCAGCGCGGGTTGGAATGGGTGGGGGGTGATGATCATGGAGAGCAGCCGCCAAGGGCGCGAGCACCGGCGACGGTTAGCGTACCGAGCCGTCACGGGGCGAGGGGCACCACCGCCTCGGGACTGATGCGGAGCCGGACCGGCGCCCCCACTGCGGGAGCCTCCCCGGCGGGAACCTCGACCTCAAGGGATCCGCCGTCGTTGAGCTGCACCACCACTCGGCTGAGCGAACCCATGAAAGTAGCCGTCTCCACCACTCCGCCGATCGGTCCATCGGAGCAGAACGCCACCCCATCGGGCCGCACCAGCACCGGCGGACCATCGGGTGCTCCCGGCATTGGCCCCACGTTGAGGAAGCCGAGCAGTTGAGCGGCCCGTACCGACGCCGGTTGGGCCCACACCTTCGCGGGGGCACCGGTCTGAATGATCCGGCCGCCGTCGAGCAGGGCCAGGCGGGTAGCCAGCGCGAAGGCCTCGGCATGATCGTGGGTGACCGCCAACACGGTGAGCCCGAGCGAACGAAATACCTCGCGCAATTCGCCCACCAGCCGTTCCCGCAACGGACGGTCAAGCGCCCCGAGGGGCTCGTCGAGCAACAGCACCCGCGGCTCCGGGGCGAGCGCCCGGGCCAGTGCCACCCGTTGTTGCTCACCCCCCGAAAGGGTCTGAATCCGCCGGTCGGCCAGGCCGGTCAAGCCCACCAACGCGAGGAGCTCGCCCACCCGCCGCCGTTGCTCGGCCGCTGAGCGGCCCTGCATGCGCAGGCCAAAGGCCACGTTGGTGCCCACATCTCGATGGGGGAACAGGGCGTGGTCCTGGAACATCAGGCCCACGCCCCGCCGATGCGGGGGCGTGGCCCCGAGGTCGATGCCATCCACCAACACGGTGCCGGCGTCGAGGGGCTGCAGGCCCGCGATCACCCGCAACAGGGTGGATTTACCGCTGCCGCTCGGCCCTAACAGGGCCACCACTTCCCCGGCTTCCACCGCTAGATCCACCCCGGCCAGGGCGACGGATCCGTCGAAAGCCACGGCCGCCCCCCGCACCTCGAGCCGCCGTGTCACACCCACGCCCCCGCCCCCGCCCTCGCCCGCACCCGCCAATGGTCCACTACCAGTACCGCCCCGGCGCTCAGGACCATGAGAATGGTGCTGAGGGCAAAGGCTTCGGTGCTGTTGAGGGCCCCGGGTCGGCCGAGCAAGCGCACGATCACCACCGGCACGGTGGGCGCATTCGCCCGGGCGATGAGGCTGGTGGCCCCAAACTCGCCGAGTGAAATAGCAAAAGCGAAGCCGGTGGCCACCAATAGGCCTCGACGCACCAGCGGCAGATCTACCTCGCGCCAGGCCCGTCCCGGCGAAGCCCCGAGCACCATGGCAGCCTCTCGTAGGCGCGGATCGATGGAACGCAATGCGGGCGACATCGTCCGCATCACGAAAGGCAGGGCCACCACCGCTTGGGCGATGGGTACGAGCCACGGGCTCGCCCGCAGGTCCAACGGCTCGTCCAGGGCCACGAGGAACCCAAAGCCAACCGTCACCGCCGAGGTGCCGAGGGGCAGCAGCAGACCGGCATCCATGGATCGAGCGACCCGCCCACCCGAGCGGGCGAGGGCGATGGCGGCGAGGGCCCCGAGGGTGACGGCCAACACCGTGGCCACCGCCGCAAACCGCAACGAGTTCAGCACCGCCACCGCGGGAGCCACCGCCAACCCGGTGCCGCGCTGCACCTCCCCCAACGCCCGCCAACCGGCCAAGCCATAGCCCGAGGAGGTACGGAAGGAACGACTCACCAAACAGGCCAACGGAACCCCCAGGAACACGGCGAGCACCAACAGATTTCCGCTCACCCACCACCGTTCCCCCGGGGTACGCGCCCGCCGCCGTTCTGCCGGCCGCAGGGCCACCCCGGCTCGTTGTTGCCGCCGTTCGAGCCGGTCCTGCACCACCAGCAAGCTGCCCACCGCCAGCAGTTGTACGAGCGCCAGAACCGATGCCACCGGGAGGGCGAGCAGGTCGGCGGTCTGGCGGTAGATCTCGACCTCCAGGGTCGAGTGACCTCGACCACCGAGGATGCGGATCACCCCAAAGGAGGTGAACGTGAAGAGAAAGGTGATCACCGCCGCCGAGGCGATCGCCGGTCGCAGGGCCGGCAGGGTGACCGCCCGGAAGGCCCCCAATCGCGAGGCCCCCAGGACGCGGGCGGCTTCCTCGGTGCGAGGGTCAAGGCCTTCCCAGAACCCCCCTACGGTGCGCACCACCACGGCATGGTTGAAGAAGATGTTGGCGAGAACAATGGCGGTGAGGGTGCCGCGCAGGTTCACCCCCACCGGGGAGCGCTCGCCCAGTAGGGCCACAAAGGCCGCCCCCACCACCACGGTGGGCAACACAAAGGGCACGGTGGCGAGTGCCTGCACCACTCGTCGCCCGCGAAACTCATAGCGCGCTAATACCGCGGCGGCGGGCAGGGCTACCACCAGCGTGGCCACGGTGGACAGGGCGGCTTGCCAGGTGGTGAACCACGCCACGTGCCCCAACGCCGGATCGCTCATGACCGTGGCGACCCCCGACAGGTCCCAACGGCCGTCTCCTCGAAATCCCTCGCCCACGATGTTCACCACCGGCCAGGCGAAGAAGACGAGCAGGAAAGCCACCGGGGGCACCAGCAGGAGCGTGCGCCCGCGAGGGCTCAGCGCACCATGATGTTGGTCCACGCCTGGATCCACTCCTCCCGCTTCCGATCGATGGTGGCGGCGGGAAGGTCGTACACGCCCGTCGGTTCGGTGCGGTTGGCCACGAACACGGCGGGCAGGACCGCGGCCGGATTCACCGGCACCACGAACATCGACAGCGGCACATCCTCTTGGAACGGGAGCGAGAGGAGAAAGTCGATGAGGGCGCCGGCCTCCCGGTAATGCTTGGTACCGGCGAGAATCCCCGCACCCTCCACCTGTCGGTAGCACGTTCTCGCTAGCACCCCGGTGGGGGCCGCATCCACGGGGGGATCGGCGAAGACCACTTCCGCAGTCGGACTCGACCCGTAACTAACCACCAGGGGGCGGGTTCCCTCACTGGTACCACCCCCCGAGAACGAGCCGTAGTAGGCCTCCTCCCATCCGGCGCTCACCTCCACACCGTTATCGGCGAGCGCCTTCCAGTAGGCCTGCCAGCCCTTCTCGCCAAACTCGTCGATGGTGGCAAACAGGAACGCCAGACCCGGCGAGGAGGTGGCCGGATTCTCCACCACGAGAAGGTTTCGATAGCGGGGATCCACCAGATCCTGGAGCGTGGACGGCACCGGTAACCCGGCGGCGGCGAAGTAGGCCTTGTCATAGTTGACGCACACATCGCCGTAGTCGATCGAGGTCACACGGTGTTTCGGATCCAAGACCAGATCGGCCGGAATGTTCTCGCTCCCGGCCGCTTCGTAGGCCACGAACAGATCCTCCCTGAGGGCCCGCGACACGAAGGTGGAATCCACGCCGAAGAGCACATCGGCCTGGGGCGCGCCCTGGGTGAGGATCGCCTGGTTCACCACGGTGCCGGCGTCCCCGCCCTGCAACAACGTCACCTTGATGCCGGTGGCCTCGGTGAAGGCCGCGAGGACATCGTCGGACACGGCAAAGGAATCGTGGGTGAGCAGCGTGATCGTTACCGGCTTGTTCCCTCCACCCTTGGCATCATCGGCGGGCGGACCCCCGCAGGCGGCGACGATCATCACCCACGGGAGCAACACCAGCGCGGCGCGGGTTTGGTACGGCAAGGTCATGCGGGGTCCATCTGGTGGTGGGTGCCGATCTGTCCGGGTTGTACGGCCACCACAACCCCGGTGGCGATGCTCACCGAGGCGGTGCCGCTGATGAGTTCATTGCTCACACCCCGGGTGGAGCCGGGGAGCAACGCCTCATCACGAAGCGGATAAACCAGACCCTCGGTACGGACACCACTGGCTCCACCGTGCAGCGCCAGCAGGGTCACCAGATCACCCACGGGGCCGGTCAAGGTCATGTGGTGACGGATCACCGTGACCCGGGCCGGGCCCATCTGGGCCACCATCGTCACGGCGGCGTAGGCCGGGGCAGCGAGCAGCAGGGCGTTGGCCAGAAGGTGGTCGAGGCGGCCGCCGTGCCCCCCGATGACCAGCACATGGGACGGCTCGTAGCGCAGTGCAGCATCGATGGCGAGTTCGAGATCCGTGGCGTCTTTGGCCGTCGGATGTGGCTCCACGGTGGCACCATCGCTGGTCACTCGCCGAAGCGATCCCGGCCGGACGGAGTCGAAATCCCCAATGGCGACATCCACCGATAACCCGAGTTCGAGGGCCCGATCGATGCCGGAGTCGGCGGCGATCACCACGGCCCCCGCTGGCCAATCGGGCAGGTGGGCGGGATCGACCGGGTCGCCTCCGGTCACCACGATCACTATGTTGCCGGCGTCAAGCGCTGCCATCTTCCGAATCCCTCCGCCGGCATTACCCGGTTCAGGTGCCACGGGTCGGTGGCGGACCGTTGCCGGCTTGGCCACCCTCTCAGCCCGGCTTCCCCGAGCTCCCCTTCGTAGAAATCACCCTATCGCGCCTTACCGGCGATGCGATCGTGGAGGGCCGATTACCGTTAGGGCAATGCAGCGCACGCTCTACGACGACGACCACGACCTCTTCCGCCAATCTCTCGCTCGTTTCATCGCCCGCGAGGTTGTGCCCCACCATCAGGAATGGGATCGAGCGGGCATCGTGGATCGCTCACTCTTCACCAAGGCCGGAGCCCACGGTTTCCTGGCCATGGACGCTCCCGTCGAGCACGGTGGCGGTGGGGTGGCGGACTTTCGTTACAACGCCATCATCGCCGAGGAGATTCAGCGGGCAGGGGTGAATTCGGCCGGACTGGGGTGGACCCTCCACAACGACATCTGCTTGCCCTACTTCTTGTCGCTCACCACACCGGAGCAGAAGGCCCGCTGGCTACCGGGCATCTGCTCGGGCGAACTCATCACGGCGATCGCCATGACCGAGCCCGCCATCGGCTCCGACCTCGCCTCCATGACCACCAGCGCGGTGCGCGACGGCGACCACTACATCGTGAACGGCTCGAAGACCTTCATCACCAACGGCATCAACGCCGACCTGGTGATCACCGCCGTGAAGACCGACCCCACCCAGCGTCATACCGGAATGAGCCTGGTGGTTCTGGAGCGAGGCATGGTGGGTTTCGAAAGGGGCAGAAACCTCGACAAGATCGGCCTGCACGCGCAGGACACTGCCGAACTTTTCTTCCACGACATGGTGGTGCCGGTGGCGAACCGTCTCGGGGAGGAGGGGAGCGGCTTTCTCTCCCTGGTGGACAAGCTCCCCCAGGAGCGCCTCTCTATTGCCATCACGGCGGTGGCGGCCGCCCAGCAGGCCTTCGACATCACCCTCGCCTATGTGAAAGAACGCACCGCCTTTGGGAAGCCCATCGGCTCATTCCAAAACAGCCGCTTCCGACTGGCCGAGATGGCTACCGAGATTGCCTTCGCCCAAAGCTTCGTGGATGGCGCCGTGGTGGGCCTCAACGAAGGCACCCTCACCGCCGAGGAAGCCGCCATGGCGAAGTGGTCGTGCACCGAACTACAAAAACGGGTGATCGACACCTGTGTGCAACTGCACGGCGGCTACGGGTACATGGCCGAGTATGAAATCGCCCGGGCCTACGCCGACGCCCGCATCACCACGATCTACGGCGGGACCACCGAGATCATGAAAGAGATAATCGGCAAGAGCCTCGGGGTCTGATGCTGGGAGCGCCCGCTTGGGTCGCGTGAGGTGGGCTTATGCGCCTGACCACGGCGCGCACGGCTCCTCGTGCCCTCTGAGCGGGCAACCTGCCGGCAACAGAAGTGGCAACGGCGGCGGCTAGACAGCGAGCGCGACCGCTGTATCCAGCGAGCCCCAATTCCGGCCTCCAGAGGCGAAGAGATGCCTGGCCGCATGCTGGACAACACCGACGTTGACCGCGTTCCCGAGTTGCTTGTAGGCGGCCTGGTCGCCGACCTCGGCTACCTCGAACACGTCCTCTGGCATCCCCTGGAGCCTGGCGGCCTCCCGCGGCGTGATCTTCCGGCGTCGAGACCCGATGACCGAGGTCTGGGTGATTGCCACGAGCGCTGGGAGGTACGAGGGCGGCTTCACTCGAATCCCGCTGGGGCGGAAGTGCATGACCAGTTGCCACAGGTCCCGGTCGGCGGCGCTCGGCTGAGCCTTCCGTGCCTGCCACTCGAACTTCCGTCGAGAGGCTGGGAAGTCGTCGAGCACGAGACTCAATCCGTGCTCACGACCCCACCGCTTGCGCTTCCAGGTGTTGATCAGCCGTCGGTGCTGGCGGTAGAAGTCGGAGTTCTTTTGCAGGAACTGGGCCTTCCACTTCGGCGTGTCCTCGGAGATATCCGGATCCGCCACGAACGCATCCGCCCAGATCGGAAAGCCGGGCAGCGTGTCGTCGGGGATCATCTGCACGAAGTCCTGCCAGGCCTCGATCCAGGCGAGTTCCTCAGCCCGCAAGCGGTAGCGACCCGGCTCTCGGATGGAATCCTCCGGGTCGAGCCAGTCCTCGATCCGCCAGGAGTCGGGAGACCAGGACGGATCGGGCCTGCGCGACGCGCTGTTTGCGGGTGCAAGCGGGTCCGCCTTCGGCCCGCGCTTCGCAAGGATGTAGACCCGATCTCGGATCTGCGGGCGGCCTCCGAGTTCCGGCGGGAGTTGGTGAGGCGACAGGACCAGGGGATCGCCTGCCACGGTGTAGCCCTCGCCACGTAGCGAGTCGATCACGGTCGCCCACGTGTCCTGATGCCGAGGCCCAGCGAGATTTCGAACGTTCTCAAGGACGACGAACTCCGGTCGCTTCGCCCGGATGATCTGCATGATGTCGAAGAACAGCGTGCCCCGAGTCGGATCCTCGACGCCGAGTTGGGCGCCCGACTTCGAGAACGGTTGGCACGGGAAACCTGCGCACAGCACCTCGTGATCGGGCACGAGATCCTTCAGGACCGACAGCGAAGTGTCCAGACCCTTCGGCGTACGGGTGAGCGAGCGGATGTCCCTCACGACGGCTGACTCCGGCATGTCTCGGAAGGTCGCCTGGTACACCCGTCGAGCCTCCTCGTCGATCTCCACTGCGAGGACGCACTCGCCCCCAAACGCGGGGTCTGACAGAGCGTGGTGGAACCCGCCAATCCCTGCGAACAGGTCGATGAACCGGAACTCGGGCATAGGTGAAAAGTTACACGGGTGTAGCTCGCCTTGCCTAGACCTGATTTCGACGACCTCGGGTGGACCCGCTGCGCTCCCAGATGGCCGCTGACACCTGGGCCGCCACCGCCTCTACGGGCTCGTGCTCCCAGTACCGGAGAACGATCGAACCGGCCCCGGAGAGGGCCGCGTCGACTAGGGCATCTCCCTCCTGATTGCACTGCAACTTTGGTCCCCAGTACTCGGTGTTGGCGCGCGGCGTGGTGCCGTGCTCGGGACACCCGTGCCAAAAGCAGCCATCCACGAACACCGCGATCCGGGGCCGCGTGAACACGATGCCGGGACGCACCACGCGCTCGGGCGTCCGAATCGGCAGATCCTTACGGAACCGAAGCCCCAACGCATGCAGCGCCGACCGAAGCCGCACCTCCGGCTTCGTGTCCGTCCGTCGATTCCCCTTCATCAGGTTGATCGCAGCGACAGAAGTCGGACGCGTATACCTGACCATCGCCCGCGAGGGTTCCACACCACCAGGCCACGAGGCTCCCGACTAGCGTCGCCCGGGGGTTCGCCATGGAACTGCAGCAGATCGTCGACAGGTACGCGGAGGCGCTCACCGCGATCGACGCGTCCACCACCACCGTGGTGGCGAACCCGCGCACAGGCGAGATCTACCCGGCGAGCCTGAAGGCGCTCGGAGAGACCCGCACTGTGACCGAGATCGACGCCTGGTGGGCCGCGACCTACCCCGACGATTTCAGTCCGCCCCCGAACCGCCACCAGATCGGGTTCAAGTACCCCAACATCCCGCGAGCTGCGTGCGATCACGTCTTCACAACCGACGCCGAGCCCGGCGATCCGGAGTGGGCCATCGAGGTCAAGAACATCGCCTTCATCGGCAACAACGGAAAGCGAAACGACTTCGCCGTCGCCAAGGTTCTGTCGCCGTACCTGAAGGACCGCAGCCTCCTCCACGACGTCGTCCGCCTCAGGGAGCACCAGATCGCTCGACGACATGCCGTAATCGGCTACACGTTCCGCTATGACCTGCAGACGTGCGCGACCGCCCGCGCTTTACATCCCCACGCTGCGGGTGCGATCGCCGAGATCGAGCAGGTGTGCCTCCAGAACGGCGGGGAGATGTCCGTCAACCCGCTGGTGAACTTCTGCGAAGGAGTTCTGCTCGTCCGCAACCTTGTCGTCGGAACCACATGCCGCCGATCATTCGAGGCGTGGAGACATCCGTGTGCAGGCGAAGGACTGGTCTTCGGGTGGGAGATCTCACCACCAAGCGGCCCGCAGCATCCGTGGTAGGTCGCAGATGATCGTCACGGGCTCCGACGAGCCAGCCGAGGTTCTTGCAACGCTTCGCCACGGCGACGCGGTCGTGAACCCAACGCGGCGCTACGACCAGGCTCATCTGCCGTGGTCCGTTCAGAGGAATGACCCACCCGAACTCCGGACGATGTCGCTCGGAGCGCAAGTCTACGGCCTCTACGGAAAAAGCGAGCCGGTTCAACGATGGATCGATCCGTCAGTGCGAGATCTCATCTCGCTCTATCCACACACGCTTGGCGACGGCGGCATCCCGCTCGGGTGGCAGACGTTCACCGTCCCGCCCGCCGATGAGACTGAGGACCCCTGGGTTCTCCTCTACGCCGGACTGAGCAAGGCTCGCGGGGAAGATAACTCACCACGAATCCAGGACTACCTCGGCACAGGTCAGGGTTTCTCGTCGGCGTTTGGGCAGAGCCTCCAGGCAGAACTCGCCCTCCTCTTCGGCGGGACGATCGACTCTCGTTACGGAGCCTCTGACCCGGCTGCGCGGGCAATTAATCGTCGAATCACCAAGGTCCTCAGTAGCCGGCTCACCGAACGATTCACGGAGATGGAGTTCTCATACGTGTGCGTGGAGTGCGATCAGCCGCTGATCGGACCGAACGAGCAAGCCCTCATCGCATCCCGCCACGTTCTTCCAATGGCCCCGACGGGCCGCCAGTGGCCAGAGGGCGCCCGTCCGCTCGTCAATGCGAACTTCTGACACCCGCACGGGAGCAAGCACGGCGCTCTACTGAGGGTGTGGATGAGATCCTGAGCAACCGCCTCAACTCGCTGCGAAAGAGCAGGGGGATGGGACTAACCACCTGTCTCGGCCAGTTAGGGCCTGCTCGCTGGCAACGTGGAGGGCAACACGCGCACTACACCTCGGGGTGTTCGGTACAGGCAGATCGATGACAGATCGTCGAATGTCGTGTTCGATATCCCAGAGGACGCAGAACCGACGGGAATCTCGTTCGCGCCCATCGGCGACCAGGCGTGCATCGGACTCCCCTAGGCTGCCGATCGAGTCCGTCCGCACCGCGCCGGGACCGCTATCGAAGTCCTCACTGAACACCGCGCAACTTACGGGCAACACATCCGTGGCGAAGGCGCTGACCTGCCTCAATCCACCCCATCAAATCGAGTGGTCAAGAGTTGAGGCCTTGGCGGCATGATTCGACGCCTCCCGCGAGCGCTCGGATACGGACGTAGATCATGAAAGAGATAATCGGCAAGAGCCTCGGGGTGTAGGCGGCAAGGGGGTGGTGACCCCGGCGGCTCAAGGTCATGCGCCCAGGCTGCCGAGAATTAAGCGCAGCGGTGAACCTGCCTCCGTCGACCAAGGAACCATCCCTCATGCTCCAGCCCCCCCGGCTCCGTTGCGCGATGCTCGCCCCGCTCCTGGCGGTGGGCGGCGCACTCGCGGTGCTCGGGCCAGTGAGCCCCGCCTCCGCCGCGGTGATCAAGCCCATTGTCTTCCCGGTGGATGGCCCGGTCACCTACACAAGCGACTTTGGCGCCCCCCGGGTGGGCCACACCCACGAGGGCAACGACCTCATGGGCAAAAAGATGCAACCGGAGTTGGCGACGGTGGATGGGGTGGTCTCCCGCCTCACTTTCAGCAACCTCTCGAGCGGAGGTAACTCCGTCACCATCCGGGGGACCGACGGGTGGACGTACCACTACCTGCATGTGAATAACGACACCCCCGGAACCGACGACGCGGCCGCCACGCGCGAGCACGCCTTCCCCAGCGACATCGTGGTGGGCGCCCCGGTCACCCAAGGTCAGGTCATCGCCTACCTGGGCGACTCCGGCAATGCGGAAACCACCGCCCCGCACCTTCACTTCGAGATCCGCCAGCCCGCCGCCGTCGGTACCTATTCCGGCACGCCGATCGACCCCTACGCCTCCCTGGGGGCAGCGACCCGTTGGGCCATGTCCCAACGATGGGAACTGCGCCGCACCCCTACCGCGGGACCGACCCAGGACATCGTCTCCTACGGCCTGCAGCCCGGCGATCGGGTGCTGCTGTGCGATTGGGATGGCGATGGGATCGATGAGGCCACCGTGTTCCGGGCGGGCATCTGGCACCTGCGCAACGGGGTGATCAGTGGGGTCACCGTGCGTCAGATCTCCTTCGGCATCACCGCCGACGTTCCGCTGTGCGGCAACATTGATGGCGACGCCGCCGACGAACCGATGCTGTTCAACTCCGGCACCTGGACGATGCGAGCGGGCTTCGAGACAACCGACCCGGCGGTAGGGACGGTGCGCTACGGCATCAGCCCGGGTGATGTCCCGGTGCTGGGCGATTGGGACGGCAACGGCCAGGACGACCTCGCCATCTTCCGGCTAGGGGGCACGTGGCACATCCGTAGTTCGGCCGGGCCCGTCGGTTCCACGCTGCGGACCTTCACCTACGGCCTGGTGGCCGGCGACCGCCCCGTGGCCGGCGACTGGAACGGAGACGGTCGCGACGACGCCGCTATCTACCGGACGGGCCAGTGGCATCTGCGCAGTACCGCTGACACGGCCGGGTTCACCGCCTCCACCTTCCCCTACGGGACGGCCCTGGACCAGCCCGTGTCGGGCCGCTGGAACGCCGCCGCCGCCTCGGGTTTAGGGGTCTTCCGGCCGAAACCAGCCTGATTTCCCTAGCGCCGGAGCAGATCCTTGGCGATGTGGGTGATTTGGATCTCGTCAGTTCCGGCGTAGATCTGGAGAACCTTGGCGTCGCGGGCCAACTGTTCCACCTGGTACTCGGCCATGTAGCCGTTGCCACCGTGGAGCTGAACGGCTTCCATCGCCACCTCGGTGGCCGCCCGAGCGGCGTAGAGCTTCATGGCGGAGGCCTCCGCCAGGGACAGCGGTGCACCCGCCGCACTCATCTCGATAAACCGGAAGACCAAGTTCTGCACGTTGAGCCGGGCCACCTCCATGCGAGCGAGTTTGTCCTGGATCAGTTGGAACTCTCCGATGGGCTTGCCGAACTGCACCCGATCCTTGGCGTATTGCACCGACAGTTCGAGGCAACGCTCGATGATGCCCAGAGACATCGCCGCCACTCCCGAGCGCTCCATGGAGAAGGTGTCCTTGGCGCCGGCGCGCCCGCCACTGGCCACGTCCTCGGTTTCACCGATCAGACGATCTCGACCCACTCGCACGTCAGTGAGGAACAACTCGCCGGTGGGAGAGGAGTGCATCCCCATCTTGCGCAATGGCTTCGACTGCTCGAGGCCGGGCATGCCGCGATCCAACACGAACGACACGATCTTGCGGTCCTCCATCGGATTGCCCTCGTCTAACTTGCAGATGAACACGATGGTGTCGGCATGGGGGCCGTTGGTGATGAAGGTCTTCGACCCGTTGAGGAGGTACTCGTCACCATCACGACGGGCACTCGACCGCATTGAGCCAAAGGCGTCCGATCCCGAGCCCGGCTCGGTGATCGCCCATGCGCCCACCTTGTCGAGGGTGAGCAGATCCAGGGCCCAGCGCTCCTTCTGGGCGATCGTTCCCTTGCTCATGATGGCGGCCGAGGTGAGGCCCATCGATACCCCCATGGCGGTGACCATGCCGGGCGAGTGGCGACAGATCTCGATGATCGGAAGCATCGTCATGGCGATGGAGTTGGGGTCTCCTCCCCCACGACGAACCGGGGCCGCGGGGGCGGCTTCCTCGCCGGCGGCCACGCGCTTTTCACGTTCGATCTGGTGCTTGAAACGATCCCGAGCCATCACATCCATGCCGAAGGTGGCGAACAACTTCCGCAGGATCTCATAAGGCGGCAGGTCGCCGTGCTCCAACTCCTCGCGCTTCGGGGCGATCTCGGTTTGCACGAACTGACGCACCGCGTCACGGATCATCAGTTGCTCTTCGGACCACTCGAACATGTCGTCCCCCTGGGGAGAAGTCGTTGCACCGGACGGGCTGACGTTAGGGGCCAACCCGATTGCTGTCACCTCCACCGCCTCCACCGGGTCGCCCCACCGGCCCGTGGGAGGGGAGGTGGCGGGCATGCCTCGCGGCCCATGACGGGCCGGAATGTCCCTGGAGGCCTCCGAGGTGGCATCCTTGAGGGTCCTCAGACCGCTAGCAGGAGTAACCACGTGCCCTTCAAGGTCGGAGACAAGGTCGTCTATCCCCATCACGGGGCCGCAATCATCGAGGGAACCGACACCATCAACCTCCTCGAGGGCGGCAAGACGAAGTACTTCGTGCTGC
>VFJN01000174.1 GCA_009886035.1 Actinomycetota bacterium
ACATGGGGGGTGCCCGACTGGGTCCGGGCCCATCCGGATCCGTTCCAGCGGTATTCCACCGGGGCGCTGCCCCCGCGCGATCCGAAGGTGATGCGCACGCCCACCGCATCTTCGAGATGCGCGGTGGACGTGCCCGGACTCCGAAAGGCAAACAAGGCCGGCGGGGGGGCTGAACCTTCCGCCCCCGCCACCTCAACAGCGGCGGTGGACTTGAGCATCAGGTTGCTGGGGGCGGAACGGCTTCGCTCTCGGTAGTACTCCCCCGGCCGGGCGTCGTAACCAACATCCACCACATCGGCGCTGCGGATACGTCGCGCAAAGGTGGGGTTGGCCCCACTCCAGGCAAAGTAGGGACGGTTGAGGTCCGAGACGATGGCGATATCCGACGTGCGCGCTGAGCGCACCGGGCCCACCGGCGCTGCGTCGGTGGAGTGAAAGACGGCGAGGAGCCGGGTTACCGAACCTTCCACGCGTTCCTCGTAAACAACATCGGCTTCGTTGATCCCGCTCTGGGGGCGCGCCTTGGGTTCCCCGTTATCGATCTTCACCACCAGCGCGGGGCGCGACAGCCGGTCGCCGTAATCGCCCGCCAGGCCCGTCAGCGCCGCCACCGGCTGAGGAAGGGTGGTGGGCACCGTCGTGGTCGCCACGGTGGTGGTGGTGGGGGGGGTGGCCTCGGGATCGTCCTGGGCGACGAAGGCGACGACCACCCCAGCCAGAACCAAGGCGCCCGCCACTACTCCGGCGGCTATGCGTTGATTTCGGGTTTCGAGCACCCCACTTGTCTACAGCTCCCGTAGCAACGCGATGCGTTCTTCGATCGGTGGGTGGGTATCGAACATCCGGTTGACCTTGCCCTTGCGACCCAGGCTGGTCTCGATGGCCTGGGGCTGTTCGATCCAGAGGTGGGCGGTGGCGTGGGAGATGGAGCCCACTTCGGTGTTGTCGTCCCGCAGTTTCTCCAACGCCGAGATCAGCCCGGGGGGGAAGCGGGTCAACTCCACGCCCGAGATGTCGGCGAGGGTTTCGCGCTGCCGACTCACCGACGCCTGAAGCACCCGGGCGATCAAGGGCGCAAAGATGAGGAACACGAACCCGACGAGGGCGAGGATCGACGCGATTCCGGCGTTGCCATTGGACTTGCGATTACTGCGACTCGACCAGAACATCATGTTCACGCCCACATCGGTGACGATGGCGATGATCCCCACCATGGTGACCACCAGCGTGGATACGAGGATGTCGTAATTCTTGATGTGGCTCAGTTCGTGGGCGATCACACCTTCGAGCTCAACCCGGTTCATCCGCTCGAGCAACCCGGTAGTCACCGCGATGGCCGCATGTTTCGGGTCGCGTCCGGTGGCGAAGGCATTGGGGGCGGCGTCGTCCACCACGTAGATGCGCGGCTTCGGCAGCCCTCCGGCGATGCAGAGACCTTCCACAATATTGTGGAGACGCTGGTACTCCTCCATCGGCGCCGGCTTGGCCTTGCTCACCCGCAGGGCGATGGCATCAGACTTCCAGTAGGACAAGGTGGCGGAGCCCCCCGCCAGCAGCAACGCGAAGATGCCGAAGTAGATCCCTCCCCCCAGGACGAGGTTGATGGCCTCCAGCACGGCCGCCACGAGCACGACGAACACCACAATGATGACGATGGATCGTCGCTTATTCCGGGCTACCTGGTCGTACACGGCGGAGAAACTTTCGGATCAGGGGGTGACGGGGGGAACCGGGGGCGGTGTCGCGCTCTCGCCGGCGCGGTCAGTTCCAAAATCTACGGCCACCGGGGCGGTGGCCGCCTCGCTCACCTCGAAGTATTCCCGGGCCAGAAAACTGAACTTCCCGGCGATGACATTGGAGGGGAAGCTCTGGATCCCGGTGTTGTACTTAAGCACGCTGTCGTTATAGAACTGGCGGGCGTAGGCGATCCGGCTCTCGGTGCCGGTCAGTTCTTCTTGCAGGTTCAAAAAGCCGGAGTTGGCCTTGAGGTCCGGGTAAGCCTCCGACAGCGCAAACACGGATTTGAGCGCCCCGGTTATCATGTTCTCGGCGGCCGCTTGGCCCACCGGAGTTGAGGCCGCCATGGCGGTGTTCCGGGCCTGAATCACGCCCTCCAGTGTCTCTTTTTCGTGGGATGCGTAGCCCTTGACGGTTTCCACGAGGTTGGGGATGAGGTCGTAGCGCCGATTGAGCTGCACATCGATCTGCGCCCAGGAGTTGTCGATCCGGTTCCGCATCGACACCAGGCCGTTGTAGGTGATGATCACGAACAAGCCGAGTAGAACCACCAGCGCTAGGAGGATCCATAGACCAGTCATACCGAAGCGCCTTTCCTCGAAGGGTACGAACTCTAGTACCGCCCCGGCTCATCTCCCGCAGTGGGTCAGCCCGCCAACACGCTTCGGTAGATCTCCACGTAGCGATCGGCCAATGAGCCCATCGACAGCTCCTCGGCCCGCCGCCGCCCCCCCGCCACGAGATCGGCCCGCAGGAGATCGTCGGCGAGGACCTGGCGGAGCGCCTGGGCCAGCCCGACGGCGTCGCCCACGGGAGCGAGCACCGCATCAACCCCATCGGTGGCCACGTTCCGATGCCCGGTCAAGTCCGAGGCCACCAAGGCACAGCCGGCGGCCATCGCCTCGAGGAGCACCATCCCGAAGGACTCGCCTCGCACCGACGGAGAGCAGTAGACGGTGCAGCCCCGCATACGAGCGTTGCGCTCCTCGTCACTGATCCGCCCGAGCCATTCAATGCGAGGATCTCGCCCGAATTGCTCCCGCAAAGCCGCGCTCTGAGGGCCCTCACCCCCCACCCACAATCGAACATCCGGCGGCAGGTCCGCCATGGCGGCGAGGAGAACATCGAGCCCCTTACGCGGCTCGTGCCGACCGAGGAAGAAAATGGTGGGCGCCTCGATCGGGTGGGCCTCTCCTCGGGCGAAGCGATCCACCTCCACGCCGTTGAAAAGCAACTCGAACTCTCCTCGCAGAGCACCGTGGGCCAGGGCCAGCGCGTCGGGTGACACGGCACAACGACGATTGAGTTTGCGGGCCAGCCGACGCAGAGCCCATCCCATGGCCCGATAACCGGCACTCTCGCCGGCGGCGTGGAAGGTGCCAACACTCGGTCCGTCGGCCAAGAGCAGCGTGGTCATGCACGGGCCGGGGGCGAGCGGCTCATGCAGATGGACGATCTCGAACGCTTCGTCACGCAGTGCCCGGATCGTGCGCAACTGCGCCGAGGGATCCGGGGCCAGTGGCGCGATTGCTCCGTTGGCGGCGGTGGGAACACTCCGCCCCAACGGGGTCACCCCGGCATCGGGAGGCGGGCCATCGCACGGACCTAACACCCGAACCTCGTGGCCCAATCTTCGCAGCGACCGGGCCAGCCCGAGCACCTGTCCTTGCACCCCCCCAGGGATGCTCAACGAGTAGGGGCAGACCAATCCGATGCGCACGAGTTCAGATTAGTTCGCTCGGTCGCTGGGCCAATTCGGCTGCAGCAGGTGCCACTGCTCCGGGGCCCGACGAATGAGAACTTCGAGCGCCTGGGCTAGTTCCTGGGTGACGCGCTGCACGTCTTGGCGAAACTTGCCCTGGCGGGTGGTGTCGATCGGCGGGAGCACGAGGCTGCGGCGGGAGTGCGGGCCATCGAAGTAGATCGCCGTGGGCAGAAGGGCCGCACCCGTGCGCAAGGCCAGCGTGGCGGGGCCACCGGGGAGAGTGGTGCGCTCACCGAAAAACTCCACCTCGGGACCGGTCCCGGCGAGATCCCGGTCGCACAACAGGGCCAGGGTGTGGTTGGCCTTCAGCGCCCGGGCGGTGGCCGCCCCCGCCTCGGGACCGAGGGCCACGATCTCAAACCCGAGCGCCTGTCGCAGTTCCACGAACCAGTCGAACAGGGCCGGGGGTTCCAGGCGCTCCACCACTGCGGTCACGGGCCGTTGGCGCACCTGGGTCACCCAAAAGCCCGCCCACTCCCACCCGCCGAGGTGGGGCATCGCCATAATGGCGCCCTTCCCGTGCTGGAGGGCCTCATCGAGTCGTTCCCACCCATCGGGGATGAAGCCGGCGGCGATGGCCGGGGGAGTCATGCCGGGGAGACGGAAAGACTCCTCGAAGTAGCGGGCGTAACTCTCAAAGGTCTGGTTGGTAAGGCGCCGGAGCCGGACGGCGGAGAGCGACGGGTCGATTCGGAGCAAGTTCCGCTCCACTTGGGCCCGCCGCCCCCGAGCGAGGTGGCCCGCGGCGCGGCCCAGCGCCCGCGCCCCGCTGGCGGCGGCCGGCGGGGGAAGGCGACGCGCAATCCGGGCGGCGGTTTGGTAGGCAGGGGTAACGGCGTCGACCACGACGACGGAGATCGGGCCCTAGCGGCGCGTGATGCGCGGCTGCCGGCGCCACGCCCGCTCGGTAGGACGAGCGGCGCGGCGGGCCTTCCACCGGCTCGGTGGCACGATCGGGCTCACCCGGCTGGCTTGACGCCACACCTTCACGAAACGCTGTACGGCCGTGACCATGGTGAGCGCCAACATGATCCAGAGGATCGGGATGAGAAGCGAATCGAACAGCAAGCCGATGCCCAGGGCCATGAGTCGCTCGGCGCGTTCCATGAGGCCACCGCGCGCATCGAACCCGAGGGCTTCGGCTTTGGCTCGCTCGTAGGATACGAGCATGGCCCCCGCCAATACGGCGAGAGGCAGCACCGCGATACGACCGGGATGGGTGGAGGCCAAATACCAGGCCACGCCACCGAGCAGCAGGGCATCGGCGACGCGATCAGAGACGGAGTCGAAGAACGCACCGCGCGGGCCGGCGGTGCCCGACGCCTTGGCCACCGCACCATCGAGCACATCGGGCAGCGCGCAGAGGACCAAGAGTACGAAACCCACCCGAAGGGCACCATTGGCGATCGCCAGCGCGGCGGCCGCCGCCATCACAACACCGGTGATGGTGAGGTGGTCAGCGGTGATCCCGGTGCGGCGAATGTTCGCCCCCACCGGCTTGAGCCGCACTTCGAAGCTCGATCGCCAGCGTCCGTCGAACATCTCGTCCCTTCAGGGTTGGAAGGTGGTACCGCCTCTGACGTTACCCGGCAGCGGCATCAGACTCCCGCATCGCGTCGCAGGGAGCGCAGAATCCCGACCCAGCGGGGATACATCAGATGGTGGGAACCGTCCCGGGAAAGGTCCAGAACCGCCTGGGGGAGACGGGCGACGAGCCAGCACCCCACCAAGGGGGGCGACAGGCCGTCGGCCCCACCGTGGAAGGTGCGCACAGGGGCGGTGATCGGGCTCAGGTCCAGCCCCGGTTCGAGTTGCAGGACGATGTCGTGCTCGAGGCCGCCCCGACCCCCCTGGACGCTCGCCGCCAAGGCCCGGGCCAGTTGCTCGGCCGCCCCGGGGACCTCGGCCAAGTCGGCTCGCCCCCGCTCCCCGGCCCCTTCCAACACATGGTCCAGGGCCGCGGCGGGGGTGATCGAGTCGGGCACGAGGAACGGCGCTACCTCCGCCGCGATGACAGAGGCGGGTTCCACCAGGGCCAGTTCCACGAACTGGCGCCGCCCCGGCGCCAGCGCCGCCAGCAGGTCGGGGTCCCGGTACGCCTCGATGGGAGGGACCGGCGCCACCAAGCCGAGTCCGATCACGCGATCTCCCAGTACGGTGGCCGCCGCCAGGGCATACAGACCACCGCTGGACCAGCCGAGCATCAGCGTCTGGCGCAGGCCGAGGTGATCGAGCAGGGCGGCGATGTCGTGGCCGAGGCTCACCAGCGTGGCGCCGGGGTGGGGGTCGCTCGTTCCCGCCCCCGGACGATCCACCGCCAGGAAGCGAATCCCCGCCGAGGCGGCGAGCTGGTCGTCGGGGTGACGCGCCAGGCGTGAGTCGGGGGTGCCGTGGAGGTAGACGAGGGGCACTCCGTGGGGGTCACCCACGTCGTCGAAGGTCAATCGACGTCCGTCGGACAGCACGATCTGAGACGATTCGGGCATCGCTTGAGCGTAGGGCCCCGGCGCCTTTCGGGCAGACTGGACCATGGACTGTGTTGGCCACCGACCTCGCTCCCCCTGGCACCCCCATCCTCGCCATGCCACCGGGGCCCGCTGACATGGCCGCCCGCCCGCCGGCCGATGCCATCGTGACCCTGCGGTCGATGGAGCGCCGCTGGCGTCACCTCTTGGCTCCCGACGGCCCCGATGACCAGCGGCGCCACGATGCCGCCCACACCATCACCAGCGACGGCCATTCCCCGCTTGATCACCTCGCCGCCGCCACTCGCACCTTCATTTTCCACGGTCGAGCCCTCGAGCAAACCCTCATCGACGACGAGCCGCTCCTGCACCCCGGCGTGGCGGACCCCGCCGAGCGGGAGTGGCCCCCGGCGGAGGGGACCGTGGCGGAGCAGTTAGCGGAGTTGGCCTGGGCGTCCGACCACCTGGCTACCCGTGCGACCCACGTCGAGGCGGACGCATGGCGGCGGATCGGACGCGTGGCCGGGCACCCCAGTGTCACCCCTACCGCGCTGGCTTTGTTGTGGCAGGCCGTGGACGCGGGGGTCGATCACCTCCGCGCCGCCGAACGAGGCCTAGCCGAGGCGCTACCCCCCCGGTAGGGACGCTCCCACCGGCGCAGTTCGCGCCGTTCGAGCACCCACCAATCCTCGGAGTTGGCACCGCTAAACGCTGGGCAACCTGACGTTCCCGTCGGTCACCGGCGAGCGCAGTGGGGCAGGATTGTCCTCGACGGCATTAATCGCGGTCCGTGACAAGCCAACGGGCCAGCACCTCGGCGGTGGCGAACCTTCAGCACCTGGCACAAGGCATGGTGGCCATCGCCCATTGGCGGCGGGTAGCAGCCGGGAACGCACCGGGCAAAACCTGGACATGGGCCCACGTACACGCCCTCGGGCGGATACGCCCGAAAAGAGGTGTTCAACGGTCATCGACCGTCCGGTGTCTCTGTCATGTCGACGTTTCGTGCAGCCCGCGTTCTGCGGTGGCGGTCAGCCAGTGAATGTGGGGGTAGCAGTGACAGCGACGACAACAGCCGGGGGTGCAGTCGTGGGCGGCGCAACCGTCGTCGTGGTGGTGGTGGGCGGCACAACCGGGATCGACTGCCACGCCGGGGCAGAGTCGTCTGCGGGGTTGTTGGTGATGTTGGTTTGTCCGCTGCCATCAGCGTTCATCACATAAACCTCGTCGTTGCCGTCCCGGCTGCTGCTGAATGCGATCCGGGTGCCATCCGGCGACCACGACGGGTCAGTGTCGTATGCGGGGTTGTTGGTGATGTTGGTTTGTCCGCTGCCATCAGCGTTCATCACATAAACCTCTTGGGGGCCGTCCCGGTCGCTGGTGAATGCGATGCGGGTGCCATCCGGCGACCACTCGGGGCCAAAGTCGGATGCGGGGTTGTTGGTGAGGCGGGTTTGTCCGCTGCCATCCGCGTCCATCACATAAACCTCGGCATCGCCGTCCCGGCTGCTGGCGAATGCGATGCGGGTGCCATCCGGCGACCACGACGGGACAAAGTCGTCTGCGGGGTTGTTGGTGAGGCGGGTTTGTCCGCTGCCATCCGCGTTCATCACATAAACCTCGAAAGCGCCGTCCCGGTCGCTGGTGAATGCGATGCGGGTGCCATCCGGCGACCACTCCGGTTGAACGTCGAATGCGGGGTTGTTGGTGATGTTGGTTTGTCCACTGCCGTCAGCATTCATCACCCAAATGTTCGAGCATCTACACGAGACCAAAGATTTGGCGTAGGCGATTTTGCCGTTGGTACCGGGGAACTGACCGGCACCAGCCGGGTTTGAACCCGAGAGGGCAACGACACCGCTCAACAACGCCAACCCGGCAACAACCACTACCGCACAAAAACGCTTAATTCGAACTCCCCC
>VFJN01000117.1 GCA_009886035.1 Actinomycetota bacterium
CCACCACCCCCGCCACCACCACGACCACCACCACGCCAACAGCCATCGCGCGGGGCTCGACCACCACCCCGCCGCCCTCCGCTCTGCCCCGCACCGGACTGGACAGCGCAACCCAAGCCTTGTACGCCGTGGGGATAGCACTCATCGGCAGCGCCCTGACGGTGAACTCGAAACGGAGTGGCTCCATCGGCCACTATGGGGTTCGTGGTCGACGCAACCAGTACCGAATCCAGCCAACTCGACCAACTCGTCGTGCTCGCGGTTGAGCGCACCTATCGCGCCTTTGCGTCGCATCACCTCGGCTCATCAATGACGGTTCGTCGGCCTGACGTAACCCCCGAGGAGGTGGCGGCGCTCGGTGGTCCGCTCCGCGCCGTGGACGCGAGGTCGATTGATCGCTGGCTACCGCACGCCATCAGTACTTGGGGCGGCGCCGATGACGTACAGGCCCTTCTTCCGCGAGTGCTCGAACTCTTCGCGGCGGGCGAGTTGACCACCCCCCCCGAGGTGGTGTTCGGGAAGCTACGGCGGGCCGGGGCCGGGTCGTGGCCGCTCGACGAACAAGCCGCCACCGAAGACGCCGTCACCGCCATTTGGCTCGCCACCCTCGCCACCCATCCCCCCAAGATCCGGCATCCAGCCTGGCGCCTCCTGGTGGCGATGGCCGAACTCGGCGGCGACCTCGGGCCCTTCCTCGACGACTGGTCGCTGCTGCTCGGCTCCGGTACCTCCGAGGGACGGGCCGCCAACCGACACCTCTACGACCTCAACCGGCGCCTGCAGAGCCTGGCTGACGCCGGCCTGGGCGTAGCCGCCCTGTTCTGGTCGCCCTCGGACGGCGAGGCCGAGCGCCTCGAACGCTGGCTCGACCAACCCTTCCGGCTGAGCCCGCTCAGTTCCTGAGCCCGCTCACCCGAACGCACCCCCGGCGCGGCGCTGCGCGATGCGGGCATCGTCGTAGCCGAGCACATCACGCAGGACCGCCTCGGTGTGCTCACCGGCGTCCGGGGCCTTGGCGGGAAGCGGCAACACCTCATCGATCACCTTGATCGGCATGGGCACCTGGTCGGTACCCACCGCCTCCTTAGGAATCCACGGGAGGCGGTTCTGGAACTGAGGATCCTGCGCCAAGGTCTTGGGCGTGTTCACCGGAGCAATGGGCGTGTTGGCGCGGCTGCATAGTTCCAACCATGTCGCCGTCGTGCGCGAGCGAAAGATCTCCGTTAGTTCGGCGCGCAAGGCCTCGTTCCCCCGGGCGTGGTCGGCGTACTGCGAGCCCGGGTGTTTCTCGAAGAGATCCGGGCGGTCGATGGCGTTACAGAAGTTCTCCCAGAATTCCCGCTCGGAGGCCATGAACAACACATGCCCGTCAGCAGATTCGTAGAACTGATACCGCACCCCGTCTCGCATGCCCCCCGTCCCCGGCGCCCGGCGCTCATAGTTATCGGCCTTGTTGCCGGTTACCTCGGACTCAGGTCGCTCGTAGGCCTTGTAGGTCTCGCTGCGCAGCCAGTCCATAGCCGCCGCCGCATCGGACTGGGCGATCTCCAGACGACACGGTTCGCCCGTGGCCCGCGCCCGGGTAATCCCGGCCAGCACACCGAGTGCCCCGAACAGCGGACCGGCATGGATGCCCACCGACGGGTGCTCAGGAATGGCGCAGAACCCCTCCTCGGTGATCTCCGGGGCCACCAAACCAGCCCACACGTCATAGGCGATCCCGTGGCTGGGCATGTCTTTGTAGGGACCGGTCATCCCGTAGCCGGAGATGGTGCAGAACACGATGCGAGGATTCACCGCCAAGCAGGCCTCGTAACCCACCCCTCGCTTCTCCAGGCCACCGGGGCGCATGGCCTCGATCACCGCATCGGCCTGCGCCACCAACTCGAGGAACACGGCGCGACCTTCCTCACTCCGCAGGTCGATCGTGATGGAGCGCTTGCCGCGACTTATGTGCAGGTGCATGAGCGAGGTGCCCTCCACGATGGGCCAGGTCATCTCGCGGATGTAGTCGCCTGAGGGCGGCTCAACCTTCACCACATCAGCACCGAGGTCGGCCAGAGTGGTCGTGATGGCGCCCGGACCGAGCATCGAGCACTCGATGATCCGGATGCTGCCGAGGGGAGCGGGGATAGTCATGGGGAAGATTCTTCCTTGCTGAGAGGGGAATGGGGGCCGGGGGTCATGAGCTCTTCGCGCCATCGGGTGCACCAGGTGCGAGCCCTGCCGGGCCAGGGATCGCCGTCACGAAGGAGATCAGTATGGGAGTTCACATCGGCGGCCCAAATCGTGCACACCTCCGTGTCCATCAACACGCTGTCGTAGAGGCCCACGAGGGCGATACCGCGCTCGGCCATGGCCGGCACCCGCTCGGCCAACGTGGCGGCGAGGTAGTCCGGACCCGACCCGGGAACCACCTCCGACAGTTCGTGCACGAACCAACTGCCCCGAGTGCCCGCCGCCAGAAGATCGGCCTTGGTGGGACAACCCGGTGCACCGCGGAACAGTCGGTCGAACCCCCCGGAACGGCGTTTGTACGCCTCATCCCACCACTGCGCCAGGGCCGCGTTGTCTGCTTTGTGGACATTGGTGGTCTCCGCCAGGCGGACCCACCCATCCCACCCGTCGATCTCCCAAACGTTGAGGACCTGCGGCCAGCGACCGGTGGTCCCCACCACCTCCCAGGTACCAAGGAGTTCCAGACCTCGGCCCGCCGTGCCTTGAGCATCGAAGCCCACCGTGTGCTCCATGTACGCCCGAGAACCCCGCCCGGTGATATCTATCACCTCGTGGAGGAACAACGACGCGCGATCTGCCATAACGGGGGGGATGATGGCACACTGCGTAACCCCGTCAGAAACGCGAGCCAGGCGTCATGGACCTTTCTCTCACCCCCGATCAGGACGCACTGCGCGAGACCACCGGGCGCCTCTACGCCAAGGAGTCATCGGGAGAGCGAGTTCGCGAAGCCGAAGCGACTGGCATTGATCTCGCGCTGTGGGAGGCCATTGTGCAGATGGGCCTCCCCACCATGGCGGTGCCCGAAGCCCACGGTGGTGCCGGGGCCTCCCTCACCGACCTCGCCGTTGCCGTGGAGGTCCACGGCGCCCACCTTGGATCCGCCCCGCTCATCGAAACTGCCGTGGTGGCCCGACTCCTGGCCCAACTCGGCGCTACGGAACTGCTCGAGCAGATCCTGAGCGGCGCCCCCGCCACCCTGCGCCTCGCCCCCGGGCCCGGCGCCGTGCCCACGGCCTACGCGGCGGTGGCTGCGGTCGTGATCGCCAGGGCGGGCGACGACATCGTGGTGGCCCGCGCCGGAGCCCCTCGGGGCGGTCTGGCCGGCCTGGCCCTCGCTGAGGTGGACCCCGCCGGCGGAACTGTGTTGGCCAGCGGCCGCGCCGCCACCGCCGCCTACGCCCGGGCCCTTGATGAATGGCGGGCCCTCACCGCGGTGGCTCAGGCCGGATTGGCCCGGGCCAGCCTGGATCTCGGGGTGCACTACGCCAAGGACCGGCACCAGTTCGATGCCCCCATCGCCTCGTTCCAGACGATTCAGCACCGCTTCGCCGACCTCCACGCCGCCGTCGACAGCAGTCGCCTGCTCGCCTACGAGGCCGCCTGGGCCCTCGACGAAAACGAACCGACCGCCCCCCAACGGGCGGCGCAGGCCTCCTGGTGGTGTGGCGAAGTGGCCGAAGAGGCCACCGGGTTCAGTCTCCATGTCCACGGTGGCTACGGCTTCATGCTCGAGTACGACGTCCAACTCCAGCTCCGTCGCGCCAAGGCCACCCGCCTCTTGCTGGGCGACCCCCGCCACGAGTTACAGGCCATCGCCCAACGGCGCTGGGGAACCGCGGCACCCGCAGTGAACACCACCGCGGCTCCCCGTCCCACCCGGGCGGGCATGGACTTCCGCTTCGATCCGGCCACCGAAGCCTTCCGTCGCGAGGTGAAAGCCTTCATCGCCACCCAACCCATCGGCGAGATCATCCAACGCTCGCATCGCACCGGCACGATGCACGACTGGGATTTCCACCAGGCCCTGTGCGAGCGCGGCTATCTGGCGGCCGGCTGGCCCACCGAGTTCGGGGGCCTGGGCCGCAGCGCCATCGACCAGTGCCTGCTCATGCAGGAGCTCTACGCCTCGGGGGCCCCCATCGACGGCCTCAACATCGCCGCCATGGTGGGTGCCACCCTCCTCGTGTGTGGCACCGAGGAGCAAAAGGCCGCCGTCCTGCCGGGCATCCTGGCCGGAGAGACCATGTGCTGCCTGGGCTACAGCGAGCCCGACGCCGGGTCCGACGTGGCTGCAGTGGCCACCAAAGCCACCCGCGTGGACGACGGCTGGGTGATCGAGGGCCAGAAGATGTTCACGACCATGGCCCATGAGGCGCAGTACGTGTTCCTTCTCGCCCGATCGAACCCCGATGTGCCCAAACACAAGGGCCTCACCATGTTTTTGATCCCGATGGATACCCCCGGTATCGAGATCATGCCGGTGGAGACCATGGGAGGTGAGCGCACCAACATCACGTTCTACAGCGGCGTCGAGGTGCCCGATTCCGCTCGGATCGGCGAAATCGACGCCGGCTGGTCGGTGATGCACGCCGCGCTCGTGTACGAACGGACCTCCGCCAACTGGGGGGAACCAGACCGCCTCGTAGAGGCCATGGCCACCTGGGCCCGGGAACCCGGCCGAGACGGCACCCGCCCCTTCGACGACCCGGCTGTACGCGACGTGCTCGCCCGGGCCAGCACGGAACTCGAAGCGGGTCGCCTGCTGCTGTTCCGGGCAGCCTGGCTTTCCTCCCTCGGTGAGATGCCCCAGGTGGAGGGTTCGATGGCCAAACTCCTCATCACCGAGGCGTTCGTGCGCGCCTCCGCGGCCTTCCTCGCCTTGCTCGGTGCCGACGGTCTGCTCCCCGAAGCCGAGCCGAACGCAGTGCTCGGCGGCATGGTGGAACACGCCTTCCGCCACGCGGTCGTCACCACGATCTATGGCGGTTCCAGCGAAGTCCAGCGCGAGATCATCAGTGGGCGCGGCCTCGGCTTGCCCCGCAAACGCTGACCTATTTCGATCAGGTTTGACATAAAGCGCGGCCTCAGGCCCCTAAAACTGGGCATGTGACCCAGATCACACCGAAATATTGTTGCGGTTTGGTTGCGAACATGCCACGCTTATGTCACTCACCAGCCGCCAGAGCGCGGCCCGACGCTGGGGCGCCGTGATTCCGACGATCAACTTGTTCGTTCGGCGCGCGCCCCTCTTGAAGCAGGAGGCACCCCCACCATGAATGGGACGTACCACCCCCCGAGTACCAAACCCTCGACGCATATCGCACGGCAAGCCATCGCGACCTGCGTCACGGCCTTCCTGGCCATCGGCGCCCCCGTGGGCCTGGTCGCCGCCACCGCCAGTGGCGCCGGTGCTCCCAGCGCCCGCATCCCCGTCGCATCCCGGGCCGCCGAGCGCCCGGAGGTGATCCGGGCGCAGTACGCCACCCAGGCGGAACTAGCCACGATCACCATCGCTCCCCCCACCACCATCGCTCCCCCGCCGCCCCCACCCCCGCCGCCCGCCCCTGTACAGCCTCGGGCGCTCGCGGACGCCGTCGACGCCGGCCTGCGCGGCGACCTCGGTCTCGAGGTAGCCCTGCAGC
>VFJN01000054.1 GCA_009886035.1 Actinomycetota bacterium
ACCGACGACGGGATCCGAATGGAACCGCCACCATCGGATCCGGTGCACAGCGGAACGAGCCCCGCCGCCAGGGCGGCCGACGAACCACCGGAGGAACCCCCCGCCGAGTAGGCCAGATTCCACGGATTGCTCGTGTCCCCAAAGAGGGGGTTCGTGGTGTCGCCTTTGTGTCCCAGTTCGGGGGTGTTCGTCTTGCCGATCACCACACACCCCGCCGCTTTGAGGCGCCCCACCAGCACAGAGTCGGTCTCCGCAATGGCGCTATCGGCGTACACCACCGACCCCTGCGTCGTCCGGAACCCGGCGGCATCTTCGAGATCCTTCACCCCGATGGGGATCCCGGCCAGCGGACCCACGTCCTCGCCCGCCGCCAGTCGCTCATCGATGCGGGCCGCCTCCGCCAAGGCCGCTTCGCCCTCCACCGACACGAACGCGTTGACCACCGGATTGAACTGATCGATCCGCGCCAGGGCCGCTTCGGTAACTTCGCGGGCCGACGTGCGTTTAGCCCTTACATCAGCCGCCAGAGCGGCCACGGTGACGTGACGAAAGTCCATAAGAGAAGAACTTAGAACGCCCGACCACCCGCCCGCTCAATATCCCGTGTCCACATCCACCGGACCCACTAGGACCTCAGCGGCCAACCATCGGCCCACGTTCTCCCGAATCCGCTCACTCAGGAGGGGAATCGCCATGGCAATCGTGTTGGCAGAATGGGGCGTAATGATGCAGCGCGGCTCGCTCCAGAGCGGATGATCGCGCGGCAATGGCTCTGGCTCCGTGACGTCGAGAGCCGCCCCCCCAATCCCGCCGGCGGCCAGCACCGCGACGAGGTCCTCGGTCACGATGTGCCCACCGCGGGCCACGTTCACCACCCATGCCTCCGGGGCCAACAACCCCAGCCGACGGCGGTCGATGAGCCCACGAGTTTCCGGGGTGAGAGCCAACGCCAACACCACCAGACGTGCCCCCGCCAATGCGTCGTCCACATCAGCGAGGCCCACCACCCGAGTCGCCCCCTCCATCGCACACGGGGTTCGGCGCACCACGGTGACGTCGCATCCAAACGGCCCCAACAGGCGCAGCAAACTCTCGGCAATCCCCCCGCCTCCGAGAATCACCACTCGTGCACCGAGCAGGTTCGTGCCCGACGCCGGCGTCCACTCCGATGCCCGTCCGTAGTGCGCCACCTGCCGAAGCCCCGCCAAGGCCAAAGCCAGCGCATGCTCCGCCACGGGCTCCGCGTAGATGCCCTTCCCGCAGGTCCAGAGGCGGTGCCGGTGGGCTTGGAACACCTCGCGATAGGGCTCCACCCCCGCCCACGGCAGTTGTATCCATTCGATGTGGGGACACTCCAGCAACAGCCGGTGGAGACCCTCGGGATCGTTGGGGTCTGCCCACACCAGCCCACTGGCATCCGACGGCACCACCACCGTGCCTCCACCCGCCCGCACCGCCTCACCCAACCAGTTCCCCGTACCCTCCGGGGCCAACGCGATACGAGATCGATCACTCACAGTCATCGCCCGATCCTAGGGAACACTCCCCCGGCGGCACTCCTTCACCCGCTCGGTCAGTCGCAACACGAATCGCGCCAGCCACAACCGCACCGGTAGTGAGCGTGCTCGGGACGCATCTCACCGCCGCACAGCGGGCAACACGGGAACGTCCCCATCGGATCACGGTTGATCACACACCGCCGCGGCGCCGGACCGGCCGCATCTCCAAAGGGCAACTGCAACTCCTCGAACTCCACCGGCATAAGCGCCAAGGATACGGGCTCGCCCCCGCTCCCGGCCGGATGGCAGGCTGCGACGCCATGCCGCTTGATGTTCCCCTGCCGAACCCATCGCCGGAGTCTGCCGAGGACGCCGTGGATGCGCTGATCGACGGCGACCGCGTCCTGCGCCCCGGACCGGCCCGGGCCGCCCTGCGGCACCCCGTGTTCCGCCGTGTGTTCATCGGCGCGTTCCTCTCCAACATCGGCAACTGGATGCAAAACGTGGTCCTCGGCGCCATCGCCTACGACCTCACCGGATCAGCCAAGTTTGTGGGGCTCTTGGCCTTCGCCCAACTCGGCCCCCTGCTGTTCTTCTCCCTGATCGGCGGCGTCCTCGCCGACATCTTCGACCGGCGCCGCCTTCTCATTCTCGTCACCGCACTGCAATCGTTACTGTCGCTCGTGCTGGCGTGGGAGGTCCTCGTCGACGATCCTTCACCCGCCAACCTGGTGATCACGGTGTTCCTCATCGGCTTGTGTAACGCCGTCTTTGGACCTACCTACGGCGCCCTGCTCCCGGCCCTCGTCGGCCGAGCCGACCTCCCCGGCGCGATCTCACTGAACTCGGCCCAGATGAACGGTTCACGGGTCATCGGGCCGGCGATCGGGGCAGTGGTGCTGTCCAGTTTCGGCGCGTCGTGGGTGTTCATCATCAACGCCGCGTCCTATCTGCTCGTCATCTGGGCCCTCATCACCGTGACGTTGCCCGCTCCCGCGATCGACACATCGGGGCCGCGTGGCCTCAGTCGCATCGCCGAAGGATTCCGAGCCGCTCGGCGAGACCGTGTCGTGAGCCGCAGTCTCGTGATCATCTTTACCTTTTCCCTGATCTCGCTCGTCTTCATCCCCCAGCTCCCCACCCTGGCCGACCGGAACCTCGGCATGGCCCCCCAAAGCCCGGAATACGGCTACCTCTACGCCTGCTTCGGCTTCGGCGCGCTCCTGGGCGCCATTTCCATCGGCACCGTGCTGGCGTCCCACAACCTCGAACGGATCGTGCGGATGAGCCTCGTGGCCTTCGCCGTCTTTCTCTCCATCTTCGCCTTGCTCCGCAGTCCTGTCCTGGCCTACCCCCTCATCATGTTGGTGGGGCTGGCGTACTTCGCCATGGTCACCTCGCTGTCCACCGTCTTCCAGCAACGGCTCGACGACGTCAGTCGCGGCCGCGTGATGGCGCTGTGGATCATGGGCTTCGGCGGCACCGTCCCCATCGGCGGATTGTTGGCCGGCGTCGCAATCGAGGCGTTCTCGGTGACCGCCGTGGTGCTCGTGGGGGCGGGGGTCGCCCTCGGCCTCGCCGCCTATGCCGATCTCTCTCCGGGGCCCGAGGCACCCCCACCGCCGCAAGCCTGACCCACCCGGGCTCGAGCCCCGGCTTCACGAGGGTGCGCCCTCAGCCCAGCAGGGCGGCGGCCAGGCGTTCGAGCCCGGCCACCCGGCTGCCCTTCACCAACACGGCATCGCCGTCTCCCAAGGCCCCCAGCGCTGCCTGCGCGGCATCGAGGTCGGCCACGTTCTCGCCCCCGTAGCCCGGCGCCGCCACCGCAATCAGCTGGATCCCCAGCTCCGCCGCCAACTCGCCGATGGCGCGATGCTCCGCCAATGAACCCTCGCCCAGTTCGGCCATCACCCCCAACACCGCGACCCGCCGCCGGGCGGGCAGGGCCGCCAGAGCGCGCAAGGCCGCCGCCACCGACGTGGGGTTGGCGTTGTAGGAATCGTTGAGCACCCGCGCGCCCCCCGCCGCCGTGTCCAGTTCCATCCGCCAGGGCGAAAGTTCTCCGGTCTCCAGCCCCACCACTACCGCCGCCAGATCCTCTCCCGCAGCCAGGGCCGCGGCGGCGGCGGCCAATGCGTTGTCCACCTGATGCAGGCCCCGCGCCCGCAGCACCACCTCGGCGCGGCCCCAGGGTGAAACAAGCCAGAACCGCGGCCGTAAGTCCTCGGCCACCACAATGGATTCCGCCGCCACGTCACCCCCGCTCCCAAAGGTGACCACCCGGGCCACCGTGCGCTCCGCCATGGCCAGCACCAATGGATCGGCGGCGTAGAGCACCGCAACGCCCGATGCCGGCAGCGCTTCCACCAGTTCGCCCTTGGCTCGCGCCACCTCCGCCAGAGTGCCGAACACCTCCGTGTGCGCGGCGGCCACCCGGGTGATCACCCCAATAGTGGGCGACGCCATGACGCACAGGTGCGCAATGTGGCCCACCCCGCGCGCACCCATCTCCACCACCACCGCCTCGGTGCCTTCGGGGGCATTCAACAAGGTAAGGGGCACCCCCAACTCGTTGTTGAACGATCGGGTACTCGCCGTGGTGGGCCATTGCTGGGCCAGCGCGGCGGCGAGCAGATCCTTCACCGAGGTCTTGCCCACCGATCCCGTTACCGCCACCACCCGATCCGGCAACCGGGTGCGGGCGTAACCGCCGGCGACCCCCAAGGCGGCCAACGTGTCGGGCACCACAATGGCGCTGCCCCCGCGGCGAGAACCGGCGGTGAGATAGGCGGCCGCTCCGTTGGCCAGAGCCTCATCGATGAAATCGTGACCGTCGCGTTCCGCCACGATCGGCACGAACAACTGACCGGGGGTAACCGACCGCGAATCCTGCGTCGCGCCATCGCAGACCACGTCAGGACCCTCGAGCGTTCCGTGGATGGCCCCGGCAAGGTCACTGGTACGGATAAGCATCGCCCCGAGTCTCGCAGGCCGTCCTCCTATGCTTGGGGCATGCCCGATCGTGTGCGTCTCGTGGTCCTCTTCGGTGGCCAGTCCGCCGAACACGACGTCTCCTGCGTCTCGGGATGGCACGTGCTGCGCGCCGCCAACCGGGATCGCTACCAACTCGAGGCCATCGGCATCGATCGCCAAGGCATCTGGCGCCAGGCCGACGACCCCACCACCGCCCCCGAGGCCGGCGGGGGAACCCATGATCACCTCTCCGCCGTCGGCTCCCCCATCAACCCGATGGTCGCCCTGGCCCCGCAGGCGGGCCAGCCCGCACTCACCGTGGTGCTCCCGGTGCTCCACGGCCCCGGCGGCGAAGACGGGACAGTGCAGGGTCTGCTCGAAATGGCCAACGTGCCGTTTGTGGGTGCGGGGGTACTGGGCTCCGCGCTGTGCATGGACAAACTGAAGGCCAAAGATGTGCTCGCCGCCCACGGAATGCCCCAGGTTCCCTGGATCGGGCTGCGAGAAGGCGACTGCGCCGAGGTGGTGGCCCTCGCGCGGGCCGCCGGGCTGCAGTATCCGTTGTTCGTGAAGCCCGCCAACCTCGGATCATCCGTGGGGGTGAGCCGCGCCACCGACGAAGCGGCCCTGGAGATCGCCACTGCACTGGCGGTCAGGTACGACGAATGGATCGTGGTGGAGGAGAGCGCCCACGGACGCGAAATCGAAGTGGCGGTGCTGGGGAACACCGAGCCGCAGGCCTCGGTGCCCGGCGAGATCATCCCGGCGGGGGACTTCTACGACTACAACGACAAGTACCTCAACGGCGCCGCCGACCTCATTATCCCCGCCGACCTGCCGCCCACTACGAGCGAGGAAATCCGCCGCCTGGCCGTGGCCGCCTTCACGATCCTGCGGGTCGATGGGATGGCCAGGGTCGATTTCTTCTACGAACCCGACGGACGCGGCCTGCTCATCAACGAGGTCAACACGATCCCCGGCTTCACCCCTATTTCCATGTATCCCAAGCTCTGGGCGGCCACGGGCGTTCCCTACGACGCACTCATCGACGAGTTGGTGCGCCTCGCCCTCGATCGCCACGCCCGTCGATCACGCTTTTCCACCACGCGCTGAAGGTGCCACCGACGGCAGGCGGCGCCCCTCAGTCCGGCCGACAGATGAAGTAGTGCTGGATGATGGGGAGCTCGGGCGGGTGGAGAGCCTCGACCCGCCAGCCGGAACCATCGATGAGCTCGCGGGCAAAGCGCTCCGAGTACACGGCCTCCATCATCGGTCGGTCGGGCAGGCGATCGACGAAGTCGGGGATGTCGGTGCCCCGCGCCTGCCGCTCGGCGATTGCCTCCAGGACGGCCGGGTCGCCCGCCTCGGCCCGTCGCTGTACCTCCCGGCTGAAGGCGTCCTGCCGGCTCGGGTCGATGCCTTCGTCCACAAAGAGCGAGAACAGGAGTCGTCCATCATCGGCGATGTGGGGCCGGAGCACCTTGAGCATGGCTCGATAGTCGTGCGGAGCCAGGTGAGTGAACACCGAGAAGAGCGAGATGAGGCCGAACTGCTCGTCGGGTATCGGGAGTCGGTCATACGACTCGAGCGGTTGTCCGGTGGGGTTGTACAGGTCGTTGTGGGCATCGAGGTGGTGGAACGAGAAGCGGGGGTCATGCACGCTCGTGCCAAGGAAGGCAACGATGTCTGCGTCGGTGTCGACGCCGACATAGCGACCTATCGGAAGGTCGTGGTTGATGATCGCCGCCGTGAATTTCGTCCCGCACCCGACATCGAGCAACGACGTCGTCGAGAGGTCAGCCTGACCGGAAGACCGGGCCAGCAGATCAATCAGCCGGAAGGCGTTCCGCAGCCACTCGTCGTCGTTACGTCGCTTGCCGCGCCGCCACTTGGGCGGCACCGACAACTGATCCGCCCCGTCCGCACCCGTGGTCTCTCCGTCCATCCCTCCACCTTAGGTATCCGTCCACCATCCACCCCGCCCGGCGGTGGTCTCGAGTCGGGCACCCGCCCGGACCGACCACGACGAATCGCCCGTCTCACGGCTCCAGCGCCGCCCGCAGGAGCGACAGCAGCTCATCGCGCCGTCGCAGCAGCGACGGGAGGGTGGGTTCCTCGCCGAAGGCCCGGAGGACGTCGACCTCCGTCGCCATCCCCGTCACCATCGAGTACGCCGCGAGCAGCAGGAGCCGCGGCTCATGATGCTGCATCCGCCCGGCATCCATCTCCGCCTGGAGGAACGCAGAGGCCCGCTCGATGAGAGGCTCGATGCGGGCCAGGAGACGGGTGGACGAGGGCGGCCCCAGGCGGGCCACCTCGCGCAAGACGCCGAGTATCGCCGGATGGCGAGCGGCCAGGCGGAACATGGCCCGCACCATGGCGTCGACCCGGCCGAACCCATCCGACGCGCCGTCCAACCCGCGGACGAGACGATAGGTCACCTCGTCGGCACACCGATCGACCACGGCCTCGAGCAGCGCATCCTTGGAAGGGAACCAGTAGAGGATCGTCTGCTTGCGGATCCCGATCTCACCGGCCAGGTCGTCGAGTGACGTGGCTTCGTAACCGCGGGTGCCAAAGGCCGTCATGGCCTCCTCGAGGATCCGCTCCGCCGTGGTGTCTGCCACTCCACCTCCCGTCCTTGTCTACCAAATGGTAGACAGACCTGCATGATTCACGAGGCCCTCGACGGAAAACGCATCGCCATCACCGGCGGTACGGGTTTTCTCGGGACCGCGCTGATCGAGCGACTCCTGCGGTCGATCCCCGGATGTGAACTCGTCCTGCTCATCCGACCGGGGAAGCGATCCTCGGTGGAACAGCGGGCCAAACGGGAAATCTTCAGCAACGATGCCTTCGACCGCCTCCGCCAGGAGCACGGCAAGGAGGGCTTCGCCGCCCTAGTGGCGGCACGGGTCACCCCGATTGCCGGTGACGTGGGCACCGACGGCCTGGCCCTCGACCCCCACGGTCGCGCCGCGCTCGAATCGTGCGACATCGTGATCCACTCGGCGGCCACCGTGTCCTTCGACTCCCCCCTCGACAGCGCCGTGGAGGTGAACCTGCTTGGCCCCACCCGCATCGTGCGCACGCTGCAGGAGCTCAACCTCACCCCCCACCTCGTGTCGGTGTCTACCTGCTACGTGGCCGGCAACCGCCGCGGCGCGGCGCCGGAAATCCCCGTCCACGAGAGCCCGTTCTTCATCGACGTGGACTGGCGTCGCGAGGTGGACGGGGCCCGACAATCACGCGTGCTGGCCGAGGCCGACAGTCGCCGCCCCGACCATCTCACCCGCTTCCGCAAAGAGGCCCGCACCGAACTCGGCGCGGCCGGCATCCCGGCGTTGGCCGCCAAAACCGAGCAGCGTCGCAATGCCTGGGTGAAGGCGCAGATGGTGGAAGCCGGACGGGCCCGAGCCGCCTCCCTCGGCTGGCCCGATGCCTACGCCTATACCAAGGCCCTCGGCGAACGGGCCCTCCTCCAAAATCGCGGCCCCATCCCCGTGTCCATTGTCCGCCCCTCCATCATCGAGTCGGCCCTCCTCGAGCCCTTCCCGGGATGGATCCGCGGCTTCCGAATGGCCGAGCCGGTGATCGTCTCCTACGCCCGCGGCCTCCTCAAGGAGTTCCCCGGCGTCCCCGAAGGCATCATCGACGTCATCCCCGTGGATCTCGTGGTCGCCGCCATCATCGATGCCGCCGCCGGACCGGTGCCCGATGCCCCCGCGATCACCCAGGTGGCCTCCGGTTCGGTGAACCCCCTGCACTACCGCCACCTCGTGGACATGGTGCGGGAGTTCTTCACCACCCACCCGATCTACGACCTCGAGGGCCAGCCCATCATCGTGCCGGAATGGTCCTTCCCCGGCCGCGGGCGCGTGCAACGCCAGCTCGAACGAGCCCAGACCGCCATCGACAAGGGCGAAAAACTCCTCCAGTCGTTGCCCCTGCGCGGCAAGCAAGCGGCCTGGGCCGCCACGCTGGAGGAAAAACGCGAGGAAGTGGAGCGGGCCCTCGCCTACGTGGAGCTCTACGGCGCCTACGCCGAATGCGAAGCGATCTATGGGGTCGACAACCTGCTCAGCCGCTGGGACCGCCTGGACCCGGCCGATCAGGCCACGTTCTGTTTCGACCCCCGGGTGATCGACTGGAGTTGGTACGCCCCCAACGTGCACCTTCCCTCGGTGGTGGAACACGCCCGGGTGCGCACCACCCCGGGGGGCCGACAGGGCGAGAAACGGGAGGACCGCCTCCGGAGTCAGGTGCTCGATCCCTCCCGCCACTTTGCCGCCTTCGACCTCGAGAACACCCTCATTGCCTCCAACGTGGTGGCCTCCTACTCCTGGCTGGCCACCCGCCGTCTTCCCCAGGAAGACCGGATCCGCTTCGTGCTCCAGACGCTCAAGGAGGCGCCCGCCCTGCTCGCCGCCGATCGGCGCGACCGAAGCGATTTCCTGCGCCAGTTCTACCGGCGTTACGAAGGGGCCGACGCCGCCCAACTCGAAGCCGACGCGCGGGAAATGTTTAGCGACCTCATCCTCATCAAGTCCTTTCCGGCAGCCATCCGACGGGTGCGTGAACACCGCCGTCTCGGCCACCGAACCGTGCTCATCACCGGCGCCCTCGACGTGGCCATCGGTCCGCTGCGCCCCCTCTTCGACGACATCATCGCCCCCTCGCTCGCCATCCGCCCCGACGGCACCTACCGGGGCGAACTCACCGCCGTGCCCCCCACCGCCGAGGCCCGCGCCCAGGCCCTCTACGACTACGCCGAGGACCACGGCTTCGACGTGGCCGAGGGCGTGGCCTACGCCGATTCCACCTCGGATCTTCCGATGCTCGAAGCCGTGGGCTTTCCCGTGGCGGTCAACCCCGAAACCCGCCTCGCCGCTCTGGCCCGCAAGCGCGGCTGGCTGGTGGAGCACTTCGACCCCGCCCACGGCGTCGACACCCCCCTCCTTCCTATCGGCCCAGCCTGGGGTCGCCCCCGCCGACGCCGGGTGGGCAAGGTCGCCACCGCCACGAGGGCTCTGCGATGAAGGCACTCGTGTTTTCCCGCCAGCCCGCCAAGTTCGCCGCCGCCATGGTGGCGGGTCGGCTGCGGCCCGGCGGCGGTGCCCGAGTGGGGCCGCTCTCGCTGCGAGATATAGAACCGCCTGCCCTCCCCGGCCCGGGATGGTTGCGGGTCCGACCCCGCCTCGCCGGTATCTGCGGCTCCGATCTCGCCACCATCGATGGCACCTCATCGCGCTGGTTCGAGCCGATCGTCTCCTTCCCCTTCACGCCCGGCCACGAGGTGGTGGGCGATCTCGACGACGGCACTCGGGTGGCGGTGGTGCCCGTCCTCAGTTGCGTCACCCGCGGCTTCTCCCCGGCCTGCCCCGCCTGCGCGGCCGGCCGGATCAACCACTGCGAACGCATCGCCTTCGGCGACGTGGAACCGGGGCTGCAATCCGGGTTCTGTGAAAGCACCGGCGGGGGCTGGTCCACCGTGATGGTCGCCCACGAAAGCCAGTTGGTGCGCCTGCCCCCCGATCTCACCGACGAAGCCGCCGTGTTGGTAGAACCGGCCGCCTGTGCGGTCCACGCCGCCTCGCGGGTAGACAACGACAACATTGCGCTGATCGGCAGCGGCACCCTCGGCCTGCTCACCATCGCCGCCCTGCGAGCGGCCCGACCCCAGGCGGTCATCATCGCCACCGCCAAGTACCCGCACCAGCGGGAACTCGCCACCACCCTCGGGGCCACCACGGTGGTGGACCCCGGCGAACTAGACCGCGCCGTGCGCGCCCGATCCGGAACCATGCGTCTCGACAACGGCCAACTCGGCGGTGGCATCGCCACCGTCGTCGATTGCGTCGGCTCAGCGTCCTCCATCGCCCAGGCCCTGCGGATCACCGCCCCCGGCGGCACCATTCATGCCGTGGGCATGCCGGGGGTCACCACCGTGGACCTCACGCCACTGTGGCAACGAGAAATAGCACTGCAGGGTGCCTACGCCTATGAGCGGGCCGACTTCGATGGGGCCATCGAACTGGTGGCCACCCTCGATCTCGGCCGCCTCGTGAGTGCCACCTACCCCCTCCATCGCTATGAGCAAGCCATCGCCCATGCGGCCCACGCGGGTTCCCGCGGTGCCGTGAAGATCGCCTTCGACCTCCGGTCGGAACGAGAGAGAGACACCATCTGATGCCCCGCCCCGGCTTTGTCCTAGACGTAGACCGCTCCACGCCACCCATCCTCTTTCACCACGGCGAGACCCTTCGCCTCGAACGACTGCCCGCTGGCCGCAGCCGGGTGCTCTATCCCGGCGAGCCGCTTGAGGCCCTCGATGATCCCGACGCCGCCATCCGGCTGGCGCTCGACAATCCTCTGGGTGATTCGGCGCCGCTGCGGGCGCTTCTCACGCCCGGCATGAAGCTCACGATCTGCTTCGACGACATCAGCCTGCCCCTCCCTCCCATGCGTCGACCCGATGTGCGCCAGCGCGTCATCGAAGCGGTCCTCGACCTCGCCGCCGCCGCCGGCGTGGACGACGTGCACCTCATCGCCGCTTTGGCCCTGCACCGACGCATGACCGAAGCCGAACTGCGCCATGCCGTGGGCGACCGGGTCTACGACGCCTTTGCCCCCGATGGTCTTCTCTACAACCACGACGCCGAGGACCCCGACAACCTGCTCTTTATCGGCGAAACCAAACACGGCGAGGAGGTGGAGATCAACAAGCGAGCCGCCGAGAGCGACCTCATCGTCTACGTGAACATCAACCTCGTATCCATGGACGGAGGATGGAAGTCAACCGCCACCGGACTCTCGTCCTACAAGTCGTTGCGCCACCACCACAACGTGGCCACGATGCTGAAGTCGCGCAGTTTCATGGACCGCCACAAGAGCGAACTGCACTCCTCCAACTGGCGCATGGGCGAGGTTTTGAAGAACAGCGGCATCAAGGTGTTCCAGATCGAGACCACCCTCAACAACGACACCTTCGGCACCTCAGGACCCATGTCGGTGCTTCAGAAGCGCGAGTGGGAGTGGACCGCCCGTGACCGGGCCAGCTTCGTGGGGATGAAGGCGGGCCTTGATCGCCTCCCGGTGAAAGCCCGTCGGAAGATTTTCAACTCGTGGCAGGCCCCCTACGGCATCACCTCGGTACAGGCCGGTGAGGTGGAAGCCGTGCACGAAGTGACCACCGCCAACGTCTTCAAACAGCAGCTGGTGGAGATACAGGGCCAGACCGACATCCTCACGATGGGGCTTCCGTACATTTGCCCGTACAACGTGCATTCGATCATGAACCCGATCCTGGTCATGTGCCTCGGCCTCGGGTACTTCTTCAACATGTACCGGGGCAACCCCCTCGTGCGGGAGGGAGGCGTGTTGATCATGAGCCACCCCACACCGTGGGAGTTCCACCCGGTGCACCATCCGAGTTACATCGATTTTTTCGAGCAGGTATTGGCCGATACCACCAACCCACTGGAGATCGAAGCCAAGTACGAGAAGCAGTACGCCGAGGACGAGTGGTACCGCCACCTCTACCGCACCAGCCACGCCTACCACGGCGTCCACCCGTTCTACATGTGGTACTGGGGAAGCCATGCGCTGTCCCACCTCGGCAAGGTGATCATCGTGGGCGGCGAAGCCCGCTCGGTACGACGCCTCGGCTTCACCCCCGCATCCACCCTCAACGATGCGCTGGAGATGGCTGCCGATGTGGTGGGTCGGGATGGCACCATCACCCACCTCCACAACCCGCCCATTGTCATGGCCGACGTGGTGTAGCGACGTGGTGAACCTGCCCCGGGTGCCAAAACTCCCGTTCCCCTATTCCACCCCCACGGTGCCCGACACCGTCGAGGCGCTTCCCGCCCCCCGCCGCCTCGGGGCCCACTACCAAACAGACTGGGCTCGCCGTTACCCGGCCCGGTTGGCGCGTGTCGTGTTTCTCGAGGCCGTCTTGCGTCCGGCGGTGGCCGTTCTCGGTGCCCCCGAGCGCGATGGGATCGACCGGCTCGAGGGTCTCACCGATGGTCCTGTGATCTTCGCCCCCAACCACCACAGCCACCTCGACACGCCCACCATGCTCACGTCGATCCCGGAACCGTGGCGGTACAAGATATTCGTGGGGGCCGCCGCCGACTATTTCTTCCGAACCCACCTCAGCGCGGCGGCGTCGGCACTGGCCCTGGGAGCCATCCCTATCGAACGTTCCAAGGTCAGTCGTCGATCCGCCGACGAAGCGGCCGCCTTGATCAACCAGGGCTGGTCGATGCTCATCTTCCCGGAGGGGGGCCGATCCCCCGACGGCTGGGGCCAACCGTTTCGCGCCGGCGCGGCCTATCTGGCCAACCGCTGCTCGGTCCCGGTGGTTCCCGTCCATCTTGAGGGCACGGCCAAGATCCTTCGCAAGGGACAGCGGCGGCCTACCCCCACCCACGTGCGCGTCACCTACGGCACCCCCTTGCGCACCGAGGACGGGGAGAGCACCACTCGCTTCGCCGAGCGCATTGAGCGATCGGTGGCCGAACTGGCCGACGAAGCCACCACCAACTGGTGGCAATCTCGCCAGCGGGCCGCCCTCGGCACCACCCCATCGCTCTCAGGCCCCGATGCTCCGGCATGGCGACGGGCCTGGGCCCTGGGCGATCGATCCCGCAAGCGCCGCCGCCAAACCCGCTCCTGGCCCAAGCTCTAGGACTACCGTTCCCTGAGTTCACCCTGCGGCCCCTGGCGGCCCCACACCAAAGGAAACCAACAGATGGTAAGACGCAGTCGGTTCGGGTTGGGTTTGGCGACGGTGCTCCTCATGGGCTCGCTGGCCCTAACGGCATGTTCGTCGACGGATGAGGGCACCACGGTGACCGTCACCCACGGCGAGGTGCCCGCTCCCACCCTCGTCGACAACGGGGTACCGGGCAACTCTGTAGGCGATACCCGACTCTTTCGCTTCGACGGCACCGACGAGGAGGGTGAGGTGGTGCACACCGATTGGGTGATGACCACCACCGCCTTGGATGTAGCCCCCGATGGGTTCGAATCGCGCGTCGCTACCGGCGTGTTCGCCTTCGGTGATGTGTCGAACCAGTTGATTCTCGAGGGCGCTGCCTACTACCCCGGCGCCGGAGCCACCCTGAAGCCCTCCGCGTCCACCATTCGATCCATCATCGGCGGGTCCGGCACCTACGCAGGAGCCACCGGGTGGGTGAAGTCCACTCACCTCGACGACGGCACGTGGACTCACGTGTTCCACATCCAATAGCGCCCATTCCCGAAGCGGTCAGTCCACCAGTCGCATACCGGTAGGGGCGATGCTGCGCGCGGCCATCGGCAGATCCACCACAAACTCGGTGCGATGCGCCGGGAACACGTGCTCGGACAGCAACACCGGCCGCCCGGCGGGGGTAGACGTGATCCGTTCGCAGCGCAGCACCGGTGATCCGACCGGCACCTTCAGCAAGCCCGCATCGCTCGCACTCACCACGGCGGCACCGATGGTCTGCACCGCCCCCCCCAACGGCTCCGAGAGGAGTTCATAGAACGGGGCGCGCTCCACGTCGGAGCGAGACAGCGACGCCCCGAGTTCCTCCGGGCACCACACCGTGACCCGTGCAAACGGTTCGCCGTCGGCGAGGTTCAGCCGCCGCACCTCGAGCACGGTTGGGCTCGCCAACACCGCCGCCACATGCGCCGATGCGGTCACGAAGCCGAAGTCCAGGATGCGCCGTTCGGAATGCACTCCCGAGGCTGTGAGTTGCGCCTCGATCGTCCCGAGCCGCCCGAGCGACTGTCGCAGGGGATCCACCGCCACGAACCACCCGAACCCTTGGCGGGCATCCACGAGGCCATCGGATCTGAGGAGTTCCAGCGCCCGGCGAATAGTTACCCGACTGGCCCCGTAGTGCCCGGAGAGATCGGCCTCGCTGGGCAGCGTGCGGCCGAGGGCAAACTCTCCGGCCACCACCCGGTGACGCAGTTGGTCAGCGATGGTTCGATAGCGGATCTGGCGCACTTGTCCTATACTTGTATCTTCTATTGGACGACGCAAGAGGCCCGCCATGTCTGCCGAACCCATCTCCTCCACCACCCCGCTGTCGCTGGTCGAGGAGGTCTACGCCCGCCTTCCCGAGCGCGTGGCCCTCGCCCGGGAGCGGCTGGGCCGGGGGCTCACGCTGGCCGAGAAAACTCTCGTCAACCACCTCCGAGACGCGCAGGAGGACATCAGCCGCGGGGTCACCTACAACAACTTCGACCCCGACCGCGTCGCCATGCAGGACGCCACGGCCCAGATGGCGCTCCTGCAGTTCATGACCGCCGGCCTGCCGCAGGTCGCGGTTCCCTCCACGGTGCACTGCGATCACTTGATCCAGGCCCGAGCAGGGGCCAACATCGATCTGAGTTTTGCCCTCGACATCAACAGCGAGGTCTACGCCTTCCTTCGCACCGTGTCGGCCAAATACGGCATCGGCTTCTGGAAACCGGGCAGCGGGATCATCCACCAGGTCGTCCTCGAAAACTACGCGTTCCCCGGCGGCATGATGATCGGCACCGACAGCCACACGCCGAACGCCGGCGGTCTCGGCATGGTCGCCATCGGCGTGGGCGGGGCCGATGCCGTCGACGTCATGACCGGCTTCCCGTTCAACGTCCGCTGGCCGAAGCTGATCGGTGTGCACCTCACCGGCGCGCTCAGCGGGTGGTCCAGCCCCAAGGACATCATCCTCAAGGTGGCCGAAGTGCTCACCGTGAGCGGCGGCACCGGCGCCATCATCGAGTACTTCGGGGCCGGTGCTGATTCGATCACTGCCACCGGCAAGGCCACCGTGTGCAACATGGGGGCCGAGATCGGCGCCACCACGTCGATCTTCGGGTACGACGACAACATGGCCGCCTACCTGCGGGCCACCGGGCGCGCCGCCATCGCCGACGCCGCCGACGGGGTGGCCAGCCATCTTCGGACCGACGACGCCGTGGTGGCCGACCCCTCCGCTTTTTTCGATGAGGTCATCCACATCGACCTCAACGAACTCGGGCCGATGATCAACGGCCCGCACTCCCCCGACCGGGCTCATCAACTGGCCGAACTTGGCTCCACTGCCGCGGCGGAGGGCTGGCCGCTCGAGATCTCCTCAGCCCTCATCGGCTCGTGCACGAACTCCTCCTATGAAGACATCACCCGCGCCGCGTCCATCGCTCGCCAGGCGTCGGCCAAGGGCCTGCGGGCCAAGACGCAACTGCTCATCACTCCCGGCTCCGAGCAGACGCGCGCCACCATCGAACGCGACGGCCTGCTCGCCGATCTCGAGGCGATCGGTGGCACCGTGCTGGCCAATGCCTGTGGGCCCTGTATCGGCCAGTGGGACCGCACCGACCTCGACACGTCGAAGCTGAACACGATCGTGAACAGTTACAACCGCAACTTCCCCAAGCGCAACGACGGCAACGCCAACACACTCAGTTTCGTCACCAGCCCCGATACCGTGATCGCCCTCGCCCTGGCCGGCACGCTGGCCTTCGATCCGCGCACCGACACCCTCACCAACGACGCCGGCGAGGAGGTGCGCCTCAACCCGCCGGTAGGTCAGGCCCTGCCCAAAGCCGGCTTCGAACCCGGCGAGGAAACGTTCCAAGCACCCCCTGCCGACCGCTCCGGCATCGAGGTCGTCGTTGATCCCCAGAGCGACCGGCTGCAGCTCCTCGAGGCCTTTGATCCGTGGGACGGCCAGGACTACATCGAGCTCCCCGTGCTGATGAAGGCGCAAGGCAAGTGCACCACCGACCACATCTCGGCCGCCGGCCCGTGGCTCAAGTACCGCGGTCATCTCGAGAACATCTCGGGCAACCTGTACCTCGGCGCCATCAACGCCTACACGGGCGAGGCCGGAACGGGGAAGGACCCGGTCGACGGCGAGACCCGCACGTTCCCCGAGATCGCCAAGCGCCTCCACGAGGCGCACCTCGGCTGGGTGGCCATCGGCGACCAGAACATGGGCGAAGGCAGCTCCCGCGAGCACGCCGCCATGGAGCCCCGCTTCCGCAACGGCAAGGTGGTGCTGGCCCGTTCGTTCGCTCGCATCCACGAGACGAACCTCAAGAAGCAGGGCCTCCTCCCGCTCACCTTCGCCGACCCGGCCACCTACGACCAGATCGGCGAGGACGACACGATCAGCGTGCTCGGCCTCGCCTCGCTGGCCCCGGAGGTCCCCGTCCAGTGCCGCATCACCAAGCCCGACGGCACCACGATCGACTTCCATGCCCACCAGACCTTCAGCCCCGAGCAGATCGAGTGGTTCAAGGCCGGCGGCGCCCTCAACATCATCCGCCAAACGCAACTCAGCTGAACGATGCTCATCGGCATCGACCACGTGCAGCTCGCCATGCCGGCCGGCGGAGAAGACCGAGCCGAGGCGTTCTACGCGGGCGTGCTCGGGCTATCCCGAGTACCCAAGCCCGAGCCGCTCGCATCCCGAGGCGGCTGCTGGTTCCAGGGGCCAAGCGTCGAGGTCCACCTCGGCGTCGAGGCCCCGTTCGCCCCCGCCCGCAAGGCCCACCCGGCCTTCTTGGTGCGCAACTACGACGGATTGCTGTCGGCGCTGCGCGCGTCCGGTACCGAGGTCCGCCCCGACGATGCACTCCCCGGCGTCCGTCGGTGCCACGTCGACGACCCCTTCGGCAACCGCCTCGAGCTCATCGCCGCTGAGCCCTAGTCGGTGCCGGGGCGGCGCTCGGACTCGTCGCGGGCTTTCACCTTGCCGCCGGGGTAGGTCTTGGCGAGCTCCTCGGCGGTGGGCGTGCGCGGCTTTCGGGCTTCGGCGGGAAGCAGCTTGGTGATGGCCTTCATGATCTTCTTGGTGTCGGCATCGGGCGACACTCCCTTCAGGGCGGCTACCGCCTCACCCACCTTGATCCTGATCCTGGGTGGGTGACCGATGGCGAGGAGGTTCGGCAGGCGCTCGCTGCGCGGCCACACCTTCTCAGTACCCCAGAGGCCGATGGGGATCACCGGTGCCCCCGTCATGGCGGCGAGCTTGGCGGCCCCCCAGCGACCCTTCAGCACCGGATCGAAGAAGGCCGGCCCGCGCGGGATCGTGCCCTCGGGCATGAGCGCGACGAGTTCACCGGCGGCCAGGGCGGCGGCCGCCTCGGCCAGCGGTTCGTCGGATCCCGTGCCGCGCTCAACCCGAATGCCGCCCATGGCCTTCGCCACCTGGCCCACGATCGGGGCGTCGAACACCTCTTTCTTGCCCAGGAAGCGCACCGGGCGGCCGCGCTGGGCGAGGGCAACGGCCAGAGCCAGCGGGTCGAAGTAGCTGCGGTGGTTACCCACCACGATCGCCGGTCCGGTGGCGGGGATGTTCGATACACCGGCGATGTCGAAGCGGGCGTAGGGGATGAGTTCAGGCCGCAGGAGGGCCAGCACCGCCTGCTGGGGCTCGATGCCCAGCACCGGAAGCTTGGGCACGCCGGCGGGGACGTCGAGGTGCACCATCGGCCACCGCCGCACGAGAGCCACAACGGCGAGACGGGGATCTGGATTCACCACCACCGGGTGTTTGACCGCCGAAAGCATCGGGATGTCGTAGTAGCTGTCGGAGTACGCCCAGCTCTCGGTCATGGACACCCCAGCGTCCGTAGCCCACGCCTGGATGGCCCGCAGTTTGCCCGGGCCCCACACGAACTCACCGTCGAGCGTGCCGTCGTACACGCCGTCCTTCTCGCCGTACCGGGTGGCCACGACGGCATCGAAACCCAACGCTTCCGCCAGTGGCTTCACGAGGTCGAACGGCGTCGTCGTCGCCAGCACGAGCGGGCGGCCGGCAGCACGGTGCTCCTCGAAAATCGGCCGGGCGAACGGCTGCAGGCTGGCCGCCAGCGCTTCGGCGGCGAGTTGGCCCGCCTCCTGCACCTGCTCGCGCACCCATCCCGAGGCGAACCGAACGGCCCGCTTGGTGACCTCCATCGAGGGCCGATTCTCCCCAAAGAGGTCATACAGCCGATAGACGAGCCCCTCGCCGGGAATGGATCGGTCGGTTACCCCCGCCTTCTTCAGCGCCTCCCCGATGATCGGCCCCGACGCCCCCCGCAAGAGGGTCCGGTCCAGATCGAAAAAGGCGGCACCGGACACTCCCACCTAGCCGACGGTACTGGGTTGGGTCACCACGCGGCAACGCTGGCCCTGGGGGAGGGCCAGCGTTCCGCTGCTTGCGAGGGGCCAACCGGGGGGGATCGGCCTCACCTCGCTGAGGCGCCTTCGGGGGGGAAGGTGCTGCCTCTTATGTCCACCACCATAAACCCTCGCGAGCAATCCGGCAAACAGTTACTACAGATTTGTAGTATCATTATTAGCGATGGACCTTCGCCAACTCGCTGCCTTGGTTGCCGTATCGGAGACCGGCAGTTTTTCGGGAGCCGCCCGCTCCCTGCACACCGTCCAATCCAACATCTCCACCCACATCGCCCACCTGGAACGCGAACTCGGCGCTCCCCTCGTCGATCGCCGGAGCGGCGAACTCACCCCCGAGGGCAAGATAGCCCTCCAGCGGGCCCGCCATGTTCAGCAGGAACTCGACGCCCTCCGCGACGACGTAGCGGCACTGGGCGCCGAGGTCGTCGGCAGTGTGCGCCTTGGGTGCATCGGCACCGTTGCCCGTTGGCTCATACCCCTCGTGCTGGAGAACGTCACCGCCGCCCATCCGAAGGTGCGGGTGGTGGTGGTCGATGCCACCACGTCGTCGCTTGTACCCCAACTCATCGCCGGTGACATCGACCTCGCCGTGCTCAGTATCCCCACCCTGGACAACGATCTGGTGGACGAAGCGCTCTTCGAGGAGGACCGCATCGTCATTGCCCCCGACCAGCACCCCCTCGCCCAACTCACGCGGGTGTCCATCGCCGACCTCGCGGCCTACGAACTCCTCCTCGGCCCACCGGGGACGGCCTTCCGCGACGAGTTGGATGCCGAGGCCACCAGAGCCGGTGTCGTGCTGCGCCCGCAGGCCGAGGTAGACGGCCTGCGCCTCATCGCCACCCTCGCCTTCCAGGGCTACGGAGCGGCCATCGTGCCCGCCACTGCCGCGCCCCGCTGGCTCGAAGGGAAGTGGAAACGCGTGTCGGTAGACGGACTACCCCGCCGCCACGTGGGCCTGGCCCAGCGGCGCCGGGGCCGGCTGTCGACCCCGGTACGAGCGTTGCGCGAGTCGCTCCTCGAGGTGGTGCAAAACCAGGGCCCCGCCATGGAGGGCGTGCACCCTCTTCCCCCTGGGTAACGCCGTGACCCCTCCGCTAGTCGCAGCCCCCGTGCTCGTTGTCCCCGTCGCCGCCGACCACCCCGGATCCCTGCAAGCCAACCTCACCACCGTGGCCGGCCGGCAGGTCGTGTTCGTGGAGGTCGCCGACGAACGACGCCGAGGGGCGCTCACCGCCGCCGACGGCCACACCTTCGCCGAGGCCGCCGCCCACGCCCTCGGGGCGGGTCTCCCCCTCCTGATCGTCCTGTCCTCCAGCGGGGCCGATGCCCACGACGGCATTGCGGCTCTGCACGGCTGGGGCCGCGCCGCCCGGATGATCAGCCGTTGCTCCGGTCGCGTGCCCGTGTTGATGGCGGCCACCGGACCCGTGCTCTCCGGGCCCGCTCTGCTCCTCGGCCTCGCCGACCACGTGGTGATGACCGAAGATGCCTACGCCTACGTAAGCGGGCCTCGCATGGTGGCCACCTTTACCGGGGAAACCCTCGACTCCGCCGAACTCGGCGGGGCCAGTGTCCATGCGGTAGAGACCGGAGTGGCGGCGCTGGTGGTGCCGACGCCAGAAGATGCCCTCGATGCGCTCGGACACCTGCTGGCCTATCTCCCCTCCTCGATCGACGAAGAACCACCGCGCTGGCCGACCGGCGACCCCCTCGATCGCTCGACCCCCGAGGCCGGGGCCTGCGTGCCGACCTCCCCCACGGGCGGCTACGACGTTCGCGACGTCATCCGCAGCATCGTGGACGACGCCGACTTCCTCGAGCTGCGTGAGCGCTGGGCGCCGAACCTCGTCACCGCAATGGCCACCATTGGTGGGAGACCCGTCGGGATCGTGGCCAACCAGCCCCTGGCGATCGCCGGCACCCTCGATATCGCCAGCTCGCAGAAGGGCGCCCGCTTCGTGTCTTTCTGTGATGCCTTCGGCATCCCGCTGCTCACCCTCATCGACACCCCCGGCTTTTATCCCGGGAAAGACCTTGAGTGGCGCGGCATGATCAGACACGGGGCGCAGTTGGCCTTTGCCTATGCCCGGGCCACGGTCCCACGCGTGGCGGTCGTGCTCCGCAAGGCCTACGGCGGGGCCTACATCGTGATGGATTGCCGCACCATGGGCAGCGACCTCTACCTGGCGTGGCCGTCGGCTGAGATCGCGGTGATGGGGGCCAAAGGAGCCGTGGAGGTGCTGCACCGCCGGGAGTCGCCGGCGCGCCGGGCGGAACTGGAACAGGAGTACGAGGACCGCTTCCTCAACCCGTACATCGCCGCTGATCGGGGGGCTGTCGACGCCGTGATCGACCCTGCCGATACCCGCCGGGAGGTAGCCCATGCCCTGGAAATGCTCTCCTCCAAACAGGAACGCCTCGTGCAACGAAAGCACGACAACCAACCCCTCTGAAGAACCACACTAGATTCGCCCGGTGGCTAACACTGTGACGATCACCGACAACCGCTCTGGCGAGTCCATCGAGGTACCCATCGTGGACGGGGGCGTGGACGCCTCCGAATGGCGCAAACTTCTCCCGGGGGTCTGGTTCTACGACCCAGCCCTCATGACCACGGCCTCCACTTCCAGCGCCATCACCGATCTCGACGGCGAGAACGGGATCCTGCGCTACCGCGGCTACCCCATCGAACAACTGGCCGAGCACTCCACCTATCTCGAGGTGGCCTACCTCCTGATCCACGGCGAACTGCCCACCGCCGAGCAATACGATCCGTGGGTTCACGAGATCACGTACCACACCTTCATCCACGAAAACGTGCGCAAGCGGTTCCTGGAGGGCTTTCACCACGATGCCCATCCGATGGGGATGCTCGTGTCGGCCATCGCGGCGCTCTCCACCTTCTACCCCGATGCCAACAACATCAGCGACCCCGACAATCGGTACAAGCAGATCGTGCGGCTCATCGCCAAGATGCCCACCCTGGCCGCCGCCTGCCACCGCAACAGCGTTGGCATGCCTTTCGTCTACCCGGACAACTCCCTCAACTTCACCGAAAACTTCCTCTCGATGCTGTGGAAAGTGGCCGAACCGCGTTACGCCGCCAACCCGGCGTTGGCCCGAGCGCTCGACGTGCTGTTCATCCTTCATGCCGACCACGAACAAAACTGCGGCACCACGGCCATGCGCACGGTCGGATCCGCCCATGCCGATCCCTACGTCAGCACCGCCTCGGCGGCGGCGGCCCTCTACGGTCCGCGCCACGGCGGGGCCAACGAAGCCGTGATCCACATGCTCACCCAGATTGGATCAGTGGATCGGGTACCGCAGTTCATCGAAGATGTGAAAGCCGGCCGCGGAAGGCTCCAGGGCTTCGGCCATCGCGTGTACAAGAGCTATGACCCCCGAGCCGCCATCATCAAAAAGACGGCTGACGAGGTTTTCGCCATCACCGGGAAGAACCCGCTCCTCGACATCGCCCTCGCCATCGAGGAAGTGGCGTTGTCCGATGACTACTTCATTTCCCGCAAGCTCTACCCCAACGTCGACTTCTATTCCGGCTTGATCTACCAGGCCATGGGTTTCCCCACCCAGATGTTCACCGTCCTGTTCGCCATTCCCCGCACCTCCGGGTGGCTGGCCCATTGGGTAGAACTGCTCGAACAGGACCAGAAGATCGCGCGTCCCCGCCAGCTCTACACCGGAGTGGGCGCCCGGGACTACGTGGGGATGGACGGCCGGGGCTGACCACTCCAGAGTCCCTGGTGGCGGCGGTCAACGCCGCCTTTGAGGACCCGGACAGGGGGTCTGATCGACTGCTCCCCGTGCGGGCCGGGACCGCAGGGGGCTACGGTCCGGCCATGCACACCACGGCCACCCGCTCCCCCCTTCGCACCACCGGAGCAGCGCTGCTTCTCGTCCTCGCCCTCACGGCCTGCGGGGGAAGCGACCAGACCGACCCTGGCAGCGCAGAGGCCTGTGGGGCGCGGGGCGCGGGGGTTGACCTCCACGGTTGCGACCTGTCCGATGCCGACCTGTCCGGTGCCGACCTGACCGACGCCGACCTGACCGACGCCGACCTGGGGGGCGCCAACCTGAGCGGTACCGACCTGAGCGGTGCCGACCTGAGTGGTGCCAAGCTGACCGACGCAGTTTGGGATGGCACGACGTGCCCGGACGGTTCGATGCAATCCACCGAGTGCACTCCGTAGGCGTTGCTGCGGGGTATCCCGTGAGCCATCGCCCCGGACCGTGAGTTTGCGGCCCGCCGCCACCGCAGTGTGGAAAACCCCCCATGGACGTTCCCGGGGCGGCGGGCGTAGCCGCGATTGACCATCCCGACGGCGGCCACATGACATCCTGAAGCCCATGCACGCAGTCACGATCCTCAACGGTCGCCTTGAGTGGCAGGAGCACCCGGACCCCACCCCCGGTCATGGTGAGGTGGTCGTGGCCGTACGAGCGGCCGGGCTCAATGGGGCTGATCGTCTCCAGGTGGCCGGGTTCTACCCCGCTCCCCCCGGTTCCCCGGCAGATATCCCCGGCCTGGAGATCGCCGGTGAGATCCTCACCCGGGGGCCGGGCTCGCAGCGCTTTGCGGTGGGCGACCGGGTCATGGCGGTGATCGGCGGCGGCGGACAGGCCGAACGCTGCGTGGTGCATGAGCGCCACCTGCTGCCGGTGCCGGAGGGGATGACCTGGGACCAGGCGGGTGGATTCCCCGAAGTGTTCAGCACCGCCTTCGATGCCCTGTTCACCCAGTGTGGGTTGGCTGTGGGTGAACGCGTGTGCATACACGGCGCCGCCGGGGGCGTGGGGATAGCGGGGGTGCAGTTGGCCCGGGCGGCGGGGGCAGAGGTGGTGGCCACCGTGCGCCATCCGACGCGGCGGGCGCAAGTGGCGGAGATGACCGGCGCCACCACGGTGGACCCTGAGCACTTCGCCGAGCACGGTCCGTTCGATGTGGTGCTCGAACTCATCGGCGCCCCCAACATGGCCGCCAATCTCGCCGCGCTGGCCATGGGCGGGCGCATCGCAGTGATCGGGGTGGGCGGCGGAACCACCGCCGAGTTGAACCTGCTTGATCTCATGGCCAAGCGAGCCAGAATCCACGGCTCCACGCTGCGAGCCCGCTCCCTCGAAGACAAAGCCACTCTGGCGCGCCGGGTGGAGCACCAGGTGCTGCCCCTGCTGGTGGCGGGCCGCCTCCAGGTGCCGGTGCACGCAAATGTGCCCATGGCCGAAGCCCGCCGCGCCTACGAGCTCTTCGCGGCCGGGGGCAAGTTGGGCAAGATCGTGCTGACGTCCTGAGGACGAATAGGTTCGACCCATGGACTTTGCGTTGCCCTTGCCGTTACTGGCGCTTCAGGAGGAGGCGCTCGAGGTAGGTCGCCAGGCCGCCAAGGGAGCCGCCCTCACTGAGGACACCTGGATCGCCGCCCCCGACCGCACCTTTTCCATCGAGTTGGGCCGCCGCGGCTGGCTGGGCATGACATGGCCGGTGGAATCCGGGGGCGGCGGGCGCACCGCCCTCGAGCGGTTCATCGTGTTTGAGGCCCTCATTGGCAGCGGGGCACCACTGGCCACATCCTGGTTCGCCGACCGACAGATGGGGCCCACACTGCTGCAATTCGGTACACCGGCGCAGCAAGAACAACACCTGCCCTCCATCCTGAATGGAACCTCGGCCTGGAGCATCGGGATGTCCGAGCCCGATGCGGGGTCCGACGTCGCCTCGATCCGTACCCGGGCGGTTCGTGACGGCGATACCTTCGTCGTGAACGGCCAGAAGATCTGGAACTCGGGGGCAGCCGAGGCGGATTGGATCTATCTCATCGCCCGCACCGACCCCGACGCCAAACCGCATGCCGGATTGTCCGAGCTCATTGTGGACATGCGTTCCCCCGGCATCACGATCCTGCCCATTACCGACATGACCGGCAGTAGGCATTTCTGCGAAGTCTTTTTTGAGGACGTACGGGTCCCCGCCGAGAACCTCGTCGGCCAACTCAACGGCAGCTTTCAGCAGGTCATGCGACAGATGGAGCACGAGCGGGGCGGCATCGACCGCCTCCTCAGCAACCGGAAGCTCTACGAAGATGTCCTCGCCGTCACCGACACCGGCGATCCGCGGCGGCGACAGGAGATCGCCGAGATCGAAACGGGCTACCGGATCGGCCGCCTGTTGGTGCTGCGCGAAGTGCTCGGCCAAGCCCCCCCGCAGTTTTCGGCGGCCACCAAGACGTTCTGTACGGAACTCGAGCAGCGCATCGCTGCCTTCTGCGCCCATGCCCTCGGCCCGGCCACCATGCTCGCCGAAGCCGACCTCGCCGGCCGGGTGAGCCGCGGGGTGGCTTACGCCCCCGCCTACACGATCATGGGCGGCACCACCGAGATCCTGCGCAACATCCTCGGCGAGCGCGTCCTCGGCTTACCGCGCTGAGCCACCCCTCCGGCTTCTCAGCGAGCCGGACCGTCGAAGCCCTCGTGACCGTTCGGTTCTTTCGATCGGATTCGCTGCGACTGTCGCACCAGATGCACAACGGTGCCTCCCATCACGAGGACCACGGTCGCCAGGAGCCCGAGTTGCAGCGCGCCACCTCGATCACCGGCCTCCTGGGGAGCCGCACCGGAGTTGGGCCGGGGGAAGATCCTCGGCCGAGACTGGCCCACCGCATTGGTGGTGGGCGGAGCGTCCTGGGCGACCGCCGCCGCCGGGAGGCTCACCAACACGGCGGAGAAGATCAGCAGAGCGAGGAGTCGGCGCACTCGCCCATCATCGCACCGCTCAGCGGGATCGGCGGCGTCGATGAGCAGGCGCTAGGGGTGGCCCCACATGATCGGCATCGATCAGGCGGGTGTCGTCGAGGTCCCAGAGCCAACGTCCTCCATCCTGGCGAAGGCGGCCCAGCGCCACATCGGCGATGGCTCGGTCGGTGAACACCACCACTCGGTACCCCTCGACCAGTCCCTTGCTGGCGGCCTTGCTCAAGAAGCCGGTGGTGCCCTCGAAGGCACCCGCGGGTGCACACACGATGGCCCCGGCGATGATGTCGCCTTCGAACATCGGCGCCTCGGCGGTGGGCACATCCCACTTCAGGGTGGGATCGCCCAGCACCGCCACGCTCACCTCAGGATGCTGGCGATGCAGGTGGACGAGCGACTGGTGAAGTTGGGCCAACGACGGTGTCGACAACCGGAAACCGGCAGCCATTCCGGCATCGACGAGTACGAGGGTCCGATCAGGCATGAGGACGGCACGATACCGTTGCCTCCTGATGACTACGACCATCCTCCTCGCCGTCCTCATCCTCACCCTGGTGCTGTCGGCGGTGATCGCCGTGCTCATTGTGCGCCGCGGTCGCGCTCGGGCCCTGGAGAACCTGTCTCAGCTACCCGGAGTGCTCCAGCGATCCATGGCGGCCACCTCGCTCGGGATCACCAGCCGAGGGAGAGGTGAGGCCCAGGGCACGGGCACCCTCGTGTTGACGAGCGACGAGGTGGCGTTCGCCCAGTGGCGCCCGGACTACCTCTTGCGCATTCCCCGGGCCCAAATCCTCGAGGTGGACACCACCCGCACCCACCTGGAGCGGAAAATGAAGAACGACGTGTTGCGGATTCGTTGGACCGACACCGCTACGGGGGCAGAAGACACCTTCGCCGCCTTTGTGCGGGACCTCGATCCCTGGCTGACGGACCTGGGGGGCCAGCGCTCGCCCAGCGAGGACGAGTGACCTGGTTGGCTCTTTCTAATGGGTTACATTAGAACCTGTTCTAGTTTCCCGACCAGGAGTGTGCGCGATGGAATTCGGCTTGTTCATGAACGGCTACCTGCCCGGCCCGGCGGCCCACGACCGCGAGGCCGAGCACACCATGATCATGCGGGAAATCAACTACGCCATCCAGGCCGACCGACACAACTGGAAGTACGCCTGGTTCGGGGAGCACCACGCCCTCACGGAGTACTCCCACATGTCTGCCCCTGAGGTCCTGTTCGGATACATGGCGGCCAAGACCGAGCGCATCCATCTCGGTTCGGCGATCATGAACCTCTCGCGACCGGTGAACCATCCGGTGCGCAACGCCGAACGCGTCGCCATGCTCGACCACGTGACCGAGGGTCGCTACGAGTGGGGCACCGGCCGGGGGGCGGGGAGCCACGAGATGGCCACCTTCGATTTGCTCACCTCGGACACCAAGGCCATGTGGGACGAAGCGGCACCGGAAATCCTCCGCATGTGGGAGCAGCGCGACTACACCTTCGAGGGCGAATTCTTCCGGGTGGAAAAACCCCACAACATCCTGCCGAAGCCCTACCAGCACGGACATCCGCCCCTGTGGGTGGGCTGCGGTAACCCTGGCACCTTCACCAAGGCCGGCGAGTTGGGCATTGGGGCTATCGCCTTCAACTTCGAGCCCATCTACAACCTCAAAGGGCGCATCGAGGCCTACAAGGAAGGCATCGCCAACTGCAAGGAACCACTCGGTCAGTTCATCAACGACAACATCATGATGACCAACGCCGTGGTGTGCGTCGCCAGCCGCGAGCGGGCCCGCGCCATCGCCATGTCGCCGGGTCGGGGCTACCTCAACACGATGGTGAACATGTACCACGACACCATGCCCCCCCAGCCCGGCGCGGTGAAGTGGCCCAATGCGCCCCGGGCCATCCCGGATGAATCCACCCTCGACTGGCTCATCGAAGCCGGTTACCTCCTCTGCGGGGCTCCCGACGATGTGCTCGAACAGATCGACAAGTACCAGCAGGTGGGTTGCGACCAACTCGTCTTCGGCATCCCCAACGAGGGGTTTGAGCACGAGGAGGTGATGGAGATGATCGAACTGTTCGGCGACAAGGTGATTCCCACCTTCGACACCGACCCGGTGCACCGCACCACCCGCTTCCGGGCCACCGCCCAGCCCAAGTTCCCGGTCTTTGCCCATCCGGTGCCCGAAGACCTGAGCGTGAGCGTGATTCCCACCAACGCGCTGATCCCGCTGGCGGGTTGACACGACCGCTCTTGCTGTCGCCACCCGCGACCGACTGCTCGATGAGGCCGAACGCCTCTTCGCGTTGCGCGGTGTTCAGGGGGTAACCATCCGTGAGATCACCGAGGCGGCGGGGCAGCGCAATGTGTCGGCCGTGAGTTATCACTTCCACTCGCGCCAGGGCCTCCTGGCGGAGGTATTGGCACGGCGGGGTGCCCCCGTGGATCGTGCTCGTGGCGAGGCCCGCGACGCGCTCGGGCCGCGCCCGGCCCCCGGCGACCTTGTGGCCTGCCTGATCACTCCCTATACCGCCCTGCTCCACGCCCCCGCCGGGCGGAGCTACCTACGGATCGTGGCCCAACTACGGGGCCGGTTCGCCCTGTGGCGAGACGCATCAGACCCCGCCACCACCACGCACCTCACCCACATACTGGCCGAGGTGGAAGCCCTCCCCCGCGCCCCCGGCCCGGTTCGCCGCGAGCGAGTGGTGTCGCTGATCATGCTCCTCACCGCCAGCGTGGCCGAACGGGCCCGTCGCATCGACGACGGTACCGGCACCGAACTCGATCACGAGGCCTTCACCGCCAATCTCATCTCCATGTGCACCGCCCTGCTGTCGTCCTGAAGCCCACCGGCTGAGTCGGGGCTCCGATCCCCCGCCGGGGACCAACCCCGTTAGGGGGTCCAGCGCACCGGCATGGACTCGAAGCCGGTGATGAAGTTCGCCGGACGCATCGGGGTGGGGCCGACGAGTTCAAGGTCGGGCATCCGGGCCATCACCCGTTCGGTCATCACACTCACCTCGAGCCGGGCCAGGCTGGCGCCCAGGCAAAAGTGCGTGCCAAATCCGAAGGCCACGTGGTCGTTAGGACTGCGCTCGATATCGAACTCGAACGGTCGATCAAAGATCTCCTCATCACGATTAGCGGAGTGATAGAGCAGCACCACCTCTTGCCCCTGGCGCAACTGCTGGCCGCGCAACTCCGTGTCCTCGGTGGTCACGCGGGCCATCGTTTTGATCGGCGTCACCCAGCGCAGCATCTCCTCCACCGTCGAACCCAACAGTTCGGGCCTCTCGAGGAGCTTTTGCCGCTGATCGGGGTTGCGCACCAACTGGGCAATCCCGCCACTCACCACGTGACGGGTGGTCTCGTCGCCTCCCACCAAGATGAGCAACGACTCCTGCATCAACTCATCGTCGTCGAGGGTGTCACCGTCTACCTCGGCATGGACCAACACGGAGATCAAATCGATATCGACCGGCCGGGTGCGTCGCTCGGCGATCACCTTGGTCGCATAGGCCTGGTACTCCGAGAAGGCGGTGGCCGCCGCCATCAGGGCCTCGTCGGTGGCTTTATTGGACTGGGCCGAAACCATGTCGTCGCTCCAGGTGAGCAGATCGGCCCGGTCTTCAGGCGCCACACCGAGCGCATCACCGATCATGACCATCGGCAGGGGGGCGGCGATGTCGCGTACCAAGTCGCATGACCCCTTCTCGTACACCGCATCGATGATCTCGTCGCACACGGCACGAATCTTGGCTTCGAGGTCCCGTACCCGGCGGGGTGTGAAGCCCTTGCTCACCAACTTCCGGCGACGGGCATGATCGGGATCGTCCATGTCGATCATCATCGGCATCGGCCCCATACCCGGGACCGCCCCACCGGCGCTCGAGAACGTATTCGGGCTGCGCTCCACCACCTTCAGGTCCCGGTAGCAGGCGATCCCCCAAACACCATTGGCTTCGTCGAAATACACGGGAGCGTTGGTCCGCATCCAGCGGTAAAGGTCGTGGGGGTCGCTGGCGTAGAACTCCCCCGCCAGTAGGTCGATCTCCGGGCGCGTGGGATGGTCAGCCATCCGGCGATTCTCGCATACCCGACCGGATCAACCCGATTGGGAACCGATCACAACCGGAAGGAATCCGGGGCCACGACGGGTGGCAGAAACCCCGATCGCCTTCGACCCCCAGGCGCAGCCGGAGCGGGGAAATCCTCGGGCGGTGTGAGCCCGGCATACTGGGAGTCCCGCTAACCAAAACCACTCACGGAAGTACGAGACCCTCACATGGCGCTACACGACCGAGACGCGATTCGTGACGAACTCAACGCCAGCGTGTTCGCCGGCCAGGACCTCTCCACCGCCCTGCCCAAGTATCGCTTCCCCGACCGGGAGATTTCCCCCGATCACGCTTATCAGGTCATCGCCGATGAGATCATGCTCGACGGCAACTCCCGCCAGAACCTGGCCACGTTCTGTCAGACATGGGAGGAGCCGCAGGTCATCAAACTCATGGAGTTGGCGATCAACAAAAACATGATCGACCGCGATGAGTACCCGCAGACCGCCGAGATCGAGCGGCGCGCCACGCACATGATGGCGGATCTCTGGAACGCCCCCGATGCGGCCAACACTGTCGGCACCTCCTGCATCGGATCTTCGGAGGCATGCATGTTGGGAGGTTTGGCGGCCAAGTGGCGCTGGCGGGCCCGTCAAGCTGCCGCCGGCCGGCCTACCAATCGACCCAACATGGTGTGTGGCGCGGTACAGGTCGTGTGGCACAAGTTCGCCAAGTACTGGGATATCGAAATGCGGGAGGTACCCATGGCCCCCGATCAGTACTTCATGACACCCCAGGACGTGCTGGACCGAGTGGACGAAAACACCATCATGGTGGTGCCCACCCTGGGGCTCACCTACACCGGCGCCTACGAGATGGTGAAGCCCATCGCCGATGCCCTTGATGAACTGCAGGCCGAAGGCGGCCTCGATATCGATATCCATGTCGATGCCGCCAGCGGCGGATTCCTCGCCCCGTTCTGCACACCCGACATGGAGTGGGACTTCCGCCTCCCCCGGGTGAAATCGATCAGCGCATCAGGCCACAAGTTTGGTCTCGCCCCGCTCGGAGTTGGCTGGGTGGTCTTCCGCGATCGCGACGAACTCCCCGATGATCTGATTTTTCATGTGAACTACCTCGGTGGGGATATGCCGGTCTTCCAGATCAACTTCTCCCGGCCGGCCGGTCAGATCGTGGCCCAGTACTACGATTTTCTGCGGCTCGGACGCGACGGCTACCGGCGGGTGCACGACGCCACCTACGCCACCGGAAAATATCTGGCGGAGGAGATCACCCAAATGGGGATCTTCGAACTGCTCCACGACAGCGATTCCACCACCGGCATTCCTTGTGTCACCTGGCGCATCCCGGAAGGGGTCGACCTCGGCTTCACCCTTTACGACCTGGCCGACCGTTTGCGCATCAAGGGCTGGCAGGTGCCGGCCTACACGCTCACCGGCGATGCCTCGCACATCGCCGTACAACGCATCCTGGTGCGCCAGGACGTGAGTCGAGACATGGCCAGCCTGCTCGTGGCCGACTTCCGCGATGCCCTGGCCCACCTCACCCGCCACCCCGTGTCGGTGCCGATGGATCGGGATGAATCGGCCGGGTTCAACCATCTCTAACCCCCCTGGCCCTGAGCCCGACCGCCGTCGGCCCTGGACGGCCCTCACCCTTCAGGCTTGGTGGCCTCGGCGCCAATGGTCCACAAGGGTAACCACCGCTACCCCCACGAGAGTTCCGAATGACCAGCCCCCGATAACATCGGCCGGGAAATGGGGCCCATAAACGATCCGGGCGATCCCTACTGACGCCGCGATCACGAGGGCCACCGGCCGGACCCGCACCGGCAGTACTGCCATGGTGATCAACGCAGTGACCGCCGCCACGGCCGCGTGACCCGAGATGTAACCGAGCCCAGTACCGTCGCTACCGCGAACGACAACGTCGGGCATCTACATGCGGGGACGGCCCCGGGAGACGAGTTGTTTGATCCCCTTGGCCGCCATCCAGGTGCCGACACCGGCGACCACCGCAAGCCCCGCCAGAACGCGGTCGCGGCGGAATACCAGGATGGCTCCCCCTACGATGAACGGACCCACCAAGCTTCCCAACTGCATGACGGGCCACAGCCCTGCCGCCACCGGATCCGGCGCGTGGTTGAGCCAACGGATGAGCTCAATCTCCCAGGAGGCGATCGGATCCCTCGTGGCCGCGATGTAGGAGACCCCCAGACCGACACCGGCGATCGCGCTCATCACCACGAGATGAGCGAATGGTTCGAAGAACAAGGCGTTGGAACGCCGGGACGTCGAGGCCGATTGAGCGTTATTCATTGCGCTCCATTTACGTTGGCCCGGGATCATCAACCGATGGTGACTCTTCCCGCCGGCGGGAGCGGCTCTCATCACGGCTGCATGGTTCGATGGGTTGTGTTAGCAATGCGGTCGGATCGATGCCAACGGCGGCGCCGCCCACCACGGCGCAGGGATGGCGGGCACCAGGGCGACCGATCGACCTCCCTGGTCGCCACTGCGCGGCCTCAAACGCGACGGCAACGCGTCTGGGGAGCTCAGACTGGATTGGCCCGCGTGGCGGTCGTTTCTCGACAGGCTGGCTCTCCATCCAGAACTCGTTCCCGAGGCGATCTACGCCATTCCGCCACCGACCGGCGAACGGATCGTCGACGCGTTGCTCGCCGGAGTCGCGGAGAAGATCGCCGATGACACCGGCCTCCCACGCCCGCGGTGGACGGAACGTGCGCCATCACTCGAACATGAATGTCGCCCGCAAATCGCTCGTCCGCGTGTCGATTATCAAGTTCCTCCACAGCTGGCCGCGCGCGGATTGATGGTCGACCCCGAGAGCCTGTGGCGTCGTCCGGAGAACGTCGGTGTCTGAAGTCTCGCTCGAACGCGACGACATCGAACGGTACGTCTCGGAGGTCGCCGACGAACTCGCGGGTTCGGGTGGGCAACGCGTCGTGATCATCGTCGGTGGTGCCCTTCTTGCGATGCACGGCTTGCGCGCCGCAACCCGGGATGCGGACAGCGTGAAACGCCTTGATGAGGAGCTCACGGCGGCGATAGCTCGAGTCGCATCGAGACACGGGCTGGCGCCGCGTTGGCTCAACGACTCTGCGCTGCCGTTCCTGCCAGCGACATTTGACGCGGATGCCTGCGAGACCATTCTGGTGAGGAAGTCGCTCCTGGTCCGCCACATCGAGGCGATCGTGTGACGGAACCAACCCTCTGAACCTTCCGGGCTTCGGACCCGGACCCGGACCCGCCGAGGCAAATTTCGGTGTCATAATCACAACGGGTGGGCGATGGGGGACTCGAACCCCCGACCTCCTGCGTGTCGAGCAGGCGCTCTAACCAACTGAGCTAACCGCCCTTGGAACGGCCGATCATAGTGCCGAATCTCCCGGGACAGCGACCCGAGGCGGGGAAACAACCGGTGGATCCGCGGGCGAGTTCTTCTAGGGTCCGCTCCATGCTTGCCCCTGACAGTAACGCCGTGGCGCCGTCGTCGGTCCCGCCCCTTCGCCAACTCTGGGGCCACGCCAGCGGCCACCGCCCCAAAGTGATCGTCGCCACCGTGTTCTCGGTCCTCAACAAAATGTGCGACATCGCCCCCGAACTACTGATCGGCGTAGCCGTAGACATCGTGGTGAACGAGGGCGAGACCCTCGTACAGCGCCTCACCGGAATCGAAGACCGTTACGACCAGCTCTACCTGCTGGCCGGCATCACAGTGCTCGTGTGGATCGCCGAGTCGATCACCGATTACATCGCCGAGATCACCTGGAGGAACCTCGCCCAGGAAATCGAACACAACGTGCGCATGGAGGCCTACCGCCACGTACAGGAACTGGAACTGGCCTACTTCGAAGATCGATCTTCCGGTGGACTTATGGCCGTACTCAACGACGATGTGAATCAGTTGGAACGCTTCTTGGACACGGGCGCCCACGAAATGATCCTCACCATTACCAATGTGGTGCTGGTGGGCATCACCTTTGCGGTTATCTCCCCGCTTCTCGCCGTCCTGGCCTTTCTCCCCATTCCCGTGATCATCGGAGGGTCGCTGCGCTACCAACGCACGCTCGAGAAGCGTTATGACGTTGTGCGTTCCGCCGCTGGGCGTATTGCCGACACCCTCACCAACAACCTGGGCGGCATCGCTACCATCAAGGCCTTCAACGCCGAAGAGCGCGAAGTGGCCCGCGTGGCCACCGACAGCCAGGCCTACAGCAGCGCCAACGCCGAGGCGATCCGCTACTCCAGTGCCTTCGTCCCCCTCATCCGCATGGCCATCCTCGCCGGTTTCACAATGACTCTCGTGGTGGGCGGTCGGGCCACGTTGAACGGCACCCTCGAAGTGGGGGCCTTCACCGTTCTCGTGTACATGACCCAACGCCTGCTGTGGCCCCTCACTCGCCTCGGCGAGACCTTCGACCTCTATCAGCGGGCCATGGCCTCCTGCCGTCGGATCTTCGGGCTCCTCGACGTCGCCCCGTCGATCCGTCCCGGCGCCGCCACCCTCGCCCAGCCCGTCGCCGGGGCGGTGAGGTTCGACAACGTGTCCTTCAGCTACGGCGAAGGCCGCGAAGTGCTGCGCAGGGTGAGCCTCGACATCCAACCCGGCGAGACCCACGCCATCGTGGGCGCCACCGGGGCCGGCAAGAGCACCCTCGTAAAACTCCTCCTGCGCCTTTACGAACCCACCAGCGGCACGATCTCCATTGACGGCATCCCCGTCGAGGACCTCACCTTCAGCTCCCTACGCCACTCCATGGGCTTCGTCAGCCAAGAGGCGTTCCTCTTTCAGGGAACGGTGCGCGAGAACCTCACCTACGGCCGACCCGACGCCGGCGACGACGACCTCGTGCGGGCCGCCACCCTCGCTGAGGCCCATTCCTTCATCTCCATGCTTCCCGAGGGCTACGACACGATTGTGGGCGAGCGCGGCCAGAAACTCTCCGGGGGTCAGCGCCAACGGCTCACCATCGCCCGAGCCATCCTGCGAGACCCGGCCATCCTGGTACTCGATGAAGCCACCTCCGCAGTAGACAACGAGACCGAAGCAGCCATTCAGCGATCCCTCGCCCAGGTGTCGGCTCATCGCACCACCGTGGTGATTGCCCATCGGCTCTCTACGGTTCGTCACGCCGCCCGCATCCATGTGCTCGAGGATGGCGAGATGATCGAGGCCGGAACTCACGAGGAGCTGGTGGAAAAAGGTGGGCTCTACGCGGCACTTTGGCGCGTTCAGACCGGGGATGCGGTCACGACCACGCTGGAGTGACACCCAACAGCGCCGCCACCCGAGGGTGACGGCGCCGGGTGCACGGACTACTTGTTGACGGAATCCTTGAAGGTCTTACCGACCTTCACCTTCGGGACCTTGGCGGCGGCGATCTGAATCTCCGCCCCAGTGGAGGGGTTTCGCCCCGTCCGAGCGGCCCGTTCAGCTCGCTCAAAGGTGAGGAAACCCGGGATCTGGACCCTGCCGCCAGCTGCGACAGTACTGGTGATGGTGTCTTCGAAGGCGCTGAGGACGGAACCCACCGTGGCGGCGGACTGTCCTGACTTCTCTGCTACAGCGCTGACGAGTTCGGCCTTATTCATCGAGGGCCCTCCTTAGGGACAAATACTTAGTGCTCGTACGCTAAACCACGGCGCAGCGGGGGTGGTGGATACTTGCTGCTCTCGGAAGGCTAATGGGAACCGTGGGCGGCGTCGCACGCCTTGGTTTCACCCTCGGCCACCTGGCCGGCGCCGATTCCCTCCAGCGCCGCAAAGGGACCACAAGGATGCTTCTGGATCCACACATGCATCATGGGCGTCTCGACGCCCTTGGTGAGAGTGCCCGGACACACCCCCTCCGCATTGGTGATCCCGGCCACCCGGGGACCAGCGAAGCAAAGATTGTTATGGATGTGCCACTGCGTGAGCGATCCCCCCACATCAGGCACGTCGGCCAACGTGTCGCCGGGGCTCATCATGAACATGGCGGCCGCTAGTTGCTTCGGCGTGGTGGTGGTGTCGTAGACCAACGATTCCGGGTAGTCCGGATCGAGAATCTTGTCGTCGTTCATGTTGGCGGCGCTGAGATAGTGCTCGACCCCGGTGAACCCGTCGCCGATCGATACGAAGCCCATCGCCTCGGCGACGGCCGGATCAGAGAACTGCGGGAGTTCGATGAGGCTGATCGCCAGCAGATTCTCGGCCCGAGCCTGCTGCTGGGGAGAAACACCCTCGACGCCACTGAGATCAATGGGCAGGAGCGGATCGAATACGGTCGGGGGAACGGAGGTAGCGCCGTGAGCGTGACCGGCGGCCCCGGCACCATCGTGACCGGCGGCATGGGCATGGGAACCGGCGACCAACATTCCCGGCAGGCTCAAACCCGCCAACAAAATGGCGACGGTCCCGGTGGCGAGCGGGCTAGCGGTGAGGGTGCGCGAGCCGATGCCGAACAAGTAGGCCAGGCCGCACAGGGCCGCGGTGATGGCCAGGGCGGCGGCGACCGAATCGACGAACTGCACCGGCTCCACGTCGCCAAGACCCTCGACAAACCCGATTCCTCTCGTCTTGGCGACCAGCCACATAGCGGCTATCGCCACGTTGGCGATCACTCCGAGCGAGATGAGGAGACGACCGGGCCGGGCCAGGACGATGGCCCCCCAACCCAACTGAATCGCCGCCACGATCGTAAAGGCCGCCACCGCTTGGCGATGTTCGGAATGCACCCCGATGGCGGCTGCGTGGATCGCGCCGGCTCCCAACGATGCACCGCCCGCTACTGCGAGCCATCCCAGCGCGCCCAATGAGGCCACGGATCGCACCGCCCGCATCACCCCAGGATCCTGCTCTACCGTCAGCGTCACTTCATAGCCTCCTTGGTCGGGGGTCATGCTACATGCCGGGTTTGCGTTTGGGAGATCACAGGGGCGGGCGGACCGCCACCAACACATCCCGGGTGATGGCTCGATCCACCCGGTGCACAAACGCCTCGTCGACCTTGCTTTCCACCGTGAACCCTGCCCTCACGGCCAGGTCCGCCAGCAGCCCACGCGGCAGCGTGCGGCGATTCCAGGCAAACACGGCGGCCGCCCCGGGGCGAAGGAGATCGAACCACACCGGAAGCGCCTGCTCGAGAAGATCCGCCGGGCCACGCTCCAGGCGACCAGGGCCGGGCTGCGAACCGTGCTTCACGCCGTAAGGGAGGTCGCAGGCCAGCAGGTCGATGCTTCGTGCCTTCAGATGATCGCGGGCCCGCAGGGTGTCGTCGTGCACGAGGTCCACCACCCGATCGGTACCACCCGCCCCGGGGGTGCGATAGGTCACCGTGATTCGGTGCGCCGTGGACACTCGGCCCTTACGCAAGGTGGCCTTGTCCACGCGGTGCTTGATCCGCTTGTCCTTGAGCCAGGTGAGCAAGAACAGGGCGTAGGCCTCCACGTCGCGTGCATCGGCATCGATCCCCACTCCATCCATGCCGTACAACGCCGCCCGGTTGAGGGTGGTGCCCCGCCCACACGTGGGGTCCAACAGTCGCAGGGGCTCCCCCGCCAGCATCCGTTCGAAGGCACCGGCGCTGGCCGCCAGAGCCAGGTTCACGAGCAGATGAGTGAAGGCCTCATTGGTCTTGCCGGGGTATCGCTGAATCGTCAGGAGGTCGTTCGCGAGCACCGCTCGAGGGTGGGCCAACCGCGGCCGGAACCGCGCCGTGTCCTCCACCTCGAAAAGCGCGTGGAGCGACGACAAGTTCCCCACCACGGCGAGCCGCCGATCATCGAGGGGCTCGGCGGTATGGACCACGAGATAGTCCACCCCGGCGATCGACTGGCGCTCACAGGAGCCGATGACCCCACCCAACACGTGGGCATCGATCGCCCGCAGTTCGGCGGCCGCCAGCGCAAAGGTGGCCTCCCCGAACACGCGATTGTTATTGGCCTTCAGGAGGACGGCGTAATGAGGCATTCAACCGGCAGGTTAGGACCCTTCGCCCACCACGATGCGGTGCAGATCGGCGCCCAGTTCGATGGGACCGGCGAAGTGTTCGGCGGCGAGGGCCCGCCACTCGTCCTCCGCGCCCGGGACCATCGGCGGCACGTAGTGGGTGAGCACCAGGGTGCCCACGCCGCCGCGCGTGGCGGTCTGGGCCGCCTGTTCCACCGACGAGTGGTAGTCGAGGATGTCGGTGAGGCGAGGCAGCGGAATCGCCGCCACCTGATCGGCCCGGATCACCGTATGCACGAGGGCATCCGCCCCGGCGCAGAGCGCATCGAGCCCGGCACACGGCACCGTATCCCCGGCGATCACCACCGCATGTCCGTCGTGCTCCAGCCGGTAGCCGATGCTTGGGTCCACCGGCCGGTGGTCGGTGGGGCCGGCGATGATCCGCACCGTGCCGTCGTCGAACACCACACCGTCGGTTACCTCCTCCACCACCGGGGCCGGGTCCCAGGAGAGGTCGTCGTGATGCGCGAGGCGGTAACCGATGTCTGGACCCAGGGAGGAGAGGATGGCGTTCACCACCGACTGAGTGCCGATCGGCCCGAGGATCGAAAGCGGGGTGGGTACGAAGGTGGTAACCCACCGGCTGGTGATCACGTCGTTGAGATCGGTGATGTGATCGCTATGGAGGTGGGTGAGCAGCAGGGCCGTCAGCTGGTTCGCCGGGGCGCCCACCGCGGCAGCTCGCATCAACACACCGCGACCACAGTCGAAGAGAAACGACCGTCCACCGGCCCGCACGAGCGTGGATGGTCCCGCCCGGAGCGGATCAACCAGTGGACTGCCGGTGCCAAGCAAGATGATTTCGATCATGGGCCACATACCTCCATTGGACGTCGAACTCTCCCGGTTGCATTCCCATCGGGCACCCCTGGGGGGCCAAACCCACCCGGGAGACCGGCGGGAGACTACGTCAACGCAATGGCCGTGGCCAGGGTGACGGCTCGGAGACGGGGAAGGTACCGCTCGATATTCTCGCCGAGCGCGTCCAGGCTGACGGGGGTGACCTCGGGACGATCGCCCACCTCGGCGTCGTGATCGGTGACCAGACCGATGGCACCGTAGGCCAGGTCTAATTCGCGAGCGATCACCGCCTCGGGGTACTGCGTCATGTTGATCAGGGTGGCTCCGATGCTGCGATACCAGTGCGACTCTGCCCGGGTTGAGAAGCGGGGGCCGTTGATCACCACCACCGTGCCGCCGTCGTGCACCGCTTCCCCCACGCGCTCCCCCGCTGCGAGGGCGGCGCGACGCACAGCCGGATCGTAGGGGTCAGCGAAGGTGGCATGGGCGGGACCATTGCGAAAGTCATCGTGAATCGTTTCGGCTCGACCTTGGGTGCGGTCGATCAACTGATCGGGCACCACCAACGTGCCCACTGGGACCTCCGGCGTGAGTGAGCCGCAGGCAAAGGTGGCGACGATCGCCCGTACCCCCACCGTGCGCAGCGCCCACAAGTTGGCTCGACTATCCACCCGGTGGGGCGCAATGTGGTGGCCCTCGCCATGGCGGGCCAGAAAGGCCACCGGAACCCCCTCCACCTTCCCGACGCAGATCGGGCTCGATGGCGCCCCCCAGGGGGTGTCGATCTCCAACGTCTCGACGTCGCCATCGAGCGCGTAGAACCCGGAACCGCCGATCACCGCTACCTGAGCCTGCGTCGTTGTCGTCACCGACCCATCCTGCCCTACCCACGCCACCTCGGTGGTCGTCCACTCACCGCCGAGCGATCCTGGGCCGGTAACTAGCGGCGGTACTCCGTGGGGTAGAGAGCGGTGGTGGCGCGGGAGAGCACCTCAACCCGCTCATTCCGTTCCATGCCCGCCACAAACTCGAGGCTTGGATCAGCGAGGAACCAACCCGGTTCGGGGAGGTGGTCCAGCGCCGCTTCCACCACCGCCCGGGGATCGGCGGCCGGTTGAAACATGTTGGCCTCCTCCACGGCGTGGGATCGCCATCCGGGTGTATCCATCGCCGGGGCCACCACCGCCTTCACATCCACACCGCTCTCGCGCAACTCCCAACCCAATGCCTCGGCCAGGTTCAACCCGAAGGCCTTACTGGCGCTGTAACTAGCCACCCCAGCCGTACCCGCCAGTGCCGAACCCGAACTCGTCACGATGAAGCCACCGCGGCCGCGCGACACCATGGCCGGCAGAACCCAGGCCGCGAGTTCGGTCGTGGCCAGGCAATTTACCTGCACCGTGGCGAGGCGACTGGCGGCGGACTGATCAAGGAAGCGGCCCACAAAGGACACCGCCGCGTTGGCCACCGCCAGGCCGATTTCCAGATCCGCAGTAGCGGCAACGACTTGATCGAGCCACGTGGCGTCGGCCAAATCAGCCACCACGGCCCGGGTTTCGCCAGCCAAGTCGGCAGCCACATCGACAACCGAGGGGAGTTGATCCACCAAGACCACTGAACACCCACGGGCCAAGAGGGCCTCGCTAAAGGCCAGCCCTACACCCTGGGCGGCGCCGGTCACCAGCGCCCAGGGGCCGTAGCGACCTGCAAAGGCTGTCACGGCCGGAGTGTAC
>VFJN01000151.1 GCA_009886035.1 Actinomycetota bacterium
CTGTTGAACCCCATTAGAAATGTCCGGTGTTAACTCGATAGAAGTGTCCTCCTCACTCAGGCCGAGGAGGACACCCGATGATCGAGGTACAAGACCGGAATCGTGTCGCGATGAGTCAGCGTGAGCGTGATGTGCTCAAGGTGATGCAACCCGTTCTCGACGGCAAACGAACCCAAGCCGAAGCCGCTCGACTGCTCAAACGCAGCGTCCGGCAGATCCGCCGCATCCAACTGAAGCTTCAAGCCGGTGGCGATACCGCACTGGTTCACGGGCTGCGTGGCAAGCCCTCCAACCACCGCTACGAACCCGCGTTTCGCACCAAGACGCTCAAGGCCTACAAGCAACGCTATCACGACTTCGGGCCCACCTTCGCCTGCGAGAAACTCGCCGACGAGGGAATCGAAGTGGGCGTCGAGACCCTGCGCCGGTGGCTCCTGGCCGAAGGACTTTGGGAACGCCACCGGCACCGCGACCCGCACCGCAGCCGACGACCGCGGCGGAGCTGCTTCGGCGAGTTGATCCAGATGGACGCCTCGATCCACGACTGGCTCGAGGGACGCGGTGAGACGATCGTTCTGATCACCATGATCGACGACGCCACCAGCCGCCTGTTGGCCCGATTCTACCCGGCGGGCACCGTCCAGACGCACATGGATTTGTTGGGCCGGTGGCTCCGCAAGCACGGCCGCCCGCTGGCCCTGTACACCGACCGGCACAGCATCTTCGAGCCCCACGAGAAGGGTCAACCGCTCGCCGATCCCGACGCCACCACGCAGTTCGGTCGGGCACTGGGGGAGTTGGACATCGAGTTGATCCGGGCGCACTCGCCGCAAGCCAAGGGTCGGGTCGAGCGTTCGTTCGGCACGGCTCAGGATCGGTGGGTCAAGGAACTGCGGCTGGCGAAGGTGAAGACCTGCGACCAGGCCAACGCGGTTCTGGAGAAGCTGCTCCCGGCTCACAACAAGCAGTTCGCCAAGCCCGCTGGCCGGCCCAAAGATGCTCATCGGTTCCTGGGCGCGAGCCACCGGCTGGAGTCGATCCTGTCGATTCAGACGACGCGTGTGGTGAGCAACGATTACGTGGTGCGTCTGGACAACCGGTTCTACCAGTTGCTTCCGCCGGTGTATCCGGGCGAGCGTGGCGGTCGTGTGGTGATCGAAGAGCGTTTGGACGGGACGATGGCGATTCGGTTCGGGAAGCGGTACCTGAAGTACCGCGAACTGACTGCGGGGTCGAGCGTCGGGAGTTCCACCCCCGAACCCCCGGAGTTGAACGCAAAAGCGGCCGATGCCAGGAGTGGAAAACGCGAGCGGGTGCGCTCCGGTGAGAAGCCCCGCTCGGCTGGTATTCCGCCGTCCGTCGGGCGTTCGGGTCGCACTCCTGCGGCGCCCGATCCTGCCGAGGGCAAATCCGCCAAGAGCACCGAACAACGGACACGCCCAGACGAAAATCATCCGTGGCGGAAACCGTTCAAAGGGCTCAAGTGAAGACCCCAGGAAAGCGGACATTTCTATTGGGGACAAACTGAGGACATTTCTATTGGGGCCTGACA
>VFJN01000051.1 GCA_009886035.1 Actinomycetota bacterium
CGTCTTTCAAACCCTGCCCGCGACCAGGGAAGATCCGGATGAAGTGTTGTGATTTCCACAACAGCGGTGGGCGCGAAGGGACTCGAACCCCTGGCCTCTGCCGTGTGAAGGCAGCGCTCTAACCAACTGAGCTACGCGCCCCGAGTGCGGGAGGGTCACGGTACCAGAAGGCCACCGCACCATGGCCACCCGCCCGGTGCTCAGATCGGCGCCACCTGGTCAAAGGCGAGATCATCCTCGAGCAGCGCGAGAAGTTGCAGCACCGCCACATCATCGTGTTGGCGACCCACCACCTGCAGACCGATGGGAATACCGTTGGACCCGAAGCCGGCACACACCGTGCCCGCCGGCGATCGGGTCATGTTGAAAGGGTAGGAGAAGGCCACCCATGCCGGGGTGGGGTATCCATTGACCGTTCCATCAGACCCGGGCGGTCCCGGGAAGCCAGCCACCGTGGGCGTCAGCAGCAGCGGCACCTGTTCGAACACCTCGCATAGTTGCAGGTTGGTGGTGTGGCAGGCATCGAATGCCTCCAGCAACTCCGAGCCGGTTTGCCTGACCCCAAAGGCGTCGATCAACCGTCGGTGGCCCGCATCAAGGCGGTCCCAATCAGCGGTACCGCGCAGGTGCCCGAGCGCCCGCTCATTACCGGTCATGGCCATCTGAATCCACGACATCGCCGGATCGCCATGGAACACCGGGTCCACCAGCACGACCTCCGTGCCGAGGCTCTCCAACCGGGCCAACACCGCCTCACAGGCGGCGAGGACCTCGGCATCCACCAGGGCGTAGCCCAACGTGGGCGACCATCCCACCCGCGCCGGCGGCTCCCCATGCTCCAGCGCCCCCGACCACGCCATCGCCGGGCTCGGCAAGGAACGCAGGTCGGTGGGATCCGGACCCACCACGGCATCAAGGGCCAGCGTGATGTCCCGGATGCGCCTCGCCATCGGACCCTTGGTGGACAAGTCGCCCCAGCCCGGAGGCTTTGCCCCGCCCACCGGCACCCGACCGAGCGACGCCTTCATCCCCGACAGACCACACACCGACGACGGGATCCGAATGGAACCGCCGCCATCAGATCCGGTGCACAGCGGAACGAGCCCCGCCGCCAGGGCGGCCGACGAACCACCGGAGGAACCCCCGGCCGAGTACGCCAGATTCCACGGATTGCTCGTGGCCCCAAAGAGGGGGTTCGTGGTGTCGCCTTTGTGTCCCAGTTCGGGGGTGTTCGTCTTGC
>VFJN01000041.1 GCA_009886035.1 Actinomycetota bacterium
ACCACGACGGTTTTTACGGGGTGGTGCGCTTCGCGGAGGCGGCCCGAGCGGTGGGGGTACCCACGGTGTTCGGGGCCGAGTTGTCACTCGGGCTCACCAAACCGCAGACGGGTGTTCCCGACCCCGAGGGCACCCATCTGCTCGTACTGGCCCGGGATCCCGAGGGCTATGCCCGCTTGGCATCGGTGATGAGCACCGCGCATCTGGCCGGGGCAGAGAAGGGCAAGCCGGATTATCGAGACATCGCTTGGGACACAGTGCATGGCGAGCATTGGCTGGTACTCACGGGCTGCCGCAAGGGTTCGGTGCCCGCCGCCCTGGAGCAGCATGGCCCGGCCGCCGCCGCCCGAGAGTTGGAGGCACTGATCGCCACCTTTGGCCACGCCAATGTGGTGGTCGAACTCTGTGATCACGGCGATCCCCTCGACTCACACCGCAACGACGCCTTGGCTCGCTTGGCGATCCAAGCGGGAGTAGATGTGGTGGCCACTACTAACGCCCACTACGCCACGCCAGCCGGTCGGCCGCTGGCCACGGCCATGGCGGCGGTACGGGCGCGGCGCAGCATGGATGAACTCGATGGCTGGCTGCCCGCCTGGGCCGGAGCGCATTTACGTTCGGGCGATGAGCAGGCCCGCCGTTTTGCCCGTTGGCCCGGGGCGGTGGAGCGGGCGGCCGAGTTGGGCCGGGCTTGTGCGTTTGATCTGCACCTGGTGGCCCCGCGACTGCCGCCGTTTGCGTGTCCCGATGGAGGGAGTGAGATGGCCTACCTCCGCTCCCTCACCGCCGCTGGCGCCCAGTCGCGTTACGGCTCGGGGGGCGAGGAACGAGTGCCGGGGGCGTACCGTCAGATCGAGCATGAACTCGCCATGATCGAGCAACTCGGCTTCCCCGGTTACTTCCTGGTGGTGTGGGACATCGTGGACTTTTGCCGCCGCTCGAACATTTACTGCCAGGGGCGGGGCAGTGCCGCCAACAGCGCGGTCTGTTACGCCCTGGGCATCACCAATGTTGATGCCGTACAACTCGGCCTGCTGTTCGAGCGCTTCCTGTCGCCCGAGCGAGATGGGCCGCCCGACATCGACATCGACATCGAGTCGGGGCGCCGGGAGGAGGTGATCCAGTACGTCTACGCCAAGTACGGCCGCCGTCATGCCGCCCAGGTGGCCAACGTCATCACCTACCGCGCCAAATCTTCGATTCGCGATGTCGCCAAGGCGCTCGGGTATGCGCCCGGTCAGCAGGACGCCTGGGCAAAAAAAGCCGACGCCGGTGGTGGGGTGGCGATCACGGCCCAACCGGCGAGGGGAGAACAGGAGATTCCCGCCGACGTCCTGGCCCTGGCCGCCGCCCTTGAGCACGCCCCCCGTCATCTGGGGATCCACTCCGGCGGCATGGTGATCTGCGACCGCCCGATTGTGGAGGTGTGCCCGGTGGAATGGGCCCGGATGGAGAACCGTACGGTCCTTCAGTGGGACAAGGACGACTGCGCCGCGGTGGGCCTGGTGAAGTTCGATCTGCTGGGCCTCGGGATGCTCGAGGTGCTGCACGGCTGCATCGACATGGTGCGAGAGGTGCACGGTGACCTTCACGTTGATCTCGCCACCCTTCCCCAAGAGGATGAGGTGTACGACATGCTCAGCCGGGCCGACTCGATCGGGGTATTCCAGGTGGAGAGCCGGGCCCAAATGGCCACGCTGCCCCGTCTGCGGCCCCGGGTTTTCTACGACCTGGTGGTGGAGGTGGCTCTGATCCGTCCCGGTCCCATCCAGGGCGGATCGGTGCACCCGTACATTCGTCGGCGCAACGGCCAGGAGGAGGTGACGTATCTACATCCACTCTTGGAACGGTCGCTCAACAAGACCCTGGGGGTGCCGCTGTTCCAGGAACAGTTGATGCAGATGGCGATCGATGTCGCTGGCTTCAGCCCCGGCGAGGCCGACATGCTCCGACAGGCCATGGGCTCCAAGCGCAGTCGCGAACGGATGGAGCGACTGCACCGGCGTTTCGCCACGGGGGCGGGGGAGCGCGGCGTGTTGCCCGATGTCATCGAGGTGATTTGGGAGCAGTTGGCGGCCTTCGCCAGTTATGGCTTCCCCGAGAGCCACTCGGTGAGTTTTGCCTATCTGGTCTACGCGTCGTCATGGGTGAAACGTTGGTACCCAGCGGTGTTCTGCGCCGCGCTGCTCGATGCGCAGCCGATGGGCTTCTACGCTCCGCACACCCTCGTGGGCGATGCCCGTCGTCATGGCGTGGAGGTGCGCACCCCCGATCTCAACGCATCGGCCGCCACCACCACCCTGGAGGGGGAGGCGCCAGGGAAGGCGGGCCGGTCCGCCGCTCCTCAGGAGTGGGGTCGGGGCGGGCCGGCGGTGCGGTTGGGGATCTCCTCGGTACGGGGAATCGGTATCGAACTGGCTCGGCAGATCGCCGCGGGGCGGCCCTATGCCAGCCCGGAGGACCTAGCCCGTCGGGTGTCGCTCACCCTCCACCAGATCGAGGCGCTGGCCACCAGTGGGGCCTTCGGCTGTTTCGACATGTCGCGGCGGGAGGGAATCTGGGCGGCCGGGGCGGTGGCCCAAGGCGGACCAGATCGGTTGCCGGGGATCGTCACCGGCGTGGCCGCCCCCGAGTTGCCCGCCATGACCGCCGCGGAATCGGCCCAGGCTGATTTGTGGTCTACCGGTGTGAGTCCCGACGGCCACCCCACCCGATTCGTGCGGGAGCGCCTGGCCGCCGCCGGGGTAGTAACAGCCGCGGGTCTGGCGGTAGTGGAGCCGGGCACCCGGGTTCGAGTGGGGGGCGTGGTCACCCATCGCCAACGGCCCGCTACCGCGGGGGGCACGATCTTCATCAACCTGGAGGACGAGACTGGCCTCATCAATGTGGTGGTGTCGAAGGGATGCTGGGCCGCCCATCGCCAGGTGGCCCGGGCGGCTCCGGCGATGTTGGTCCGAGGACGTCTCGAGCGATTCGAGGGTGTGACCAACGTGATTGCCGATCGCCTGGAAGCCCTACCGATCTCGACGTCCACCCGGAGCCGTGATTTTCGGTGAGACCGGGGGCGGCCCCTTGACCTTCTCGGGGGCGGCCCCCACGATCTAGTCTGCGCTCATGTCGAGTAAGCAGCAACCCTCCAAGCAGCGGCGCCAGAGCCAGAATCGGCAGCAGCGAGCCGACGTAGCCGCCCGTAGCGCGGCCGCCGGAGCGGCGGCGACGGCGATCGTCACCAGTGGGTCCACCACCCCGCCGGTCAAAAAGGGATCGGTGCTGTCGCGTCTCACCAGTTCGGGTCCCTC
>VFJN01000096.1 GCA_009886035.1 Actinomycetota bacterium
CCGCCAGGACGGTCCCGGTCCACTCATGGCCCTGCCAACTGCCGCGCTGACCCCACCCATCGAGCACCATGTGGAGGTCACTGCCGCACACCCCGCACAGGTCGATCTTCACGAGCACGTCGCGGTCGCCGACGGGCGGCACGGCCACGTCGTTCACCTGCAGTCGGCCCGGTCCTTGCAGCACGGCGGCGCTCATGCGAAGCGGAACCGGGCTCATGGGTCCAACACTAGAGGTCATGACTTTCCTCCGCTGAGGAGGGTGGCGGCGCGGTGGGCGAGAGCGGCCAGGGTCAAGGTGGGGTTGTAGCCCGCGGAGGTCACGAACACCGACGAGTCGCACACGAGCACGTTGTCCACCTCCCACAGGCGCTGTTCGGGCGACACCACCGAGGTGGCGGGGTCGGTTCCCATACGGGCGGTGCCCATCACGTGACGACTCGACGGCGCAATGCCGAGCGGACCCAAGGTGGCCTGGAGGGTGAGGTCGCCCTGCGGGGGTGAGGTGGCCGAGAAGGCCGCCTGGGCCCCGGCATCGCGCATGATCGCCTCGTGCAACGGCGCCGCGTAGGCCGAGGCGGCTCGCTCGTGGGCATGGGGGGCGTAGGTGACGCGTCCGGCGGGGAAGCCCCAGGCGTCGCGTACCGACGGGTCCAAGTCGAGGCGGTTGTGGGCCTGGGGCAGGTCCTCGCCTTGCATGGTGAACGCCCAGATCCGTCGCCGCAGGGCGCTGTTGGTCATCGCTTCGAGATGGTCGGCCCCGGCGGAATAGGTGGAGGCTTCGTCGATGGGACCGGGTCCCGACCCGTGTTCCACGACACCGCCGCGAAGCCACGGCAGGCCTGCGCTCTGCGCCGCGGCGCGCAGGGCGGGCGTATCGATCATGAGATCATCGTGGAGGTGGGTGACGCTGCGGCCGCGCTCGCCGCCGGTGGGCTCGGGGAAGATGCCCACCGTGAACGTCTGGAAGTGGTTGGTGAGGAAGCGTCCCACGAGGTCGCCGCCCAACCCGGTGCGCAGGAGGAGACGCGGCGTCTCGAAGGCCCCGCAGGCCAACACCACCGCCTCGCGGGCATGGACCTCCCGCACCGGTGGGGTGGGGTAGCCGGTGAGATCGAGGTAGCGAACACCGGTGGCCCGCCGCCCGTCGGCCCGCCGGAGCACATCGGTCACGAAGGCCTCCGGGCGGAGTTCACAACGCCCGGTGATCAGGGCCCGCCGGAGGGCGGCTACGGGATCGCCCTTGGCCTCGATGGGACAGCCGTAGCCCCCGCAGAACCCACAGTCCATGCATGCTCGGCGACCGTCGTAGGGCACGCTGTTCACCCCGCTCGGGGCACGGTAGGGATGAAACCCGGCCCGCTGGGCGGCGGCGGCGGATACCACCGCCATGGGCATGTCGGGCCCCGGCGGCATCGGGAAGTCGTTGCGGCGGGGGGCGGCGAAAGGATTCGTCCCGGCCTCGCCGGCCACCCCGAAGCTGATCTCCACGGCGGCGTAGTGGGCTTCGAGGTCGTCGTATTGCACCGGCCAGTCCTCCACCGCCGCCCCCGGCATCGGACCCCGGGTACTGCGCAGGTGGAAGTCCTCCTCGCGAAAGCGCGGCAGTTTGGCGTCGGCGTGGACGCCGCCGCCGCCCACCGTGGAGGGCAGGTTGTTCACCTCACCGACGAGGATTCGCTCGCCGTCGGTTTCGTCCCTGCGGTAGGTACGGGGCTCGAGTAAGGGGTCGGGTCCGAGGAGGTGACGTCGGGTGGCGGCCACTTCGTCGTTGGCGAAGTGGCGCCGGGAGGCGAAGGGAGGGGTGAGGTCGAGGAGGTGGTTGCGGCCTTTTTCCAGGATCACCACCGACCACCCGGCCCGGGTGAGCACCTCGGCGGTGGTGGCCCCGCCGGGTCCGGAACCCACGATCACCACATCACAGTCGGTCATTGGGGCGCTCGGGTGGGGGGGAAGAGGGGTTCGGGAAAGCCGATCCGCTGCCAGCCGCCGCCGTGGCGGTTGCCGCCGTACGCCGGATCGCCGTAGGTGGCTTCGCAGGCATGGGCGTGCACGATGCGCTCATCAGCGGGGGTGGCCTCGCCCTCGATGACGCGTTGATAGACGGCCCGCACGTCGCCGAGGCGCTGCGTCCAGGCCTGGCGCTCCCACGGCCCCAGTTCCAGCCACGCCGGGCCCTCCCCGGCCCAATCGCCCGGGGCGGCCCACAGGTGGGGAGGATCGTGATCCAAGGCGGTCAGGAGTTGTTCCACATACTCCACCGACCCGAGAGCGGCGGCTCCGGGCACCTGGGCGTCCATCGCCGTCGCAATAGTCGCTCGGGCGTCGTCGTCGAAGATGGGGGTCATCCTCCCGGGGTTCCCGGCTGGTCTGGGCGCGTCACGGGTTCCCCCGGAGGTAGGTGTAGACCCCGGCCATGTCGCGGTTCACCGAGTCGGGGAGCGGGTGGATGGTGGCGCCCATGGCCCGCGCCCCCCAGATGATCTTGGCGGTGCGTTCCACCAACGCCGCGTTGTGGAGGGCGGCCGACGGGGAGGCCCCACAGGTAACGAGGCCGTGGTTCGCCAAGAGGGTGGCGCCGCGATCCGCGAGGTGGTCGGCCACCTCATCGCCGAGGGCGACGCTGCCGGTCCCGCGGTAGGCGCAACACGGAACGTCACCACCCACGTAGACCACCACTTCCTCGATGACCGCCGGGATGGGTTGGTGGGCCAGGGCGAACATGGTGGCGTACACGGCGTGGGTGTGGATCACCGCTCCTAGTTCCGGGTAGCGCCGGAGGGCGGCGAGGTGCAGGTCCTTTTCGGTCGTGGGGGCCCGGGTTCCCTCCACCACCGTGCCGGCGAGATCGACCACCACGAGGTCCTCAAGCAGCATCGAGTCGTAGGGGACCGATGAGGGGGTGAGGCACACCAAACCGTCGGGTAGTCGCCCGGAAATGTTGCCGGAGGTGCCCTCTACCAGTCCCTCGGCCAGCATCTTTTTGGCCGCCTCCAGTACGGCTTCGCGGGTGGTGGTGGGTGAGGCGGTGGTGTCAGTCATGGCGGAGGACCTCCGGGTTTACGAGGTTGGACGGGGCTTCGCCGCGCAACACGGCCACCAGGCCATCGGCGATCATGGTCGTGTGGTTGGTCTCGGTGTTGTAGGTGGCCCCGCCGATGTGGGGCGTGAGCAGCACGTTGTCCATCGTCATCAACGGATGGGTGGCGGCGAGGTGTTCGCCATCGAAATGGTCGAAGGCGGCGGCGGCGAGATGGCCGGAGAGCAGAGCGGCGGTCAGGGCATCAAGATCATGGAGCCCGGCGCGGGCCGAGTTCACGTACACCGCCCCCGGTCGCATACGGGCGATCTGCTCGGCGGAGATGAGCCCCACCGTGTCGGGAGTGACGGCCGCGTGCATGGATACGACGTCGGCTTCGGCCAAGAGGTCCTCGAGGGTGTGGGAAGCATCGGTCGCAAACGGATCGGCAGTGATGACCACCATGCCGAGGCCTTCCAGGCGCCAACGGGTGGCTCGTCCTACCGCGCCCAAACCCACTAGTCCGGCGGTCCGGCCCGCCAGCTGCCACGCCCGGAACCGCTGGTAGGGGATGGTCCCATCGCGGTACACCTCGCCGGTTCGCACATCGTGGTCGGCGGCGAGGAGGCCTCGGGTGACCGCCAGCAACAGTCCCACGGTGAGTTCCGCCACGGCATCAGCGTTGCGGCCCGGAGCCCGCAGCACCGGGATGTTTTTGGCGGTGGCCCCCGCCACATCCACGTTGGTGGGATCACCGCGGGTAACCCCGATGGCTTCGAGGGGGAGGTCGAGCACCGGCCCCTGACACTGGTCGGCCTCGCAGATCACCACGCTCGCTCCCACTGCCGCGGCGCGCTCGGCGAACTGTTCGGCGTTGTAGATGCGCAACGGTCGATGCTCGATCCACGGGTCGAGGATCACCTCACCGAGGCCCCGCAAGGTGTCGAGCCCCGGGCCCCGCAGCGGGGCAGTGGAGAGAATGACGCGCGAGCTCACGGGGTGGCCTCGGAGGGGAGTTCGACCTCGACGGTGGCCTTGGCCATCACCGTGTGGTCCTGGCTCGTGAGCTCGACCTTCACCACCGCGAGGTGGCGCCGGCGCTCCACGCGCTTGTCCACCACTTCGCCGGCGAAGAAGGTGGCATCCCCGGTGAAGGCCGGGTGGCGGTACTGCGCCGAGGAGTGGGTCACCGCTCCCCACTCACCGGCCCAGGCCGCCACGTAGTCGATGATCCACGCCCCCATCGAGGCGCCGTAGCCGTAGCCCCTCGGCATCCCCACGTGCTGGGCCCAGCGGGGCTGCAGGTGGCCGCGCGACGGGCCGTAGTAGGCGCCGTCGGTGAGTTCGGGGTTCACCCGCTCCATGCGGCGGTCACCCTCGAAGCCAGCCATCTCCTTTGTGTAGCCGAGCGCCTCCGCCCGCACCGTGGTGGGGCCTTTGGCGGTAGCCCCCCAGGTGGTCATCGGGAATGCCCGCCATTCGGTGGTGAAACTGGCGAGGCTGTGGGGACCGATGACGTTGCCGGCGAGAGCATCGCCAATCTGCACGCTTTCGAAGGGGCGCGGGAGGTGCTGCAGTTGTTGGATCTGGTCGATGAAGGGAAGTTTCTGCTGCTCCAGATCCGCCAGGGCGGTATCGGTCCATTCCGGCTCGGTGGGCTCGGAGAACAACTTCTTCTCCTTGGCTTCGCGCACCTGATAGCGGATGGCGGTGGAGCGTTGTTGGGCCACCCGTTCGCCGCGTTGGTTGATGTAAAGAGTGTCACCGCGTTGGAAGCAGGTTGGCCCGGCAAAACTGGTGTCGGTGACCCGGTAGTCGTAAGGCATTCGATGGCACACCATCCGGTCGCCCGGTCGTACCCGGGGCCCGAAGAACCACCAGTCGTCGCCGCCGAAGATGAGGTGCGAACTCGGGATCAACCCCACCTGGGCCGGGGAGCATCCGTGGCTGGTGTCGCAGGCCACCGTGAACGACTGGGGCGCCACGATCGACTCGAAGCGGCTGGCCGCCGCCCAGCGCTCGTCGTAGTGCAGCGGGTTCGGGTAGTGCATGGCCTGCACCCAGCGACGGATGTCGTTGGTGGCCACGGGTTCCTTGAGCTCGCCGGGCTCCATGGGCACGCCCATGTACTGGTCGAGGTCGGACACATCAAGGGTGGGGGAATCTTCACTGGGGCTCATGGGGCTCCGGGGGTGGTGGGGACAGGATCGACGAGGAGACGTTGGTGCACGAGGACGAGTAAGGCGTCGTCGCGCACCTTGGTAGCGCTGGTAGTCATGGGGATCTCGCCATCGGCGAAGAACAGGACGTGCCGGGGCAGTTTGTAGGCCGCCACCCGGTCTTTGAGAAAGGCGCGGATCTCCTCGCCGCTGGCCTCGGCACCGTCCTTCAGGGTGATGCAGGCCACCACTACTTGATCCAAACGCGGGTCGGGTATTCCCACGATGCGGCTCAATTTCACCGCCGGCATCGCCCGTAGCTGCACTTCGATCTCGGCGGGAGACACGTTGGCCCCGCCCGTTTTGATCATTTCGGTGCGACGACCGGAGAAGTGCACGTACCCCTGGGCGTCGACGTGGCCCGCGTCGCCGGTGTGGAAAAACCCGTCGGCGTCGAGGCTGTCGCCCTCACCTTCGCCGAGGTAGCGCAGCATGAGGGTGGGACCGGCGAGGGCCAACTCACCTTCTTCGTCCACGCCGAGCACCCGACCGGAATCGGGGTCCACGATGCGCAGCCGGTTTCCGGGGAGAAGCCGACCCATGCTTTGCTTGGTCAAAGGGCGCGGCGTGGTGCACCAGTGACTCACGAACAACGCGCAGGTCTCGGACAGTCCGTAGCCCACCGGCATCATCCAGGTGGGGTCGCCGGTGACGCGTGGATGGCGGGCGAAGGCGCCTTTGCCGAACACGCAGGTGAGCGACGACAGGTCGGTGCCGGCCCACGCCGGATGCTCCGCCAAGGCGGCGGTCTGGTGGGGGAGTGAGTAGGGCTCGGTCACCCGTTCTCGTGCCATCAAGGCCAACGCGGCGCCCGGTTCGAAGGTCTCCTGCATCACCCAGCACCCGCCGGCGGCGAGGGTGGAGCCCATGGCGGTGTTGAAACCGGCGGTCCAAAACAGGGGGAGGGCCGTCCACATCCGCGTGGCCGGGTGCCGACCAAAGATTTGCGCCTGCACCCAGAACTGCAGGGTGGGGGCGCGGTGCGCATGGAGCATCCCCTTGGGAACGCTCGTGGTCCCGGAACTGAAGATCACCACGGCGGGATCGTCGGGGGTCACCGTCGCGGGGGCAGCCGGATCGGGCGGGGCCGCCAGAAAGTCATCCCAGGACGGGGTGCCCACCACCGCCACCGTGACGAGGTGGGGGAGTTGGGGTCGCAGCGCGTCGAGGTCGGCTCCGAAGCGCCGCTGCAGCAGGCGGTCCTGGGTGAGCACCACCTTTACCTCCGCCCGCTGAAGCATGAGAGCCAACTCCCCTCGGGGAGCGAAGGTAGACAGCGGCACCGCGATGGCCCCGACGAGGGCCGCCCCGAAGATCCCCGCGACCGCCTCGGGGCGGTTGCCCATCAAAATGCCCACCGCGTCGCCCGCCGTCACCCCGGCGGCCCGCAGGCCCGAAGCCACGCCGCGGGCCTGGTGACCCAACTCGGCGTAGGTCCATCGGACCGTGGCGCCGTTGCGCATCGGATCGTCGAACACGAGGGCCTCGTGCGGGGCGAAGCGGAGGGCTACCTCCTCCAGGAAGGCCCCGAGGGTGAGAGCGCCGATCCCGCTGAACTCGGCGAGCGCCGGTCCCTCGACGGTGGTCACCGGGGCGCCGGGCCGTGGGGGAAAAGGCCCTCGAATCCGTGGCGGGCGATGGCCTCTGCGAGCGCCGCGGTGGTTCGCTCGGCCCCCCAGGGCAACCGCAGGGCGGGTTGCACGAGGCGGATGAGCACACAGATGTCGTACTCGTCGCATACGCCGGCGGCACCGTGGAGTTGTTGGGTGGTGCGCAGCACCGTGCGGGCCACGTCGATGGCGTGCATGCGCAAGGCGAGGGCGTCGGTCAGCGCGTCCTCGGGGGCGGCGGTCAACCGCCACAACGTGAAGCACGCCAACTCGCGCAGCCCCGCCACGGCCACGGAACAGTCCGCCAGTTGGAACTGCACCGATTGGAACGCGGCGATGGGTTTGCCGAACTGGACGCGGCCCAAAACGTGCTCCACGGCCAACTCCACCGCTCGCCCGGTGGTGCCCAGGATGTGCCAGGCGGTGAGGGTGAGGTGGGTGGCGAGATCGGGGTGAGGGGCGCCCCCCGGCTCCCCGGGATCGTCGGTGGACCCGGCGAGAGCGTGGAGGTCGGTGACAAACGGCCCGAGGCGACTGCCGAGGGGCGTGGCATCGCTGGCGGCGATGGCGTGGACGCCGGTGAGCGAAGTCACCCGCCAGTGCGGGAACAAGTGGCCGTGGTCGACCCGCCAGATGCCCTCGGGCACCACGGCGAAAGGGCGCTGGTGGCTATCGCGCAGCAGGGTGCCCGCGAGCGGGAACGGCAGGGCCACCGCGCCGGCGGCCTCGCACAGGGCGGCGGCGGCCGCCAGGGAGTCGGGGTTGTCGCGCGGGTCGAGGTCCTCGGCTCCGATGGCGGCGAGCGCGGCCACCACTTCGGCGGAGCGCCGCGTCGGTTCTTCCTCGGCCCGGCGGGCGGCGTCCACCCCCCCGAGGGCGGCGAAGGCTTTGGCGGCGGTGGCGGCGAACTCGGTCGCTTCGCTGGGCAGGACCGGGTTCATGCCCGCGGTCCCAGTAGGGCCTTGGCCACGATCATGCGCTGCACTTCGATGGTGCCCGACGCCACCGTGGCGGCCTGGGCGTAGCGCCAGTGGTCCTCGATGGCGCCGTACAACGGGGCGGTGGGTCCTGCGTCCAGGGCTCGTTCCTCCACGGCCTGGCAGAGCACTTCGGCCACCGCTTGGTCGCATTGGGTGACGGCGATACGAGCCGACGACGCGAGGACGTCGGGGACCTCGCCGGTGGCTTGGGCATGCACGGTGCGGTAGGCGAGCAGTCGGGCTACCCGCACCTGCACGAGGGCCTTGGCCCACTGCACGCGCAGCGACGCCGGGAGGTCGTCCCAATGGGGGGCGAGCGCGGCGCCGAGGGCCGAGAGGAGTCGTTCGCAACGGGCGTAACGGGCAATGCCGACGCGTTCGTGGGCGAGGGCCCGGCGGATCACCGCCCAGCCCTCGCCCACGCCCCCCAGCACCGCGTCGGGCCCGACCGCCACATCGTCGAAGAACACCTCGTTGAGATGGTGGTAGCCCAGCATCGAACGGATCGGCCGCACGGTGATACCGGGCGAATCCATCGGGAGCAGAAACATCGTGATGCCTTCGTGACGCTCCCCGGACCCCACCCGCGCCGCCAGTACGCACCACTGGGCCATCCCGGCGTAGGACGTCCAGATTTTTTGTCCGCTGATGCGGTACCCGTCGCCGTCGGCGTTGGCCCGAGTGGTGAGCGACGCCAGGTCCGATCCGGCGTCGGGTTCGCTGAACCCCTGGCACCAGATCACCGCCCCCGCCGCGATGGCGGAGAGGTGCTGCTGCTTTTGGGCTTCGGTGCCGTAGGCCATGATGGCCGGGCCCACCCAGTTGAGGCCCATGTACTGCGCGCCACGCGGTTCGTGGTGGGCCCACATCTCCTCCCGCACCACCGTCTGGTCCCACATCGACCCGCCGCCGCCGCCGTAATGGGTAGGCCAGGCAATGGTGAGGAGGCCTTCCTGGGCGAGTCGCTGGCAGAACTGTTGGGCCACCTCGAGATCGTTGGGGTCGTTTGTGAAGGCCCCGAGATAGTCCTCGGGGATGGCGTCGGCGATCAGGGCGCGCAGCCTGGTCCGCAGGGTGGCCGCCTGCTCGCCAAGATCGAAGTCCATGCGCACTCCTTGTCCCCAAAGGTGACACGAACGTTAGTCGGAGGACTACCGTTCGTTTCCATGAGGTCCGTTCCGGCTTCGGTGGCCCGTGTGCTCGACGCAGCATTGGCCACCGATCCGGATCGTGAGGCGCTCGTCACCCGCACTCGACGCCTGTCCTACGCCGAGTTGGATCGGGCGGCCAACGAGGCGGCCCACGCGTTGGCCGAGATGGGGATCGGCCCCGGCGACCGCGTGGCGGCGTCGCTGCCCAACGAGGCTGATGTGGTGATCGCCTTCCACGGCGCCATGCGCCTCGGGGCGGTGTGGGTGGGGGTGAACCGGGCCCTGGCCCCGCCCGAGAAGCGTTTTCTCCTCACCGACTCGGGGGCATCGTGGCTGCTGTGCGACGACGAACTCCCCCCCATGGGGGTGCCGGTGCTCGGCCTGTCGCGCTGGCGAGAGGCGTGCGCGGCGGGCGATCCGAGGCCGGTGGACCGGTCACCGGATCCGTTTGCGCCCGCCGGGATCGCCTACACCAGTGGCACCACTGGTCATCCCAAAGGGGCGGTGCACAGCCAGCACAACCTGCTCGCCCCGGGTGCGGTGCTGGTGGAAACCCGGGGGTACGGCCCCGACCTGCGCAAGGGCGACTGCTTCCCGTTCACCATCCTCAACATGGCCGTGCTCACCACGCTGCTCGTCTCGCAGGCCGGTGGCTGTTCGATTGTGATGGACCGCATCGATGCCGAAGGCGTGGCTGAATGGATCCGCCGCGAGCGAGTGACTACCTGGAACGGACCCCCTGCCCTGCTGCACAGCCTCGCCACCACACCCTCGGTGGCCCCCGGAGACCTGGCGGGCCTGCGCGAGGTGTGGACGGGCGGGGCCGACTGCCCCGAAGCCATCCGGCAGGCGTTCGAGGCGAAGTTTTCCCTGCCGGTGCTGGCCACCTACGGCCTCACCGAGGCCCCCACCGTGGTGAGCATCGACGCGCCGGGCGGCCCGCATCGCTCGGGTGCCTCCGGTCGTCCCCTGCCTCATCTGCGGGTTCGTATCGCCGCTCCCGACGGGGCCACGGTGTCCCCCGGGGAGACCGGTGAGATCTGTGTGGCCCCCGCCGACGACCGCTACCGCCTCATGCTCGGCTACTGGGGGCACCCCGAGGCCACCGCCGCCGCGCTGGCCGGGGGGGAGTTGCACACCGGCGACCTCGGGTTCCTCGACCCCCACGGCTACCTGCATGTCCGCGACCGCCAGAGCCTGGTGATCATTCGGGGGGGCGCCAACGTGTACCCCGCCGAGGTGGAGCGCGTGCTCCACGAACTCCCGGAGGTGGGCGCCTGTGCGGTGGTCGGCCTGGCCGACGAGCGATTGGGGCAACGCGTGGTGGCCATCGTGGAGGCCGCCGCCGGGACGGTGTTTTCCGACGCCGCCGCCCGTGACCACTGCGTCGCCAATCTGGCCCGCTACAAGATTCCCGAGCGCTTCGTGGTGGTTGAAACCCTTCCCCGCAATGCCATGGGAAAGATCATTCGGGCCGACCTGGCGGGTTTGGTCTGAAGCGAACCGGGCCCGGCCACCCTCGCCGGGCTAACTCGAGCGGAGGGTGCCGCCGTCCACTTCGAGGGTGGCGCCGCTGATCCAGCGGGCCTGGTCCGAGGCCAGGAACACGACGGCGCTCGCGATCTCCTCCGGCGTGCCGAAGCGGCCCGTGGCGACGTCGTGTTTGGCCAGCATGCGCTCCATGATCTCGGCGGTGGATCGGTTGGTGCGGGCGGCGGTGGCGATGGCGTTGGCTTCCACCAACTCGGTGATGGTCACCCCAGGGATGACACAACTGCTCAACACCCCATCGGCGGCAAAGGCGCGGGAGAGGGAGGTGGACAGGTTCACCAGGGCGGCTTTGGCGGCCGAGTAGGGCGCGAACAGGGGGTCGGGTTCACGGCTACTGATGGAGGCCACGTGGACGAGACGGCCCCACCCGGCGGCCTGCATCACCGGCACCGCCGCCACCGATAATCGGGCGGCGGCGAGGAAGTTCAGGTCCAGGCCCTCCTGCCAGTCCTGGGCGGTGAGGGTGGCGAGGGGCTTGGCGGTGGCGCCCCCGGCGTTGTTCACCACGATGTCCACTCGGCCGAAGCGGCGTTGACATTCCGCCACGATCTCCTCGGCGGCCTGGGGGGCGGTCACGTCGACAGGCCAGGCGGACCCGGCGCCGTCCAGTTCCGCCACCACCGCCTCGAGGGCGTTGGCATCGCGGGCGCACAGGAGCACCCGGGCGCCCTCCGCCGCCAGGGCCAGCGCCACCTGCCGACCGATGCCTCGGCTGGCGCCGGTCACGATCGCGGCACGGTCGCGCAGCCCCAGGTTCACGCCAGCACGGTAGTGGAGGATGGCTAATCTGACACTTATGTCAGGTACGGGGGAAGGCGAGGACTACGACCCGGAGGTAGTGCGGACCCGCTACCGGGCCGAGCGCGACAAGCGTCTCGTCCCGGGGCGGGCCGACATCCGGGATCTGTCCGAGGACGCCCACTTCGGAGCGTTCCGGGTGGATCCCTTCACCCCCGTCACCTCGAGGGACCCCTTGAGCGACGACGTTGAGGTGGTGATCGTGGGCGGGGGGATGGCCGGGATCCTCGCCGGTGTTCACCTCCGTCAGGCCGGCATCGAGCGGATCCGCATCGTCGATCAGGCCGGCGGCCTCGGCGGCACCTGGTACTGGAATCGCTATCCGGGCGTGATGTGCGACGTCGAGTCGTACATCTACCTGCCGATGCTCGAAGAGATGGGCTATGTCCCGACGAGCCGGTACGCGTCGGGCGAGGAGATTCGGCTCCACCTGCAGGCCATCGCCGACCGATTCGATCTCGGGTCGAACGCGCTCTTTCACACCGGGGTGACCGGCGCGGAGTGGGATGACGGCGCCGCCCGGTGGCGGGTGAGTACCGACCGCGGCGACGCCTTCACCACCCGCTACTACGTGCTGGCGGTGGGGATCCTCAACCTCATGAAACTGCCCGCCATCGCCGGCATGGAGCAGTTCCGGGGGGAGGCGTTTCACACGGCGCGCTGGGACTACGCCCGCACCGGCGGTGGCCCGGGGGAGCCGCTGGTTGATCTCCGTGACAAAAGGGTGGGGCTCATCGGCACCGGGGCCAGCGGGATCCAGTGCTTGCTGCCCCTCGCCGAAGCCGCCGAGCACGTCTACGTGTTTCAGCGCACGCCTTCGGCGGTGGGGGTGCGGGGCAATCGGCCCACCGCGGCCGAGTTCGGGGATGGGTTGTCTCCGGGCTGGCAGCAGGCTCGGATGGACAACTTCCAGGCCGTCATGCTGGGCCAGCCGGTGGACGCCGATCTCACCGACGACGGCTGGACACGCCACTACGCCGCCGTTCATCACCCGCCCCGGTGGAAGGGGATGACCCTCGAGGAGTACATCAGCGGCGGCGAGAAAGTGGACTACGCGATCATGGAAGAGCACCGGCGGCGCGTGGCCGAGGTGGTCACCGATCCCCCTACCGCCGAGATTCTCAAGCCGTACTACCGCTACCTGTGCAAGCGTCCGTGTTTCCACGACGAGTACCTCGAGGCGTTCAACCGGGCCAACGTCACCCTGGTGGACTGCCCCGCCGGCATCGACCGGATGAGCGAAGGAGGCCCGGTGGTGAACGGCGAGACCTACGACGTCGACGTGCTCATCTACGGCACAGGCTTCGAAGCCGAGCTCACGCCGCTGTTTCGACGGGCCGGCCACGACATCATTGGTCGGGGGGGCGTGAGCCTGGCCGAGAAGTGGGCCCCGGGGGCCAGCAGCCTCTTCGGGATGATGAGCCGTGGGTTTCCCAACCTGTTCATGATGCCTGCGCCGGGCCAGCAGGCCGTGGTGACGGTGAGCTACACCCAACTGGCGGTGCTCGGGGCGCGCTTCATTGGGGGGGCGGTGGGCATCCTCGAACAATCCGGTGCGGCGGTGTTCGACGTGCGGGCGGAGGCCGAGGAGGAGTGGAGTGAGAAGATCGTGGAGTCCTTCGTGGACGGGAGCGCGGTGATGTCGGCCTGCACGCCATCGCGGATCAATCAGGAAGGTAACCCCCAGTCGTTGAACCCTCGCAACGGGAACTACGGCCGGGGGTACGGCGACTACTTCGGGTATCGCAAAGTGCTGGAGCAATGGCTCGAGCGGGGCGAGTGTGAAGGTTTGGATCTCGACCGGGGGCCGGGGGCGCGATGACCGGATCGGGTGTACCGGCGGCCGGGCAGCCGGTGGTGGTGGTGACCGGCGGGGGTGGTGGCATCGGCGCGGCCATCGCCACCGAACTGGGCCGCAAGGGCGCCTTCGTTCTGACGATGGACCCCCTGGTGTCCCTCGATGGCACCGAGCAACTCCCGGCCCCCGCCGAAACCACCGCCAGTCGCATCATCGCCGCCGGTGGCGCCGCCCGGGCTTCGGGGGTGTCGGTGACCGATGGTGCGGGCGTGCGCGACTTGTTCGAGAACCTCGGCCGGCTGGATGCGGTGGTGAACGTGGCGGGCATCACCCGGCCGACGAGCTTCGCCAAGGGCACGGAGCAGGACTGGCGTGGGGTACTCGAGGTGCACCTGGAGGGCTACCTCACCATCCTCGCCGCCGCTCTCCCGATCATGGCCGCGGCCCGCTACGGCCGAATCCTCGGGGTCACCTCGGGCTCGGGGTGGCGATCGGCGGATGCCGGGGCCTACGGCTGTGCCAAACGGGCCGTCGCCTCGGTGACCTGGCAGATGGGCCACGAGGCGCCGCCCGGCGTCGTGGTCAACGCCGTGTCACCGATCGCGCTCACCCGCATGGTCACCGCCGCTCTCGGTCGGGCCCCGCGCCCCCGCGGGACGGGGGCGGGCTCGTCGGCGACGGGGGGGCTGTCGCTCGAGTCGATGCCGGCGCCGGAGGATCTGGGACCGTTGGGGGCGTATCTGGTGGGGGAGGACGTGGGGTGGTGCAACGGCCGCGTCCTCTTCGCCGGCGGGTCGGAAGTGGCCGTGATCGAGGAACCCCGACTGCTGGAGGTCATCCGCAGCGACGAGGTGATGTCGCTCCCGCATCTCTTCGAGGCCGCCGCGACGGGGGTACTGGCCCCGGTCGAGGCTGCGCAGGTGAGTAACGGTGGCAGCAACCCGCGCCTGGCCGGGGTCTTCGACGATCCCGGCGGGGCCGAACGCCCCGCCGGGATCATCGGCTCGTGCTTCATCGTGGCCGACCCTCGGGGGGTGGCGGTGGCGGTTACGGCGGCCCTCGCCGCCCGGGGCGTGACCTGCACCACCATCGCCGCCGGCGAGGTGGCCGACGGGTTTGCCGGGGCAGCCGAGGCGTTAGCGGCCACGGTGAGCCGCGTGGGGGCCCCCGATGCGGTGGTGGTGGCCCTCGATGGCGCCCCGGCGGCGTCGGGGTTGTCGAGCGGTTGGGAGCGGTTGCTCGCCGAGCACGCCTCGATCGTGGACCACATCCACCGCGACGCCGGGTGGGCTCGCGCCGTGGCCGACTACGCGGCGGCGGCGGACCGGCCGCTGCGCCTCGTGACCCTCACCGATGCCACCACCGGCGGGGGCCGCAGTCGGGCCCAGTCCTCGGCGCAGTTGGCGCGCGCCTCTCGGCGCGCGACCGGCGAGCGCGTGGCGGCGTTCGCGGTGAGCATGGAGGCGCTGAGCGGTGGTGCCGTCGGTCCGATCGGCGAACTGACCGCCCACCTCCTGTGCAGCCCCGAGGGCGTCGCCCTCGCCGGGGCGGAGTTGGTGACCGGCGCCGGCTGGTGCGGTCTGCGCAGCCACCCCCGCCCGAGCGGCAGCATCGTCTTCGGCGGTCCGGACCTGCCCGACTGGTTCGACGCCGCGTTGCGCGCGTTGGCGGGTCGATGACCACTCGTCCCCCGAGGGTGGTGGATGCCCACGTGCACCTGTGGGATCCGGCCCGCACCGACTGGTACCCGTATCTCTCGGGTCGTCAGGCACTGAACATGGGGGACGTGTCGGGGATGTCGCGGCGGTTCGACGTACCCACCTACCGGGCGGAGTCGGCGGGGTGGAACGTAGAAAAACTGGTGAACGTGGCGGCGGCCACGGGCGGCCACTCGATCGCCGAGACGCTCGAACTAGACGAGCGAGCGCAGGCCGATGGCCTGCTGGCGGCGATCATTGGCGGCCTTCCCCCCACCGACACCGTCGCCCAGGCCCTCGCCCTGATCGACAAGCAGATGGCGGCGTCGCGTTTCCGGGGGGTCCGTCCCATGGGGATGGGCGGTGGCCCCCTTCCCGCCGCCGAGGTTTTGCAGGGCCTGCAAGAACGGGGCCTGGTGTTTGAGCTGATGGCACAGCCCGATCAACTCCTCGTCGCCGCTGAGGGCCTGGCGGCCTTTCCGAGCCTCGTCGTGGTGGTGGAACACACCGGCTGGCCGCGGACCAACACCCCCGAGGAGTTCGCGCTGTGGAAGTCCGGTATCACCGCCCTGGCCGGGGTTGGTGAGCAGGTGGTGTGCAAACTGTCGGGGTTGGCGATGCCGCTGGGGTCGATGGAGGTGGCGGCGTTCGCCCCGTGGCTCGAGTACGCCATCGAGGCCTTCGGGGTGCAGCGCGCCATGTTCGCCAGCAACTTCCCGGTGGATGGGATGCACGGCAGTTTTGACGAGCTCTACACCACCTTCGCCACGGTGACCGCCGGGCTGAACGACGATGACCGCGCCCGGTTGTTCGCCACCAACGCCGAGCGCGTCTACCGCTGCTAGGGAAAGGACCGCGCGTGGAACCAGAAGAGTTCAAGGGTCGGATCGGTCGCTACCACTGGGAGTCGGAGGCCCATTGGCCCCCCGACCGGCGGCCCCCGGCGGGCGCGCCGAATGTGCTGCTGGTGATCCTCGACGACGTTGGGTTCGCCCAACTCGGTTGTTACGGATCCGCCATCGCGACCCCCACCATTGATCGGCTGGCAGCGGGGGGACTCCGCTACTCGAGTTTCCACACGACGGCGCTCTGCTCGCCCACCCGGGCCTGCGTGCTCACCGGGCGCAACCACCACGCCGTGGGCATGGGTCGCATCGTGGATTTGGCCACGGGCTTCCCCGGCTACGACGCTCGCATCCCTCCGTCGTGCTCGATGCTCCCGGCCATGGTGGTGCCGCAGGGGTACGCGGCGTGGGCGGTGGGCAAGTGGCACCTCACGCCGGAAGACGAAGAGCACCTCGGGGCGCGGCGTGACCGCTGGCCGTTAGGGCGCGGCTTCGAACGCTTCTACGGGTTCTTCCCCGGTGAGACCCATCAGTTCGTGCCCGCCCTCGTGCACGACAGTCATTACGTCGAACCGCCCCGCTCCTACGACGACGGCTACCACCTCACCGAAGACCTCGTCGACCATGCCATTGAGTACGTGGAGGATCTCCGCAACGTGGATGTGGCTAAGCCGTGGCTTCTCTACCTGGCGACCGGCGCTTGCCATTCGCCGCACCAGGCCCCCGCCGCCTGGCTGGATCGGTACCGCGGCCACTTCGAGCAGGGGTGGGACCGCGCCCGTGAGGTGGCGCTGGCCCGCCAGAAGGCCGAGGGCTTACTGCCGGGCCACACCGAGTTGTCGCCCCGTCCCGCCTGGGTGCCCGCCTGGGAGGATCTGTCGCCGGTGGAGCGGCGGGTCTACGCCCGCTACATGGAGGCCTTCGCGGCCTATCTGTCCCACACCGACCACGAACTCGGTCGGCTGGTCGACCGCCTCGACACCCTCGGTGAGTTGGACAACACCGTGATCATGCTGCTGTCGGACAACGGTGCCTCCTCCGAGGGTGGCCCCACCGGCTCGCTCAACGACGCCCGGGTCTGGAACGCGCTGCCCTCCACGGTGGAGGAGGCCGACGAACGGATCGACGAGATCGGAGGGCCTCGGCTGCACAACAACTACCCGTGGGGGTGGACGGTGGCGGGCAACACGCCCTTCCGCCGCTGGAAGCGCGAAACCCACGAGGGGGGAGTGGCCGACCCGCTCATTGTGCACTGGCCGGCCGGCCTCCCCGCTCGGGGCGAGGTGCGTTCGCAGTACGTGCACGCCATCGACCTCACCCCCACGTTGCTCGATCTCATCGGCATCGAGGCGCCCTCGGTGGTGGCCGGGGTGGCGCAACGACCCCTCGACGGCGTGAGCATCGCGTCCACCTTCGCCGCCGCCGATGCGCCCGAGTGCCATACGACGCAGTACTACGAGATGTTCGGCTGCCGGGCGTTGTACGACGCCGGCTGGAAGGCGGTGACCTACCAAGAGATCCAGGTGGATACGCCGGGGCTCGACGAGGTGGTGTGGGAGCTCTACGACCTGCGGGCCGATCCGTCGGAATGTCACGACCGGGCCGCCGCCCACCCCGAACGACTCGCCACCATGATCGATCGCTGGTGGGAGGAAGCGGAGCGCAACGGGGTGCTGCCGCTCGATAACCGCCCGTTCTCCGAACTGGTCTTCGGTCGCACGAGTTCGATCCCGCCCCGCTCGCAGTACACCTACTGGCCGGGGCGGGCCCCGGTACCGGAGAACGTGGCGGTCAATGTGCGGGCGCGGGCGCACACGATCAGTGCCTATCTCACGGTGGAACCGGACACCGAGGTGCTCGAGGGGGTGTTGGCGGTGCAGGGTTCGGTGCTGGGGGGCTGGTCGTTTCATCTGCTGGCCGATGGTCGTCTCTGCTACGTGCACAATCTGCTCGGCTGGCGGCTCTACCGCGTCGAAGCCCATCTGGCGCCTCTGGCGCCGGGTGATCACGTGTTGGCCTTCCGCTTCACGCCGCCGCTGGCCGAACTGCTCGTGGACGGCGTGGTGGTGGCCAGCGGCGAGATTCGCCGCTCGGTCTGGAGCCGCTTTTCCCTCACCGGGGCGGGCCTGTCAGCGGGGTGGTCCCCCGACTTCTCACCGGCCGACGGCGACTACCGGGGTCGCTTCGAGTGCACCGCCATGCTCCACCGGGTGGTGGTCGAGGTGGATGGGGTTCCCCAGGTGGACCCGGAGCAGGAGGCCCAGCATTTTCTCGCCACCCAGTGACGGCTGGTTAGCGGGGCACGTCGGTGCGGCCCCGGTCCCGGGCGGCGGCGGGGATGAACGGCTCCGGGACAAAGGGACCGGTGGTTACCGACGAGATCTCGATTTCGGGGAGGACGACGTTGCCCGGCAACGAATCCAGCCACTCCACGGTGCGGGCCACGTCGTCGGCGGCGAGGGTGAGCATGGGGAAGTGCACGTCGTCGAGCATCGGGCTGGCCACCGGGCCGGTGGTGACCACGTGCACGCTGATGCCGTCGCGTTCTACTTCTTGGGCCAGGGCACCGGCGAAGGCTCCGAGGCCCGCCTTGGAAGCCGAATAGGCCGACTTTCCCGGTTGGGGGGCGTGGGCGGAGGACGACGACAAGAACACGATGCGGCCGCCGACCGGCATCACCGGCAACACCGCCTGGGTTACCACGAAGGCCGAGGTGAGGTTGGTGCGCAGCACCGCTTCGACGGCGGCCAGCGATTCTTTGCGCACGAAGGTGCCATCGAGCACCCCGGCGGCGTGCACCAGCAGGTCTACCCGGCCCGCCGCCGCCACCACGGCGGCGAAGGCGACGGGGTCGGTGCTGTCGCCGGCCCGGTAGCGAGCCCCGATTTCTTCGGCGGCCGCCTGCAAGCGGGCAGGCTGGCGGGCGGTGAGCACCACGTCGTAGCCCTGTTCCACGAGCCGTCGGCCGCAGGCCAGTCCAATGCCACCGCTACCGCCGGTAATGATCGCTACCCTCGGGCCGCCATCCATAGACAAGGATCCTAACTATGTACGACCTCGACGGGATCGACGTCCAGCGAGACGGACCGGTGCGGCGGGTCACCCTCAACCGCCCGACCACGCTCAACGCCATCAGTGAAGACCTCCACGCGCAGTTCGTGGCGCTGTGGGGTGAGGTGGAACGGGACGAAGGATGCCGGGCGGTGGTGCTCACCGGCGCCGGTAAGGCCTTCAGCGCCGGCGGGAGTTACGAGGATTTCGAGCGCCGCCGGGTGGACCTGGAGGTGCGGCGGGAAAGCCTGCACCTCGCTCGTCGCCTGGTGGAGGAGATGCTCGACGTGTCGGTGCCGGTGGTGGCGGCGGTGAACGGGGCGGCGGTGGGCCTGGGCTGCACGATCGTGACGCTGTGCGACATCGTGTTCATGGCGCAGGGCGCGTTTTTGGCCGACACCCATGTGTCGGTGGCTCTCGTGGCTGGCGATGGGGGGGCGCTGACCTGGCCGGCCATGACGAGCCTGTTGCGGGCCAAGCAGTACCTCCTCACCGGCGACCGTCTCTCCGCCGATGACGCGGTGGAACTGGGAATGGCCAACTTCGCGGTGCCGGCGGAGGAACTGCTGGAGCAGGCCACCGCCTACGCCCACCGGCTGGCCGCCCAGCCCCCTCAGGCGGTTCAGGCGACCAAGGCGCTGCTGAATCAGCATCTCAAAGCCAACGCCGCTCGGGTGCTGAGCGAGGGTCTGGCGGCCGAGAGTGATTCGCATGACACCCCGGAGTATCAGGCCATCGGGGAGCGGTTGAAGGGGTTACCCCGCCGGGAGTGAGCCGGGGCGCCGGCGGAGGATTCGGTGGAGCGCATCGCCGAGGAACAGGTCGCGACCTTCGTCGGACAACGGCAGTTGCCGGGCGGCGGCGAGCGCCTTGGCGGCGGGGATCACCGGGTGGTCGGAGGCAAACAACACCCGGCCCCGGCCCCGGGAGGAGTCCATGAACTTCACGAGGGCTGCGTCCATGTAGGTGGCGAGGTAGGCCGAGGTCATGAGGTGGAGCAACGGCCACTTGAGCATGTACTGGATGAGCAACGCCTCGTAGGGGTGGCCCATGTGGGCCCCGATCACGGTGAGGCCAGGGAAGTCGATAAGCACATCTTCCAACAGCACCGGGTCCTGACAGCGCGAGCGCACCTGCGGTCCGGGGATGCCGATGTTGATCGACACCGGGAGGGCGAGTTCCTCGCAGGCGGCGTAGATGGGGTAGTAGAGGCGATGGTTCAGTTCGTACTGCTCCACCAGTGGCGTGATCCGCACCATGACCACATCGGGGTGCTGCGCCAGTTCCCGGATCCGGGCCACGTTGCGACCGGGTTTTTCGGCCCGCTCCACGGTGGGGGACACGAGGAAGCGGCCGGGGTACTGCTCGGCGATAGCCAGGAAATCCTCGGCGGCGTACCCGCCGATCCGGTGGGTCCGTTCGGGGTCCGATAATCCGCTGGTGAGCACCCCGATGTCGATGCCCGCCTCGTCCATTGCCCCCAGCAGGCCCTCGGCCGTGGGGCTCTTGGCCAGGTCCGAGCCGAAGAGCTCGACCACCCCCTGTTGCGAATCCTTGGCCACCCAACGGGCCGCGAAGGCTTCTGGGATCAGGTTCACCCAACCGTCCACGATCATGAGCGGAGCGTACCTGACGCCACTGTCAGAAGACCCGCCAAGGAGTACGATTCGGGCATGACTGATCTCGGGTTCCGGCCCTTCGACGCCGACAACCACTATTACGAAGCGGAAGATGCCTTCACCCGCTACATCGAACCGGCCATGGCCAAGCGGTGCATGCAGTGGGCCGTGATCAACGGCAAGCCCCGGCTCTTGGTGGGCGGGAAGGTCAACAAGTTCATTCCCAATCCCACTTTCGATCCCATTGCCGCGCCGGGGAGCCTCGAGGATTATTTCCGGGGTCGCAACGAGGGGGGCATCGATCTCAAGACGATGTTTGGCGAACTTGCCCCCATCTCGGATCACCCCGGCTATCGGGAGCGAGCGGCTCGCCTCGCCCTTCTCGACGAGCAGGGCATGGAGGGCGCGCTGCTGTTTCCCACCCTCGGGGTGGGCATGCAGGAAGCCCTGCGCCACGACATTCCCGCCCTTCACGCCGCCTTCACGGCCTTCAACCGGTGGCTGGATGACGACTGGGGCTTCGACGGTGGCGACGGCCGTCTCTACGCCGCCCCCATGATCACCCTGGCCGACGCCAGTTTGGCGGCGGCCGAAGTGCGCCGGGTGCTGGAGGGCGGGGCCCGCATCGTGGTGATGATTCCTGGTCCGGTGCCCGACGGCGATGGCTACGTGTCGCCCGGCCATGCCAAGTTCGATCCGGTGTGGGGTCTGCTCAATGAGGCGGGTATCCCGGTGGCTTTGCACGCCGGGCTGAGTGGGGTCTCGCGCTACGGCAAGTTGTGGGGGGTGGGCGGCGACGCCGGGGCGGGTGGCTTCGAGGGCTTCAAGCACGCCGTGTTCCCCCTGGTGGCCTTCCAGGACCGCAGCATCTCCGACACCTTGGCGGCCTTGATCTGTCATGGGGTACTGGAGCGCTTTCCGAACCTGCGCCTGGCGTCGATCGAGAACGGCGCCATGTGGGTGCCGGATCTCCTGCGCAATCTGGCCGACGCCCGCGGCAAAATGCCGTTTTCGTTCCAGGAACACCCGGTGGAACAGTTCATCCGCCAGGTGTGGGTGGCGCCGTACTACGAGGACGACATGGATCGCCTGAAAGAGGCGGTGGGAATTCGCCGGTTGCTGTTCGGCTCAGACTTCCCCCACACCGAGGGCCTGCCCGAACCCACCGATTTCGTGCAGGACATCCCCACCTTCACCGCCGATGAAACCAAGATCATGATGCGAGACAACGCGCTCGAGTTGCTCACCCCTCAGCCGGCGTAGGTTTCCTCAGGGGCGGCGCTGCTCGTCGGCGAAGGCCACCGTGGCGGCGAAAAAGCCATCGATGTCGCTCGTCTTCATCTCGACGATGGGCAACATGTTGGGCAGGTACGCCTCGAAGGTGTCGCCCTCGATGGCCGCCATGATGCCCACGCCCACCGACTCGGCCGTTTCGAACGGGCCGTCAAAGAGGGGGGCGTCGTTGCCCGGTTGCTCCCAGATCTCCGTGGCGATGGCGCCGGGGAGGATGAGGCGAACGTCGACACCGGTGTGGCACAGGTCGAGCGCCATGGATTCGCTCCAACCGGCGAGGGCGAACTTCGAGGCGCAGTAGGCCGCCTCGCCGGGTATGCCCACCCGGCCGCCGAAACTGCCTACGTTCACGATCATGCCGTGGTCGCGTTCGAGCATCCGGGGCAATACCGCCAACGTCAGGCG
>VFJN01000057.1 GCA_009886035.1 Actinomycetota bacterium
CCGTCTAGCGGGGAGTAGTCCAGCCGGCTCGCCGCACCTCGTAGCAGGCGATCGACGCGGCCGTGGCCACGTTGAGCGAGCCGACCCTGCCCAGCAGAGGGAGGAAGGCGACGGCGTCGACGGCGGCGAGGACCCCGGGGGTGCACCCCCGGTCCTCGTGCCCCACGAGCAGACAGGTGGCCTCGGTGAGGCGGACCTCGTGGAGGGGCACCGCCTCGTCGGCGAGCTCCACGGCCACCACCTGATAGCCGGCGGCGCGGGCGGCGGCGATCGCATGGACGCCGTCGTCGACTCGGTGGAAGGTGAGGTAGCGCTGCGTGCCCAGGGCGGTCTTGCCGACCTTGGTGTCCTCTGGATCGGGCGTCCGCCCGCTCAGCCACACGTCGTCGGCCCGTAGCGCGGCGGCGGTGCGGATGATGGCCCCCACGTTGAACGGACCCTGGACGTCGTCGAGCACGAGCGCCAGTCGTCCTTCGCTGCGGCGGCGCCACTCCCGGTGGAGGCGCTTCATGCCGGTGCCGTCTAGTTGTTTCACCCTCGGGTCACCTGCAAGAGGCGATAGCCGGTACGGGAACCCAACCGGGTCGCCCCGAAGCCCTCGGACTCGAACCAGCGGTGGAGCGAATCAGCCCCCAAGTGCTTCTGGACGACGACCACGGCGGTGCCGGTGGGGGTGAGACGGGCCAGCCAGGTGCGGAGCATGATGTGAAGGGCGGGCTTGCCGATACGGATCGGCGGGTTGGACCACAGCAGATCCACCATCATCTCGGGGGGGACCTCCCCCGCCAGGGTCGTGCGCACGTTGGTCGCCTGATTGGCCGCCGCGTTCGCTCGACAGAGATCGAGGGCCCGGGCGTTCACATCCACCGCCCACACCACGGCCTCCGGGGCCCTCAGTGCCAGGGTGCAGGCAATGGGGCCATAGCCGCAACCGAGGTCGACAAAGGTGCCGGTGGCCGGGGGCGCGGGAGCCTCCAGGAGGAGGTATTTCGTGCCGGAGTCCACCCGCGAGGCGGAGAACACCCCCCGATCGGTGGTGAGGGAAAGGGAACGGTCGGGGAGGTCGAGCCGAATGGTGGTCGGTCGAGAGGGCTGGCGGGGTTCGGCATCGAAGTAGTGCCCGACCGGTTCTGGCATAGGGGGAACCTACCGGTAGCCTGTACTCATGTCATCGCCCTACGAGATCCGACTCATCGGCGATCCCGTGCTTCGAGAGCGCGCCAGCGAGTTCACCGAGATCGATGGACGTATCGCCCGTCTCGCCGAAGACATGATCAGCACGATGTATGAGGCATCGGGTGGGGGCCTTGCCGCTCCGCAGGTCGGGGTGAAAAAGCGCCTCTTTGTCCACGACGTGGGCGAGGGTCCCCAAGCGATCATCAACCCGGAGATTCGCGAGTCGAGAGGCGAGTGGGCCTTCGAAGAGGGGTGTCTTTCCATTCCCGGGCAGTACTTCACAGTGATCCGGCCGAAGGAAATCCACCTCGTCGGATACGGCCTCAACGGTGAGGAGCTCTCGATCGAAGCCGAGGGGTACGCCGCCCGTTGCTTCCAGCACGAACTGGACCATCTCGACGGTGTCTTGTGCATCGATCGGCTCAACGACGATGACCGTAAGGCGGCGCTGAGGGTCCTTCGCGAGCAAGCCCTGCGGGCCGACGATCGTGCGGCGGCCGACGTTGCCCAGCCCGCCGCCCGCAGTGGTCCCTTCACCCTCCTCTGATCTCGTCGCGATGACCATTGCGCGGGCCCCCGCCGGCCCAGTGACCCGGGTGGCCTACCTCGGCACACCCGATCTGGCCGTCCCCCCGCTGCGAGCGCTGCTGGCGGCGGGTATCGAGGTGGCCCTCGTGGTCTCTCAGCCTGATCGACGCCGGGGGCGCGGCCTCACCGTCACGGCCTCGCCGGTGAAACAAGCGGCGCTGGATCTCGGCCTTCCGGTGAGCGACGACGTGGCGGCGGTGGCCGAGGCGGGGGTGAACCTTGCGGTGGTGGTGGCCTTCGGTCGGCTGATTGGCCGACCGGTGCTCGAGCTGGTGCCGATGGTGAATCTGCACTTCTCCCTCCTGCCGCGCTGGCGAGGGGCCGCCCCGGTGGAACGGGCGATCCTGGCCGGCGATTCCCGCACGGGAGTAGATCTCATGGCGGTGGAAGAA
>VFJN01000195.1 GCA_009886035.1 Actinomycetota bacterium
CCCGACCGTGCTGAAGTTGCACCGCACGCAGCCGGCTTTGTTCCAAACCGGTGGAGTGTCCGTGGTGGTGCCCGGCCTCGGTGAAGTGCCCGCTACCTGGTGTAACGGAGTCTGATCGCCCCTCGGTCCTGCCTTGGCGTCGTCGCTGACGCGAAGGCAGGACCGAGGGTTGCCGCCGTTCCTGCTCCCGGCGTCGGTATCGCCTACTTGATGACTGCGGCGGTCACGAGGACGGCGCGGTCTTGTGGGAACAGATGCAACGCGCCCTCGAGCCGCTCGAAACGGCACGGACCGTCTCGATGTCGCCCGGTGAGTTCCGCGGCTCGACCGCCAAGCGCAACATCACGGTGGCCGTTAGGTGCCGTAAAGTTGGTCGTGCCTGGTCTCGCTGCGTTTCGGTCTGTCGGGAACCCTGTGCAACTGGCCGGTGGGTCAGGGGTGGATCGCCTCCCGAAGGCCTGACCCGTCACAGTCGCGGGTCACAGCTAACCCTGGTGAGGCACTATTTTTGGGGCCTTCGGAGGGTGTGAAAGCCGTTCCCAAAGGTCCACCCGTTGTCTTCTCTTTAAAACAGGGCCCGACGTTCACTGTCGCCGGGGTGGCTCCGGCGAGTGCGAGTTCCGGCTCGCGTAGCGGGTCATCGCGGTTGCCGGATCGGAACACGTCCTCGACTGCGTCGATGAGGTGGGTCTCGTTGCGGCGGGCGACGTACTGGCGCAGCCCTTCTGCGAGGAGCGCCCCGAACGGTTGAGCCCGCTGGCCAATGACGGTGTAGGTGTCGTCGATGACGAGTCGCTCGAAGAACGCCTGGTTGAACTGTCTGCGGTTCTTGTCCTCAAGGTCGGCTGGTGAACGGCCGATGAAGGATTCAACGGAAAAATCTACATAGCCCGACGAGGGCGAGAGGGGATCAGCATGCGATCACGTACCCGAATGCTCACCACCATGGCGGCACTAGCCGTCACCGTGGTGATGGCCCTGGCCCCCGCGGCCGGCGCCGCCAGGGGCGGCGGCAGCGGTAAGAGTAACATCGCCGGTAGCACTTCGTCGTTGAGTCTGGTTCTGCTCGACTCAACCGACGGGCTGGCTCACTACGGCCAGCGGGTGACATTCAACGTGGCGACCACCGCCACGAC
>VFJN01000064.1 GCA_009886035.1 Actinomycetota bacterium
CGGTATGGTCGATGCGGCCATCGGGGGCAAGACGGGGGTGAATCTGCCGGAAGGCAAGAACCTCGTCGGAGCCTTCTGGCAGCCGTGCGCGGTGCTCTGCGACACCGATACCCTCGCCACCTTGCCGGAGCGTGAGTCACGGTCGGGGCGGGGAGAGTTGGCCAAATACCACTTCTTGGCCACCGTCGATCTCCTGGCCCTCGGTCTGCCCGAACGCATTGCGGCGGCGGTGCAGATCAAAGCCTCGGTGGTGGCCGGTGACGAGCATGAGGATCCCCATGCGCTCCGGGGCCGGGCCATTCTCAACTACGGGCACACCCTGGCTCACGCTCTGGAGATCGACACCGCCCACGACCTTCGCCACGGCGAAGCGGTGGCGGTGGGGCTGGCCTACGCCGCTGCCCTCGCTCGTCGCCTCGGGCGGATCGACGATGCCCGCGTGGCGGAGCACCATCGGGTGCTGGCGGCCTACGAACTGGAGGCGTCGCTGCCTTCGGGGGTGACCCCGGACCGGCTCATCGATTTGATGCGCCATGACAAGAAGGCCATTCACGGACTGACTTTCGTGCTCGATGGACCCGACGGTGTCGAGGTGGTTTCCGACGTAGATGAATCCGATGCTCGTGCTGCCCTGGAGGAGATCTGATGACCGCGATCGTGTTGCTGTTGAGTGGCCCCAACCTGAACCTGCTGGGGGAGCGTGAACCGGAGATCTACGGCACCGCCACCCTGGCGGAGCACGTGGCGGCTGCGCACGCTGTGGCCGAGGCCCACGGCCTTACCCTCGAGCATCAGCAATCCAACCACGAGGGCGTGCTGGTGGACGCCGTGCACGCCGCTCGTGGCCGCTGTGCGGCGATCGTGGTGAACGCCGGGGCCCTCACCCATTACGGCCGATCGCTGCAAGACGCCCTGGCGGCTTTCGAGGGCCCCATCGTGGAACTCCACCTCTCCAATCCGGCCGCTCGCGAAGACTGGCGCACCACTTCGGTGATCGCCCCGGTGGCGACGGCGGTGATTGCCGGCCTCGGCGGTCACGGCTACCCGATGGCGCTGGCGGCGGTGGCCCGGCTGCTGGCGTGATCGGCCCGGACATGGATGTGTCGGGCCGGGGTCAGGCGCTGCAGGCCTCCTTGGCCGGGGCGGGCTGTGACGCCCTGCTCGTCAGCCACCTCACCAATATCCGCTACCTCACGGGATTCACTGGTTCCTCCGGCTATCTCTGGGTGGGGCCCACGTCGTTGTGTTTCATCACCGACGGCCGCTACGAGGAACAGGCGACGGAGGAGTTGCGGGCGGCGGGGGTGACGGCCGCAGTGATCATCGCCCCCGGCCCCTCGGCCACTCGCCAGGCCCTGCGCGACCAGGCCGCCGGGGTGGGTCATCTCGGCATCGAGGCGGACCACGTGAGTTGGGCTGAGCACAACCGTTATGCCACCGACGTCTTTCCGTCGTCCACGCTCGTGCCCTCCTGCGGGATGGTGGAGGCCCTGCGGGCGGTGAAGGACAGTGGAGAGGTGGCGCGCATCGAAGCCGCCTGCACCATCGCCGATGCGGCCTTGGGGGCCGTGGCCCCTCGGTTGGAACATCGGCTCACCGAAGCCGCCTTCGCCCTCGAACTCGACGCCGCCATGCGGGCCGGCGGAGCCGAGGCGGTGAGTTTCGAGACCATCGTGGCAGCCGGGCCCCACGGGTCGCGTCCCCACCACACCCCCTCAAACCGGGTGATCGAACGGGGCGATCTGGTGGTGATCGATTTCGGGGCGATGATCGATGGCTACCACTCCGACATGACCCGTACGATTGCCGTGGGCGGACTCGACGCCCTTGATGCCACCCCGCGCCGGATGATGGCGGTGGTGGGCGAGGCGCAGGCCGCCGGGGTGGCGGCGGTGGCGGCGGGTGTGAGCGCCACGGCGGTGGATGCGGCCTGCCGGGAGGTGATCGCGGCGGCCGGGTGGGCCGAGGCGTTCGTGCACGGAACCGGCCACGGCGTGGGCCTCGACATCCATGAGGCCCCGAGGGTGGCCGCCACGAGCGATGATACGCTCCGAGGCGGCCACGTCGTCACCGTCGAACCGGGCGTGTACCTCCCCGGTCATGGTGGGGTGCGCATCGAGGACACCGTTGTGGTCACCGAATCCGGGTGTCGTACCCTCACGCGTGCCCCTAAGTCCTGAAGCCGAGGTCCGAACGAAATGTCTGCTGTTTCCACCAACGATCTGAAGCGAGGGATGTCCCTCAACCTGTCCGATGGTCTCTTTCAGGTCGTGGACTTCCAACACGTCAAGCCCGGTAAGGGTGGCGCCTTCGTGCGCACCACGTTGCGCAACATGCGCAACGGCGCCCAGATGGACCGCACCTTCCGCGCCGACGAGAAGCTGGATCAGGCCATGATCGACAAGCGGGAGATGCAGTACCTCTACCGCGACGGCGAGGACTACGTCTTCATGGACAACGAAAATTACGAGCAACTCAACGTGCCGCCCACCTCGCTCGTCCATGCCGCCAACTACATCGTGGACGGCTCCACCGTGGTGCTTCAGATGTACGGCGATGAGATCGTGGGTTCGGACCTGCCCGCGTCGGTGGAACTGAACGTGGCCGAGACGGAGCCCGGGGTGCAGGGCGACCGAGTCTCGGGGGCGCGCAAGCCCGCCACCCTCGAAACCGGTCTCGTGCTGCAGGTGCCTCTTTTCGTAAATCCGGGCGACCGCATCAAGGTTGATACTCGCTCCGGCGAGTACCTCACGCGCGCCTGATGTCGCTGGCCGACGAGCGGCGAGACGCGCGGGAGCGGGCCCTGGGCCTGCTCTATGAAGCTGAAACCAAAGGGTGCACGGGCACTGAATTACTCGATCAACTGCCGGTGCCGGCCAACGACTTTGCCGCTGGCCTCGTGCGGGCGGTCGACGAGCATCAGGTGCAGATCGACGGCCTCCTGAGCGAATTCTCCCAAGGCTGGACGCTTTCGCGCATGCCGGCTTTGGATCGCGCCACCTTGAGGATGGGCACGGCGGAACTACTCACCCGCCCCGATGTGCCCACCGCGGTGGTGCTCAACGAAATGGTGGAACTGGCTTCCCGCTTTTCTACGGACGACAGCGGCCGGTTCGTGAACGGTCTGCTGGCCAAGATCGCTACGCAGGTACGCCCGAACTAACGGCGTCCCGGCGGCCGGCGCCGGGCCGAGTATCGCTGAGCCATGGTGAGGGGAGACGGCGTCGGTGCTATGATCCCCTTCTGACGTTAAGCGGGTCCCGTGAGGCCCGGACGGCAGAAAGGAAACCGGCTGATGGCCGAACGCGAACGACGCTCCACGCCCCCCTTTGGGGGCGTTTTTGTTGCCCGGAGCCAGGTGATGGACGGCGACGATGTGCGGCGAGCCGTCTGGCGCATGGCCCATGAAATCATCGAGCACAACCACGGCCTCGATGGCGTAGTGCTCGTGGGCCTTCAGACCGGCGGGGTGGAAATGGCCGAAGCCTTTGCCGAGGCCCTCGCCGAGATCGACGGGCGCAGCCCCCAGATCGGCACCCTTGATGTGGCGCTGTTTCGGGACGACATCGGGATTCGTCCGGTACTCCCCGAGGCCGTCACCGACATTCCCATGGACATCGATGGCGCCACCGTGGTCCTAGTAGACGACGTGATCTTCACCGGCCGCACCATTCGAGCGGCCCTAGATGCACTCAACGCCTACGGGCGCCCTCGGTCGGTGCAGTTGGCGGTGATGGTTGATCGCGGTCATCGGGAGTTGCCGATCCGACCGGACTACATCGGAAAGAATCTTCCCACCCGCCGCGACGAGGTTGTGAACGTGAGCCCGACGGGCGTTGACCTCGGGGAGGTGGTGAAGCCATGACTCACCTGCTGTCCATCGCCGACTTGAACCGGGCTGACATCGAACAACTTCACCAACTCACCGACTCCTTTGTGGAGGTGTCGCGGCGCTCGATCCCGAAGGTTCCGGCCCTCCGGGGAAAGAACGTGGTGTGGCTGTTCTACGAAGACTCCACGCGTACCCGACTGAGTTTCGAGCAGGCCGCCAAGCGCCTCTCGGCCGACACGATGACCTTCAGTGTGTCGTCCTCGGCAGTGAAGAAGGGGGAGTCGCTCCGCGACACGGTGCTCACCATCGAGGCGATGGGCGTCGACGCCATCGTGGTGCGGCATGGCTCCGCCGGGGTGCCCTGGCAGATCGCCCGGTGGCTCGAGGATCGGGTGCCCATCATCAATGCCGGCGACGGATGGCACGAACACCCCACGCAGGCCCTGCTGGACAGCTACACCATCCGAGCGGAACGGGGGTCGCTCGAGGGTATGCACATCGGCATCGTGGGCGACGTGAAACACAGTCGCGTGGCCCGGTCCGATGTGCTGGCCTACACCGCCCTGGGCGCGCAGGTGACCCTGGTAGCCCCGCCGACCTTGCTGCCGCCGTCGCTCGAGGGATGGCCTGTCGCGGTGAGCCACGATCTCGACGCCGTTCTGCCGAGCCTCGATGTGGTGGGCCTGCTACGCATGCAGCAGGAGCGCATGACCGAGCACCTCGTTCCCTCCCTGCGTGAGTACACCAGCCGCTACGGCCTCACGATGCGCAGAGTGGACACCATGCGCGACGATGCGCTCATCATGCACCCCGGGCCGGTGAACCGAGGGGTGGAGATCAGCGCCGCAGTGGCCGACCTCCCCCAGTCGATGATTGTTGATCAGGTGCGCAACGGTGTCGCCACCCGGATGGCGGTGTTGTATCTCCTGCTCGGCCAAGGTGTCGACAAGGTCCTCGACCCCGAAGCCGCCGAGGAGGCCCCTGATCGAAGTCACCCCCATGAGCCCGCCGCCGATCCGAAGTCATCGGTGGGGGTGACGGGCTGATGGGGACGATCGTGATCAAAGGAGGCCGGGTCATCGACTCCACCGGGGAGCGCATGGCCGATGTGGTGATCGGCGAAGACGGCCTGATCGCGGCGGTGGGTTCCGACCTGCCGGGCGACACCGTGCTCGACGCCGCCGGCTGTGTCGTGAGCCCGGGCCTGGTGGACCTGCACAGCCATCTGCGCCAACCCGGTCAGGAAGAGGCCGAGACGATTGAAACCGGGGCCCGCGCCGCCGCCCTCGGCGGCTACACGTGCATCCTGGCCATGCCGAATACGATCCCGGCGATCGACCACGCCGGGATCGTGCAGGAGGTGCTCGAACTTTCACGGTCCGCCCCCTGCGACGTTCGCACCTCGGGCGCCATCACGGTGGGACGCGGTGGCGAGCAACTGGCCCCGTTGGGGGAGATGGCTGCCCTCGGCGTGCGCTTCTTCACCGACGACGGGGCCGGGGTGGCTGATGCCCGCCTCATGCGGAGAGCCATGGAATACGCCAGCGGCCTACCCACCGGGGTGATCCTCGCCCAGCACTGTGAGGACCCCATCCTCGCCGCCGGCGGACACATGCACGAAGGCGAATGGTCCGCCCGCCTTGGTATCCCCGGCCAGCCCGCCGAGGCCGAAGAGTTGATGGTGATGCGGGATCTAGCCCTGGCCCGTCTCACCGGCACTCGCGTGCACTTCCAGCACCTGTCCACTGCCGGTTCGATCGCCATGGTGCAGGCCGCCAAGGCCGCCGGTCTGCCGGTGACCTGTGAGGCCAC
>VFJN01000040.1 GCA_009886035.1 Actinomycetota bacterium
GCGGCTCGCAACGCGAACTGTCAGAGCACCTCCTGGCGGGCCCCGTAGCCCTCCGCTCACCGGCGGTGACCATTGCGCCCGCGGCCCGGTTGGTTCTACCGTTGGGCTCGTGCGGACGGCGGGAGTATCTCGAGCAGGCCGCGCCGTTGCCCAGGAATCGGCGGCGGCGGGTAGATCCACCGACGCGCCTCGGGTCGCCTGATGAAACGCTGGGCGACGGGGAGCCTGGTGGTGGCGGTGGCCCTCCTGCTGGGGGTGACCGGGGGAGCGGGGGCACAGGAGAGTGGCGGTAACCCCGGTGCCGGTGCCGGCACCATCGACGGCGGGGTACGGGTGACGGTGATCAAAAGTGGGGGGTTCTACCGCGTGGGGGCGGTATCGGGCGGGGGACCCTCCGGCCCCTCGGGCTCGTCCTCGGGCTGTACCTGGACGGTGATCTTCTCACCGGACCTGTCGGAGGCGCCCTACGGATTGCTGGTGAGTCCGAAGCGGAATCCCGATGACCGGTTCGCGTTGCTGGTCTGCAACGGCACCATCCTTCGTGGGATCTGGGTGGCTACGTCGGACATCGTGGATTTGGATGCGGTGGCCGCTGCCGAAGCGTCGCGCTACGTGAAGGACGTGTTGGTACCCCAGGTCCGCATCGGGGTGAACCCGACCATCCGGGGCCTGGTGGGCCTGCGCTCCTGGTTCTGGATTGACGGATTCACCGGCCTCGCCACCGCCCCCCCGATCACTGCCTTTGGTGTCACGATCGATGTGCGGATGTTCTCAGGCTCGGTGGTCTGGAACTTCGGCGACGGCCATGAGCGGATCGGCGATCTGGGCCGGGCCTATCCCGCCCCGTCAACCGTGCAGCACGGCTACCAGCGCCATGGGTCATACCCGGTGGCCGCCGCTATTCATTTGGCGCCGGAATATCGCGTGGATGGCGGTCCTTGGCTCACCCTCCCGGGCCTCGAGGCCGTGGCCTCGGCGCAGCATGACGTTGAGCAGCGTCAGGCCATCATCACCGGCAGCTAGTTCACCCGGGGCTACTCGAAGTCGATGGCGGCGTAGTTTTTCAGTTTGGCCAGGCGGTGACGAGCGTTGACCTGGCGAACGGTGCCGGACTTGCTACGCATCACGAGCGACTGGGTGCTGGCGCCCCGACTGTCGTAGTGCACGCCCTTGAGGAGTTCGCCGTCGGTGATCCCCGTAGCGGAAAAGAAGCAGTTGTCGCCGGCCACCAGGTCGTCGATGGTGAGCACCTTGGTGAGGTCGTAGCCGGCCGCGATGGCCGCCGCTCGCTCGTCTTGGTTACGGGGCCAAAGACGGCCCTGCTGCTCGCCGCCCATGCACTTGAGGGCCGCGGCGGTGATGACGCCCTCGGGGGTGCCCCCTATGCCGAGCAGGATGTCGGCGCCGGAGTCGTTCCACGCCGTGGAGATGGCGCCGGCGACATCGCCATCGGGAATGAGGCGGATTCGGGCACCGGCGGCGCGTACCTCGGCGATGAGTTCCTCGTGACGAGGGCGGTCGAGAATGACGGCGGTGAGGTCGCGCACGGCGGAACCCTTGGCCTTGGCCACCGCGATGAGATTGTCGGTGGCGGTGCGGGTGATATCGATGACGCCCACACAATCCGGCCCCACTGCGATCTTCTCCATGTACATGCAGGGGCCCGGATCGAACATCGTGCCCCGCTCGGACACCGCGATCACGGCGATGGCACCGCCGCGGCCCAACGCCGTGAGCGTGGTGCCATCGATGGGGTCCACGGCGATGTCGGTGTGCATCGGGCTGCCATCACCCAGACGCTCCCCGTTGAAAAGCATGGGGGCTTCGTCCTTCTCACCCTCGCCGATAACGACGATGCCGTCCATCGGGACGGTGTCGAGCACGATCCGCATGGCATCGACGGCGGCCCCATCGGCACCGTTCTTATCGCCTCGGCCCATCCAGCGACTGGCGGCTAAGGCAGCGGCTTCGGTGGTGCGCACCAGTTCGAGGGCAAGGTTCCGGTCGGGGCGCTGCTTCTCGGTCATGCCCCAGGGTACAAGACGGAGGCGGGTGGCTTCAGCGGCACCACCCCCGGCGTCACTCGCGCGAGGCTAGGGGCATGGGACTACTGGCACGCGGTGGTGGCGAAGAAGACGAAGAGCGCGGGGAGGTGTCCATCGCCGGGATGGGCGAGATGGGTGGTGGACCCCCGTCGGAGACGGAATACGTGCTCGATGAGTGGAGTGAGCAGGACCGCCGCATTCTCCAGGAACGGATGGAGACACTCGGGGTGCCCCATCGCTGGGAAGGGGCCACCGTCGTGGTGGCGAGTGCCGACGATGCCTGGACCGAACGGGTGATGGACCAGGTGGAGGCCGACCTCGACGATGTCGAAGCGGAAATGGCAGCGGGGACGGTTGGCTACGACCTCACGGAGTGGGACGACGACCGGTGCAAACAACTGATGGACTTCCTCGAGGTCGAAGGCATCGCGTACCAACTCGACGAAAACGAACTCTTCGTCGATGCGATGCATGAAGAGCGCACCGACGAACTGGTGACGGTGGTTCTGGACCCCCTCGCCGTGGTGCTTCCTGCCGATGGCGGCATCGATGTGATGAGTGAAATGTTCGTGTCCGCCGATCGCCTGGCCCGAGATCCCAGTGACCACGCCGGACGTAATGCGCTGTCGGGGGCGGTGGCCCAGGGCGTGGTGCAGGGCGCCCCTTACGGCATGGATGCCGCGTGGTGGAAGGGCGTGATGAGTCAAGCCCAGGCGGTGGTCGCGACGATGGAGACAGCCGGGGGCGACGACGACGACGTGTCCGCTCTCGCCAGGGCCCTGCGGGACCACCTCCGGCCCTTTATCTAGAGCATCGCCGGTCGGGGCGAACCGACTCGGGGCCGATAGATTGGGGGGGTGATCCTGGCCGAGTTAGAGGTCTTCCATTCGCGTCCCATCGCGCCGACGCGCCGCGTGGCGCTCGGGCGGCAGAATCTTTCCGTCGTTCCCGCCCCCGGCTTCGGCGGGATGCTGCTGGCGGGGATCGTGGCCAACTTCATTCCCCTCCTCGACCCCGACCTCTTCGACGACCTCGACCGTTTAACCCTGCAACTCCAAGAGGGGGTGCGGATCCCGCAGCCCCGTCTGCGGTACCGGTTCCAGCAGGACCGCGTGGGCCTCACCCGCAGTGTCCATCAACTGATCGGGGGCGGCGAAGACCTCGAATTCGAGTTTGCCCAAAATGGGGCGGCCGCTCAGCACATTCTGGCGGCGGTCTACTCGGCGGGACAGTTGCCGGTGGGATCGCGGGGTCAAGTGATGGATGGCATCCGTAAGGGCATGCGTTGGTCGGGTGCCCTCGACGGGCGCTTCGTGAGCCACCTCTCGGGTCGGGAGCGGGGCCACCCCCGATCCCACGCCGGTGGGCAGGATCCGGTCCAATGGGCGCTGGGGGTCCTCGACCTCGGCGAGGTGCCCAGCCGGTCTTCCCTGCAGCACCAGTTTCGCCATCTGTTGCGCCACGCTCACCCCGACCACGGGGGAGATCGGGGGGATGCCGCCCAGCGGATCGCCGATCTCACCGAGGCGCGGCGCATCCTGCTCGCTTCGTGACGGCACCCAAGCCATGGGTGGGGGCGGCGCTGTTTTTCCCCGGGGCGGGAAGTTCAGCCGATCACCCCAGCCTCGTGGCTATCGAGCAGGCGCTGGCGCCCATGGCGGTCCACCGACGCGACTTTCCCTATCGCCGGCAAGGTCGTCGGGCCCCCGATCGTGCCCCGACCTTGGTGGCGTGCGTGGTGGAGGAGGCCGCTCGACTGGCGAGGGAAGCAAGGGTGGCACGCCGCCGCATCGTGCTGGGCGGTCGCTCCATGGGCGGACGGATCTGTTCGATGGCGACGGCCGAGGGCCTTCCCGCCGCCGCCTTGGTGCTCATCTCCTACCCGCTGCACCCGCCGGGAAAGCCTGATCGACTCCGCATCGACCATCTGCCCGCGCTGGCGATGCCGTGTCTGTTTGTCTCCGGCACCAAGGACCCGTTCGGCACCCCCGCCGAACTCGAGCACCACACCGCCGTGATCCCTGGGCCGGTTACCCATGTGTGGGTGGAGGGCAAGGGCCATGATCTGCGGGGTGAAGATGGCTTCATTGCGGCCACTGTCGCTCAGTGGATCAAAGGTCCGTGGAGCTCCGCCCGGTCCGCGTGAGTCTCGACCAACCGGGTCAGGGGAGGATTTCCACCGGGGTGCCGAGGGGGATGCCGATCTCCTCGACGATTCTGGTGATCACCTTGTTGTCGAGGCGGATGCACCCACTCGACACGTCGGTGCCCAGGGCCTCGGGCTCGTTGGTGCCGTGGATGCCGAGCACACCGGTGCCCCCGTTGAAACTTGTGAGCACGTTGGAATAGCCCGACAGTCCGTAGGCGTAGGGGCCGTACGGACCGTTCTGCTCCGGTGGCCGGAGGAGTTCCTTCACGTAGTAGATCCCGCCCGGGGTGGGTCGGTCGGCGCGGCCCACCCCCACAGGTTCATCCACCACGATTTCCTCGCCGGCGAACACGCGGATGCGATGATTGGAGAGACTTATCTCAATGCGGTAGTTGATGCTCGACACCTTCACATCGTCGGCCGTCACCCACCCGGTGCTGCCGTTGGGGCGCAGGGGCAGGTACACCTCATAACGGCCCTTTTCCGGCCCCACCCCCTTTACGAGGAACACGAGCGGGATGCCCGCTGCCGAGGTGGCTTCTTTGACCGTGATCACGCCGTTGGCGAACCGCTCAGTGGGGGTGGCGATGGTGGCGTCGTCGAAAATCTGAATCGACTTGCCCTTGGCCTGGGCGGCCACGGCGGGGATGGTGACCCCCGACCGGGGCTCGGCGACCACGGTGGTGGCGGTGGTGGTCGGAGTGGCGCTTGTTTCGCTGACTTTCGGGGGCTGCCCTCCGCAGGCCCCGAAGAGCAGGAGGGCCGCGGTAACCGCGCTGAGGAGGGCGGCTCGACGGGTGCGGTGACGGTTGTTCACGGCCGAATCTTACCAGTGGGGGGGCGCCTCCCGGAGATCAGGACGGCGGCGGCAGTCGGTCTTCCGGATTGATGTCCTCGAGTTCGCGATGGGCCGTTTCCGGATAGGCCACCAACACCAAGGCGGCCATAGTCATCGGCCCGATGGCCAGGACCGTGAGGGCGGGGCCCAGGCCGTCCCACCGGGCCGAGAGAACCCCGGCCACTAGGAGGCCCACCACGCTGCCTCCCACCCCCACGATGGTGATGATGCCGTTGGCTTTTCCTCGGAGCGACGTGGGGAAAAGCTCCGGTCCAAAGACACCGAGAGCAGGAATCACCATCGCCCCGGTCACCGATCCCATCACTGACAGCGCCCACATGGGCCAACCGTGCGCGAGGACCATCGCCACCGTGAACGACGCACCCCCGATGGTGCCGATGGCTCCAACCTGGCGACGGCCGCGGGTATCGGCGAGTCGACCGCCCATCACGATGCCAATCCCCCCGGGGGTATTGGTGAGCAGGAGAAACAGACTGATGCGCGCCGCGCTGAAGCCGCGTTCGTTGCGGAGGAACTCGTTCATCAACTGTGAAGCCGGCGCCGTGAACAAGGCGAGCAGAAAGGCCGAAGTCGCCAGCAACCCAAGGCGGCGGCCATGGCCCTTGATCCGAGCGCGAGCATGAGCAACCATGAAACGTTGGCTCTCTGGCAGGACCCGGGCAATACGCAGGATCACCGGGAGGAACAGCAGGGGGAGCACGAAGATCAGTCGCCAGCCCTTCGTGCTGGTGTCGGCGATGGGGAGGGCGAAGAGCACCAGACCTGCCCCCAGTGCGCCCGTGACCGACAACAGGCTGATCCCGAAGGCGCGCGATCCCGAAGGCATTTCTTCGACGGCCACGATGGTGAGCAGGATGATCGCGGCGGTGACCGCGCCCCGCACCAGCGCTTGCAAGATGCCCAGGGTCACGAGATCGGGAGCGAGGGCGCTGACCGCGGAGAGCCCGCAGGCGGTGGTGGTGGCCCACAGCAGCACCCGCCGGCGACCGCGCCGGTCGGCGAGGGCGGCGAGGGCCAGGGCGCCGAGCACCCCGATACGCACGGCCGCCAGCGTGGCGCCCTGGGCGGGCTTACCGGCACCGAACTCCTCGGCGGCGAAGGTGATCGTTTGGGTGAGTACCGAACTCAGATAGCCCAGGATCACCGCCAGTAGGGTGAGGCCGCCCATCACGGTGGCCCCGCGGGCATCGGTGGTCTCTGGTGGGAACCACCAGGGGTGGTGTCCGGGGGTGACCGGGCCGGCGAGGGCCCGCCGATAGAGCCACGGGAAGGGCCCCCATACGAGGGGGGCCACCTCGTAGTTGATGTGTTCTTCCACCGTCGCGTCGGCCCCGGTGTGCAACGTCCGCTCGTAGGTCGTAAACGGTCCTGAGGCGGCGACAAACCGGTCGGGGCCGTCGGCGATCTCCACCACCACGTCGTGGCGCGGTTGGTGAGCGAGGTCGAGGACCGGCGGCGGGACGGTGCGAACGAGGAGGGGCACGGGGGGAGGGGAACTTAGCGGGCGGCGGGTTCGTCGGACGGAGGCGGGTCGACGGTCTCGGCCGGGCTGTCTTCTTCCTCCTGGAAACGGGTGGCGCGACGGGTGGCGAGGGCCAGGAGCACGGCGAAGATCGCCAGCGGTATGAGGGCGAGCCCCAACTCGTCCCATCCGCCTTGGTGGCCCAGGACCAGTGCCCAGCGCGCCATCGGTGTCGTCACCCGAGTACCAGTGCGATACCGGCGCCCATCGTGGCGCTCAGGAGGGCCGCCATGACCATCGTGGCGCGCACCGCATGGGGGCGGGTCACGAGCGAGAGGGCGGTGTCGTGAAACACGACGAGTGCCGCCAGATTGCCGACCACCGCCAGAGCCAACTCGGTCCAGCGAAGCCAACTCTGGGTGAGCAACCCGTAGTCGATGGTGCCGTTGACGGTCCCGAAGAGGTCGTGGCCTCGCCCGAGCGGGTCCGAGGCAAGGATGAGGGCGTTTTGTCCCTCCGTCAGCAGCAACGAGAGATCGTGGGCGAGGAACCAACCGGTGGCTAACGGGATGAGGGCCACTCCCAGAGGTGCCGCCAGCCGGAGGGTCTGACCGCGTTCGGCCACCCACACCACGAGGAGATAGAGCGCCGCCACCATGCCGGTCATCCAGGCCAGGCCGGCGGTGTCGAGCAGGGTCCGGCCCCAGCCCCGACTGGAGCCGAGAACATTGATCCACCGGTTCGATGACCCCGCCAGGTCGAAGGCGACGCCGCCGAGCCACACCGTCATAAGCGGCGCCACTCCCGGCGGCAGCGGTCCCCGAGCGCCCCCGGGCGAGAGCCGAGCGACCGTGGACGACAGCGCCCCGAAACCCTCTCCGGTGGCTAGCCATCGGTACCCCCACCGCCACCCGGACGCCACTGCCGCCGCCGAGTAGAGGGTAAGAAACATCGCCAGGGCCCGGGGTGAGCCCGGGCGGTAGTAGGCGAGGAGGTACCAGATGAAGCTGAAGAGAAAGGCCGCCGCCACCCACGGGGGCGCGGTTCGTTCGGCGGGGCGGCGGGTACGGAGGGTGAGCAGTCGGACCGCGGTGGCGTAGGGGTTGATCCACCGGAACACATCCCCGAAGAGCACACAACTCAAGGGCAGGCCCACCCAGAACACGACCCCCACAGCCCACGGCGCGGGGTTGGCGGCCTGCGTAGGGAGACCGGCCAGTGCGGTAATGAGCACGAGGGCCAACCCGATGATGCCCAGCACCCCGCCGGCGAGCGGGGTATCGGGGGCGGGCTCGGCTTCGGCGGGGTGGAAACGGGCGAGCCGAGCCGATGGCCACCATGCCCCCACCAGCGCTGCCCCGATGGCCAGGGCGGCCACGGCCCCAAAGCCGAGGACCCGAGGTTCCGGGAGGCCCCCGCCGCCGCTGCTGTGGGCCCCCGCCGGTGAGGCCATCGCCATGACGGCCACCGCCGAGGCGAGCGACCCGAATCCGGCTCGGTGGAGAACGCGCCGCCGGGCATTGGGGCGGGCCGGGACCGATGGCATGGGCCGATCGTAGGGGGTCGGGGCGTGGGAACACCGGCCGGGCCGGGGGGGTTGACGATGATGAAGTGGTCCGGCGCCGCCCGCGGGCGCGATCATGGCCGTTGTCCCTGAAGGAGTCCCCGTGTTTGAAGAGAAGGTGCAAACCACCATCGACGCCATCCGTCCGGCCATCCAGGCCGACGGCGGAGACATCTTCCTGCGCGGCGCCGATGCCGCCACCGGGATTGTGCAGGTTGAACTCGTAGGGGCCTGTGTGAGTTGCCCCGCTTCCACCGTCACCCTCAAGGCAGGTATCGAGCGGATTCTCAAGGACCGCGTGGAAGGCGTTACCGAGGTGGTCAATATCGGGGAGACCCTGCTCGATGGCACCCCGGTGTCGCTCTGACGATTCGGTAGCGTTGGTTACTCATGGCCGATGACCCTGTTGACCTTGTCGAACGCGCCCGATCTGGCGACCGCGCCGCGTTGGCGCGTTTGCTGACGTTGGTGGAACGCGGCGGTCCGTTGGCTCGGGAGGTGGGACGGTGCACCCATCCGTTGGCCGGACAGGCCTACACCGCGGGGGTCACCGGCGCGCCTGGCGCGGGCAAGTCCACCCTGACCAATGCGTTGATCATGCAGGCGCGGGGGGCGGGGGAGTCCATCGCGGTGCTGGCGATAGATCCTTCGTCGCCGTTCTCGGGCGGAGCCATCCTCGGGGATCGGGTGCGCATGGCCGACCACATCAGCGATCCGCAGGTGTACATCCGCTCCATGGCCACTCGCGGGCATCTCGGCGGTCTTTCCCTGGCCACCCTCGAAGCCGTGCGAGTGCTCGATGCCGCGGGTTGGCCGTGGGTGGTGATCGAAACGGTGGGCGTTGGGCAGGTGGAGGTGGAGGTGGCGGAAGCCGCCGACACCACCGTGGTGGTGGTGAACCCCGGCTGGGGCGATGCCGTACAGGCCAACAAGGCCGGTTTGTTGGAGATTGCGGATGTGTTTGTGATCAACAAGGCAGACCGCCCGGGGGTAGAGGAAACCCGCGGCGACCTCGAACGGATGCTGGATCTCACCGACGCCGGCGGGTGGCGACCCGCGGTGGTGACCACCACCGCGCTCACCGGTGGCGGTGTCCAAGAATTATGGGAGGCCATCGGGGCCCACCGAGCCCACCTAGAAGCGACCAACACCCTGGCGTCGCGTCGCGCCGCCCGAGTGGGGGCTGAACTCACCCGCATTCTGATGGCGCTGTTGCTCGAGCGGGCCCAGGCCACCGCCGGGGTGGCGCTCGATGAGCTGACCGAAGCCGTGGTCAATCGAACGATCGACCCGTGGACCGCCGCCGGGCAACTGCTTCTCCCCGAGTAGCGTCCCGGCCATGTCGCCGCTGCCCCTTGTCACCGTAGAGCGCCGAGTTGACGGCGTCGCCGTCTTGCGCCTCGACAACCCCAAAGTGAACGCCCTGTCGATGGAGCTGCTCCATCAGTTGGAAGTGGCCGCCTCGGCCTTGCGGGACGATCCTCCCGGCGCGGTGGTGGTCACCGGGGGCGACCGCATCTTCGCCGCCGGGGCCGAGATTTCCGAGTTCCGTTCGGTGGAAGCGCCCGAGGAGGTCATCACCCGGGCCGAGGCCCAGTTGATCGGGCAGTGTTTCCTGAGGGCCCTGAACGCGGTGGCCGACATTCCCCGGGCCACCTTCGCCGCTATTTCCGGATTCGCCCTCGGCGGGGGTTGCGAGTTGGCGCTCGCCTGCGACTTCCGGATCGTCAGTGATAAGGCCAAACTTGGACAACCGGAGATCCTCCTGGGGATCATTCCCGGGGGCGGCGGCACGCAACGCCTTGCCCGATTGGTGGGCCCGGCCCGAGCGAAGGACCTGATCTTTTCCGGGCGACAGGTGCGGGCCGAGGAGGCGTTGGCGATGGGTTTGGTGGATGAGGTGGTGCCAGCCGCCGAGGTATTCGACCGGGCCGTGGCGCGCGCCGCCGCCCTGGCTGCCGGAGCAGTGGTGGCCCAAGGATTCGCCAAACGGGCCATCGACCGGGGCCTGGACATCACTCTCCACGGTGGCCTTGACCTGGAGCAGCAACTCTTCGCCGAGGTGTTCAGCACCCACGATGCCCGCATCGGGGTGCAGTCGTTCCTGGAGTTCGGTCCCGGGCACGCCCACTTCACCGGCACCTGAAGCCAGCCATGACGCTCCCCATCGAGCCCATCGACTCGCGCTGGTATCAGCACGCCGTTTTCTACGAGGTATTCGTGCGCGGGTTCTTCGACTCCGGCAGTGACGGGTCTGGCGATATCCGGGGCCTGATCGAAAAGCTCGACTATCTCCAGTGGCTCGGCATCGACTGCCTCTGGATGCTTCCGCTCTTCTCCTCACCTCTGCGCGATGGTGGCTATGACATCGCCGATTTCTATCGGGTGCTACCCGATTACGGAACCATCGATGATGTTCGTGAGTTGATCGACCAAGCGCACCAGCGGGGGATGCGCGTCGTCGCCGACATGGTGCTCAACCACACCTCTGACCAGCATCCCTGGTTTCAGGAGAGCCGCCAGGACAAGACGAACCCCAAGGCCGACTGGTACGTGTGGGGCGACGACGACCACCGCTGGAGCGATGCCTCGGTGATTTTCGTCGACACGGAGACATCGAACTGGGAGTACGACCCGGTGCGGGGACAGTACTTCTGGCACCGCTTCTTCCACCATCAGCCCGACCTCAACTACGACAACCCCGACGTGGCCGATGCCATGCTCGACGTCGTGCGGTTTTGGCTGGATTTGGGCCTGGATGGGTTTCGCCTCGACGCCGTGCCGTACCTCTTCGAGCAGGACGGCACCAGCGGCGAGAACCTCCCCGAAACCCATGCGTACTTGCGGCGCCTCCGGCGGCTGGTGGACGAGCACTACCCGGGCCGGGTGTTATTGGCCGAAGCCAACCAACGGCCCGAACAGTTGGTGGACTACTTCGGCCGCGACGGCGATGAATGTCATATGTGCTTTCACTTCCCGCTCATGCCGCGCCTGTTCATGGCGGTGCGGCGCGAAGACCGTCATCCCATTACCGAGATCTTGGCGGCTACTCCGCCGATTCCCGATGGCGGCCAGTGGGGGATCTTCCTGCGCAACCACGACGAACTCAGCCTCGAGATGGTCACTGAGGAGGAGCGTGCCTTCATGTACGCCGAGTACGCCAGCGACCCACGTATGCGCCGCAACGTGGGCATTTCCCGCCGCTTGTTCCCCCTGTTGGACAATAACGAAACCCTCGCCCGTCTCTTCCATGCCCTGCTGTTGTCGCTGCCGGGGAGTCCGGTGCTCTACTACGGCGATGAGATCGGGATGGGCGACAACATCCTGTTGGGCGACCGAGACGCGGTGCGCACCCCGATGCAGTGGACGCCGGACCCCAACGGGGGTTTTTCCAAAGCGGAGGCGACAGATCTCTACCTGCCGGCGGTGGAGGATCCGGTCTATGGCTTCGCCACGGTGAACGTGCAGGCCCAGCAACGCGATACGTCGTCGTTCCTCCATTGGCTGCGACGGCTTCTCCAGGTGCGTCGGGAGTATCCCGTGTTTGGCACCGGCGCTCTCGTGGTGCTTCCCGCCGAGAATCCGGCGGTCCTGGCCTATCTACGTCGTGACGAACACCAGAGCGTGCTGTGTGTTCATAACCTCAGCCGGGCTCGGCAACGCGGCGAGTTGATGCTGCCCGCCTTCGCCGGCCAGGTTCCCGTCGAGGTCATCGACGGGGTGGCGTTCCCGCCCATCAGCGAGGCGCCCTACGTCATTCCGCTGGCCCCGCACGGGTTCTCCTGGTTCGTTCTTGACCACCCCGGTTCGCCCGCCCCGCGCTGACAACGCGGCGCCAACCGGGTCCTTGGTGCCCTCCGGGTCCGAACGCGCCGGAGGGCGGATCGCTCGCGCGACCCGCCCTCCGGCGGTTAGCACTTCCTGATGAAACTAGGCGACGCGGCGTATCGGCGACTGCACGCCGAGGGTCTCGTCTCCGGCGGCCCGCTCATGGGTGAGCCAGGCGAACATGGCTCGCCAGGCGACGGTCAGGCCCGCCACGAGGAACCCGGTCATCCACAAGCCAGTGCGCTGATCGCGCACCGCGATGCCGAAGCCTTCGAAGAGCGAGTAGTCCAGAATCCAGACGGATCCGATGCCCACAACGAAGGTGCCGAGGGAGCGGAACCGCTCGATGCCCGGCACGTTGTCGACGACAAAGTCCACCAGTTTCAAGGTAGCAAGGGCCAACAGGGCCACAATTGCGAAGCTATACATTCCGACCTCCTAAGGGCGGGGATGAGTTCTCCACTCGCCGGTTCAGACTCGCCCTGGCCGAGAAGGTTGCATGAAGATTGTGTGTCGATGCCGACATATCCGTAAAACGCGCCGGTGGGGCGGGCCCTGGCCTCTCATCGAGAGGCGATCCCGGTAGCCTGCGGAGTCGTGGATACAGCCGTGCAGACCTGTTACCGCCACCCGGATCGTCGGGCGGGCGTGATCTGTCAGCGCTGTGATCGGCCGATCTGTCCCGACTGCATGCACCAGGCATCGGTGGGTTTCCACTGCCCTGAATGCACGAAGCAGGGCGCCCAGAAGGTGATCAGTGCCCGCTCCCTGATGCCGCAACGGCCGGTGGCCACCTTCACGCTGATCGGGATGAACGTGATGGTCTTTCTCCTTGGCCTTGGTTCCGGCGGCAATACGAAGGAAGCGTTCATCCGCGACGGTGGCCTGTTTTCGGGGCGGCAGGGGCCATTGGCCTTCGGGGTGGCCAGCGGCGAGTGGTATCGGCTCGTCTCCTCGGGGTTCTTGCATGTCAACTTTTTGCATCTGGCGTTCAACATGTTTGTGCTCTACCGATTGGGGCAGTTGCTCGAGCCGGTGGTGGGCCGAGGTCGGTTCGTACTCCTCTATTTCGTGGCGATGCTCGGGGGGTCCCTGGGGGTGATGATTATCGATCCCACCAGTTTCACGGTGGGAGCCTCGGGAGCGGTGTTCGGGCTCATGGGCGTGGCGGTGGCGGTGTTCCGCGCTCGGGGCATCAGCATCATGGATTCCGGGCTGGGGGCCACCATCATGGTGAACCTCGTCTTCACTTTTGCCGTGCCCAACATTTCCGTGGGGGGGCATATAGGTGGCCTGATCGTCGGTTTCCTCGCCGGTTGGGTCCTGACCGACTTTGGTCCGCGCGTGCTGAAGGACCCCACGCTGATCCTGGGTGCAGTGGCGGCCATTGGGGTGGTGGCTGGTGGTGCCTCGATCGTCCTCGCGGGCGCGGGGTAGCGGGCGGGCTTAGAAGCGGGCGGCCAAGCGGGCCAGATTGCGACGCCAAACCCAGCGCAGTACCGGGGCGGCGAGGAAGGCCCCCACCGGGCCGCCCAGCCAGATCGGGTACACCAGGGTTTCGCTCCACTCGAAGGCGGTGCCTCCCCCGGCTACCGGCTGCAGGGTGAAGCGACCGGTGCCGGTGACCACCCCGGAATGACGAACCCCCATCACCTGCGCCGGCTCCCACTCGGTAATCTCCATCACGTCGGTCAGTTTGAACGGACCGATTTTGGTTTTGCACTCGAAGGTGGTTCCCACCCCGGCGGTGGTGAGCGAGGTGAAACGAATGGCGATGGCGTCGGCCATCCAGTCGACGTGGCTGGCAATCTGGCTGACGTCGGCCCATACCGCCTCGGGGGAAGCGGCCAGGATCGTGCCGATACGAATGTGGGTCACCCTGCGAGGGTATCGGCCCACCATCCCCGCCCGTCGCGCCGCGTTGGTTGCCGGTGTCGGCCCTCAGGCGGAGCGCACGGTGGCGGCGGCGGCTTCGAGGACCAAGCCGGTGCCACACAGTCGGTCCTCGCTGTCATCGGGGCCGACGAGTTGCAGACTGGCCGGGAAACGCCCGACGGCGGGAATGGGAAGGGCGAGGCTGGGGTGACCGGCGAGGTTGACGGCGATGTTCGAGCGGCGGGTATTGGGGGTGGGGGCGTCGATGCGAGGTGGGAACTCCACCATGGAGGGCCAGCCCAGAACCGGGGCCTGCTGGAAGGCGGCCGCTAATTCGGATCGCCATCGCGTTCGGTGAACCAACGCCTCGCGATAGGTGGCCCCGGTCACGGCCTGGGCCTGGCGCAGTTGCGCTTGGATGTCCGGGCCCAACCCGGCGCGGTGGTGGTCGTACAGGGGTCCGTTTTGCTGCCACGCCTCGTACTGGAGGATGGCCCGTCCGGCCTCGATCGCCGCGTCCCAGCCCGGCAGGGTGATGGGGATCACCGTGATTTCGGCGGCGGCGAGCAGGTTGTCGATGGCCGTCTCGATGTTCGGATCTACCCCGGGGAGCCGAACTCGACCGATCACCGTCGTGGTCGCCCCGACGGCGAATCCGGGTTCCAGCAGAGCCATGCCGTCCACCAGGCCGCCCACATCGCGTGCCATCGGGCCGATGCTGTCCAGCGAGGGGGCGAGGGGCCAGACGCCGATGGTGGAGACACGGCCCCAGGTGGTCTTGAGCCCGGCGGTGCCACAACACGCCGAGGGAGTGCGGATCGAACCGCCAGTGTCCGTGCCGATGGCGATGTCCACCTCACCATGGGCGAGCGCGACGGCGTTTCCGCTGGAACTGCCCCCGGGGATGCACGCCGGGTCGAATGGATTCACCGGGGTGCCGAAAGCGGCGTTCACCCCGGTGCCCCCGAAGGCGAGTTCATGAAGGTTGGTCTTTCCGATGATGACCACCCCCGCGGCACGCAGCCCCGCCAGGCATTCCGCATCCTGGGCCGCGGCGGTGGCGGTAGCGGCCACCGCCGCGCACGCCGCGGTGGTGGGCGCGCCCGCCACATCGATGAGATCTTTGATCGCCACCCGTACCCCACGACGGTCATCGTCGAGGCGCAGTATCCAGGTACCCATCCCCCCTCACTTTACGAGCCTGAGCGACGGCCCTGCCCACCACCCCGGAGGGGAGACCGGCCAGGGTTGTCACACCCGCCACCCATAATTGGCTCATGGAACTCTCTGTCATCTTCGTCTTGGTGGGTGTGCTGGGCGTGATGGGGGTGGCGCTGGTCGCGGGGCTGGCGGCCGCCCGGACCGGTGCCCATCAGGCCGATGCCCGTCTGGCCGCCGCCCTCGAGCAGCAAGCGGCTGGCCTGGCGGCCACCCTCGGCCACGAGCGCGAGCACACCGTTACCGCGGCGGCCGACATGGCCGCGCGCATGGCGGGCGAAAAACTGGGGGATTCGATGCAAAGCGGCAGCCGCCAGTTGGATCTGCGGGCCAGCACCTTCGAGAAGCGCGTGGAGGGCCTTACTGCCCAGTTGGAACGTCTCGGCGATGTGGTGGGGCGCCTGCAGCAGGAAGGGGCCCGGCAGCACGGCCAACTGGTGGCCGGTCTCCAGGCAGCTACCGCCTCTACCACTCGGCTGGCCGAGACCACCGGGCATCTGCGCGAGGCGTTGGCGAGCCCGAAAGCGCGCGGCCAGTGGGGCGAGCGCATGGCTGATGACGTGTTGCGCCTCGCCGGGATGGTGGAGGGGGTTACCTATAAAAAGCAGACGGCGATCGCCGGTGGTGCCATTCCCGATGTCACGTTCTTGCTCCCCGGGGAGCGGGTGCTGCACATGGATGTGAAGTTTCCGATCGACAACTACCTGCGGCATTTGGAGGCCGGTACCGACGGGGAGCGGACCACCGCCGCCAAGGCGTTCCTGCGCGATGTCCGCAACCGGGTGAAGGAGCTGTCGACTCGCGGCTACATCGATCCCGACATCACGCTGGACGAAGTGCTGCTGTTCATCCCCAACGAGAGCGTATGGGCCTTCATCCACGAGCAGGACCCGGACCTCATCGACGTCGCCCTACGCCAGAAGGTGGTGTTGTGCTCTCCGGTCAGCCTGTTTGCGGTGCTCGCCGTGATCCGCCAGGCGGTGGAACAAACTCGACTCACCCGCACCTCCGATGAGATCCTTCGATGTCTGGTGGGGTTCGGCGAACAATGGGCGAAGTTCTCCGACGCCCTCGATGGGGTTTCCAAACGGTTCGATCTAGCCCAGCGGGCCCTCGAAGAGGTGGCCGGCCCGCGGCGTCGCCAACTCGAACGCCAACTGAGCCGCATCGATGGTCTGCGGGAAGAACGAGACCTCCCCGAACTGTCGATCGAGGTCGGTCCCCTCCGGCCCGACGATCCGTGGGAGATGGAAGAGGTGGGCTGAGCGCTCTCGTTTCTGATGGTTTTTCCGACGCCCCTACGGCCACTGGTTGACGCTCGGGGCTTGGATACCTAGCCTTAAGAATCTGCTCTTTAGCGGAACGAAAAAGGTTGGTTCATGGCAGCAGCGGGCCCGGGTCGAGTAGTGGTCGCCAGATCGGCATTGCTGGCGGGATTACTCTTGGTCGCTATGGGTCTCTGGGCGGTCCCGGCCTCGGCGCTGGGCACGGCGGCGGTCTTCGGTCCCGGCTACGACTCCTACCTTGGCGCCGAGCAACGAGGCATCACGGCGGCCTCGCTGGATTCGTCGGAGGGGTGTCCGTCAGAGGCGGTGGTCGAGGGATGGACGGCCTGGCATTTCATCATCGATGCGCCCACCGAGTTTGCCGCTCTTGACGCCGCTTTCTCCCTCGAGGGCACCGATGTGACGGTGGCGGGCCTCACCGCCCGAACTACTGCGCAGTGGTCCACCTTCAACCCCGCCGAACATTTCATCGCCACCCCGGGCGGACACGATGCCTATGTGTACACGCCCTGGCCAGGGGTGCTGCTCGATGCCGCCTCCCGTAACTCCCCTGACTCGCCCGGGCCAGTCATCGTGGTGGACCGCACCTGCGGGGCCACCCCCACCGCCAGTACTACCACCGCACCCACCACCACCGCCCCCACCGCCACCGCCCCCACCACCGGGCCGCCGGTCACCCTTATTCCGGCGCTCGTCATCACGAACAGCCCCCCCGTCTCCACCTCCGTGCTGGCGGTGGTGATTACGCGCTCGCTGGCGACGACCGGGCCGAGCGGGTCCCTGTACCTCACTATCGCGGGTGGCGTGTTGATCTTGGCGGGTGTGGTCAGTCTCCGCCTGAGTCGCACCACGGCACCGTCGGGGCCCTCTCGCTAGCGACCTGACGTCGTACGGTAGCCCGATGCGCTGGATCGACGACCACTGCCACCTTGACCTCGACCCGGTGGTGGCCGCCGAGCAGGTGACCGTGGCCGCCGCCGCCGGCGTGGAGCGGTTGATCACCGTGGGGTGTGATGTGGAGCAGTCGCGCGCCTACCTCGCCACCGCCCGGCGCCATCCCGGGGTGGTGTGGGCCACGGCAGGGGTGCACCCCCACGACGCCCGCCAGGGCATCGACGGTCTCGAGGCATTGCTGGGCGAACCCGGGGTGGTGGGGGTAGGGGAGTGCGGTCTTGACTTCCATTACGACCACTCGCCGCGAACAC
>VFJN01000185.1 GCA_009886035.1 Actinomycetota bacterium
AACCGGGTCCCAGCCCATGCCACCCCATGGATGACAGCGAGCTACCCGCCGGACCGACATCCATAGGCCTCTCCGAGCGCCGTGACACTCGAACGCCTCAAGGGCATAGATGGAGCAACTGGGATCAAACCGGCAAGGAGACGGGCGCCCGGCAAAAACCCAGCGATATCCCCGCACCAAAGTGTGAAGGCCACGAGCAACCGGATTCATCGCGTCACCTCATCGATCGTGGTCGACAGGGCTGCAACAAGCTTTGACCAAGGCATCTGTGCCGTTTCGGTGGTCGCGCCAATGAGGTAGGTGCCCGCCGGGAGGCGATCCACCACGAGCAGGCCCCGCAGAGCGGCGCGGACGCGGCGACGAATCCGATTACGCACGACGGCGCCGCCGACCGTTGTTCCGATGGCAAAAGCCACCCGAGGGGGGGTAGGGGGGGAAGACGGATCAGGGGCCAAGAACGTGACCACCAACGAACCCCGCCGCACTCGCCGACCACCGCGGCGCAAGTCCTGAAACGATTCCCGTTCCGTCACTCGCCATAATTGCGGACGCGGCGCACCCCGAGGACGTTCTTGCACAGCAGGCGTCATCCTCTCCGGTCCGATCGGGCCGGCTACGCCGAGAGGCGCTTACGGCCCTTGAGGCGACGGGCCTTCAGCACCGCTTGCCCGGCCCGGTCGGACATCCGGTGACGGAATCCGTGACGCTTCGCCCGGCGGCGATTGTTGGGTTGATAGGTACGCTTCACTGGGAGGGCCTCCTCGGCTGCCTGGACCAGCGTGGCCCGGCGCCCGACAAACATCGTGCGGGTTGCACCACCGACGCGCCAATTTTTGGCGCCACATGATGCGCGAGGGATCGTAGAGGCCACAGCCTCCGGTGGGCAACCTGGGAGGTCGTTACCACATAAAGGCGACCCATCGAGGGATTTCGCGACGCTCTGAACTGCCCAAACAAAAATCCTGGCCGGTCTCTTGCGCCCAGCGGGAAAGCCGGTGCTACGGTTCGAAAACCCAGTCACCACGGATGGGAAACGGTTTCTTCCTCGGCCCCCATCCCAGTGGCCGGAGCATCATCACTGCAGAGGGTGGGCGGTTGGCGACACCAGCCGATCCTTCCTGTCAAATCTTTTCCACAGTTGTGGATGTCCTGTGGATGTCCACCTAACAGAAGGCACCGCTACGAGTGAACGAGGCACAGCGGTTGTGGGACGAATGCGCTGAAATCTTGCGGGCGCAGGTGTCGGAACCGGTTTGGCTTACCACCTTCCAAGAAACGCAGGCGAAGTCGCTGCAGGGCGGCGAATTGATCCTCGAGGTACCGTCATTTCTGGCGAAGGAGCGCATCGAGGGCCGGTATCTGTCCATGGTTCGAGATGCCCTGGCGGATGTGGGCTCCAGTGACCTCGTCCTCACCTTGCAGATCGCTCCGGCAGGAAAACGGCCCGAACACGGCCTCGAACCACGT
>VFJN01000203.1 GCA_009886035.1 Actinomycetota bacterium
CAACATGCCACAAAGCAGAGCAAGCGGGTTCTCGGTCAGGAGGGTGTCTGCTTCGGGGTTGCCCGTGAAGGGGGTCTTGATATGGGTCACCGGGTGGGAGCCTACGTGCGCATCTCGGAGGACCTCGACGGCATGGGGTTGGGGGTCGCACGCCAGGAGGAAGACTGCCGCGCCCTTGCCGAGCGGCGTGGATGGACGGTCACTGACGTGTTCCGGGACAATGACGTGTCGGCGTACAAGGCGAGGGCGGTGCGTCCGGAGTTCGAGCGGATGCTTGGTGCCATGGAGGCCGGCTTGTTGGACGGGGTCGTCGTGTACGACCTCGACCGGTTTGCTAGGAAGCCTTCGGACCTTGAGCGCGCGATCGTGATCTTCGACAGTCGTCCGGGGCTGCTGTTCGCCACTGTGCAGAGCGACATCGATCTGTCCGCGTCCGACGGTCGGACCATGGCGCGGGTCATGGTTGCGTTTGCGAACAAGTCGAGCATGGACACGTCGCGGAGGGTGGCTCGCAAGCACCTCGAGCTGGCTCGCGCCGGGGTGCCTGTCGGTGGCAGCCGACCGTTCGGATGGCAAGCCGATCGGCGGTCCCTTGATGGTACGGAGGCGCCGCTTCTTCGTAAGGCGGCCGCCGACCTCTTGGCGGGGGTCGGCCTGCACACGATCTGTCGCGCGTGGAATGACGCTGGGATCACGACGACGCGTGGCAACCCGTGGCGCAAGAGCGTTCTGAAGAACGCCATGCTGAGCCCTCGGCTCGCAGGGTTCCGCGTCCATCAGGGCGGCATCGCGCGAGCAGAGGACGGGACGCCCGTGCGGGGCAAGTATGAGCCCATTCTCGATGTGGACATCTGGGAAGCGGTCTGCGCCGTTCTTCGATCGCCATCCAGGGGCGGGAAGGCGCACAGCGGCGGGCGCAAGTACTTGCTCTCGGGCATCGCGCGATGCGCGCTCTGCGGCAGGTGCCTCACCGGCAACGCGGTCAAGAAGTACGGAACCTTCTACTACGCCTGCAAGCCACCCACGTCTGGTGGGTGCGGCAGGCTCTCAGCATCGGGCAAGGGGCTCGACGACCTCATCAGCGGACTTGTCTTTACCTACCTGGCCGACCGACAGGTCGAGGTCAACGTCGAACCGTGGACGGGGGAGGAAGCGTTGCTCGATGTGACAGCACGCATCGAGGAGCTCATGGCCGCCTTCGCAAGGCGGGAGTTGTCGAGCGACGTGGTGTTCCCTGCTGTTGCGCAGATGGAGCTCGACCTCAGCGTGTTGCGCGACGAGCGCAGCGCCTGGATGAAGGAGCAGGCCCTGGTCGCTCACCGGCCGTCCGATGTCACCGAGGCGTGGCCAACGCTCGTCGTCGAGCAGCGGCGTGCCGTCATCGAGTCGCTGTTGAGCGCCGTGGTGGTGCATCCAGCGACGACACGCGGTAACCGCTTCGATCCTGAGCGGGTCGAGGTCGCCTGGAGATGATTGTGGCCACCCGGCGCCAGGCGTCGTCGGTGAGGGGCGGCGACTTCGCCATCTGCGCCTCAATCCAGCGCGCTTTGACCTCGTCGGTGACCACGGCAGGCGGCGGGGCATGAGAGTCGGGCATCGGGAACGTCCCGGATCGGTAGTCGAGGGGACGACTTACTAGGCCCGCGAAAGCCCGAGAATCTCGCGCCGAATTCGCGGCGATGAGCTCGCGGAGGCGCGTTTCGGTCTGACCACGACCGTTGGCACGACCGCGAGCACGACCTCGCCGTAGCTCGGTGGGTGTCAGCGTTCTCGGCCGAAGGAGCGGTCGATGCCGAGGACGTGGTCGATCTCGGGTGGTTCGAGGCCGGCTTGGTGGTGGAGGCGTTCGAGGGTGGGAAGGGCGGCTTCGCGTTCGGTGCCCCGGGCGAGGGATTTGGTGAGGTGGTCGGCGGGGTCGAGGGTGCCGGTGGGGTCGGGGATGAGGGCGTGGTTGGCCTCACGCCCTCGGGTGAGGGCGACGTAGACATGGTTGCGGGTGGTGCCGGGCTCGATCACGGCGAGGCCGATGTCGACGGTGTCGCCTTGGTTGCCGTAGCCGGTCACGGCCCAGCCGAGCTCGACGTGGCGGGCGGCGTAGTCGGCGGGGAGCTCGACGGTCCCGCGGTCGGGTGCGCGCACGGTGAGCTGTCCATGATCGTCGACTCGGTCGACGGTCCAGACCTGCCGGTTGCGGACCCCTTCGCCGGTGGTGGTGCGCAGGGTGGGGTCGTTGCGGCGGGTGGCGATCTGGTCACCGGCGCGCGCTCGGGTCCCGTCGGCCAGCTCCACACCCGGTTCCTCCCGTCCGTGCCTTTGCGCCTGGATGGCCTGGTTGATCCCGCAGGCGGTCGCGGCGCTGGTGGTGGTGATGGCGACGGTGCGGCCGGCGTCGACGTGGGACCGGTGCATATCCGCGACGCGGCGGGGGAGCAGCGCCGGGTGGGCGGTATGGAGGCGATGGTGTTCCTGGTAGCGCGCGACCGCAGCGGGGTCGCCGCGTCGGAGCCCGAGGCTGGCGTCGGCCTCCCAGGGTTCCTGGAAGCGACGGGGCTGGTCGAGCTCGTGGTGATGGACGGTGTCGCACCAGTGAGCGAACAGCCCACCTCGGCCCACGGCAGGGAGCTGGGCGGGGTCGCCGACGGCAACGAGCCGCCAGTGGTGTCGCCGGGCAAGCCCAAGGAGCTCGGCCAGGTCTTGGGTCTTGGCCATGCCGGCTTCGTCGACGATCACCGTGGTCCCGGTGGGCCAGGGGGACTCGTGGCGTTCGCGGTGGCGGGTCAGGAACCCGGCCAGCGTGTCGGTCGGACACCCTGCCTCGAGGCGCAGGACGTCGGCAGCCTTGCCCGAGGGCGCGAGACCCACTACGGGACGTTCCCGGGCTTGGAGGTCCTGGACGGCTCGGGCGGTGGTGCGGGTCTTGCCCGTCCCCGCGGGGCCGACCACCACCACGAGCTGCGCCGGCCCGGCAATGGCCTCCGCCGCATCGACCTGGCGATCGCCGCTGCCGGGTCCGACGGGGTAGGCGTGACTCCGGGCCCAGTCCGTCAGCGCCCGTTCCTGCCTGAGGACATCGGCCGTGGTGAGGCGCCGGTCGATGACGTGCTCCGACACCGGACGGCCATCGCCTCGCTGCGGCCCGGGCCGTTCCGGGGCCAGCTCCACGCACCGTTCGACCGCCCGGCCGGCGATGCGGTCGATCAGCTCGACCAGAGCGTGCCCGTCGGGGGCGGCGTCGGCTGGGAGGAGGGTGGCGACATGGCGGGCGACGTCGGCCGGCAACCACGTCGAAGTCTCCTCGACCAGACGCCGGAGCGCCTCCGTCGCGATGGCTTCCTCTTCGAACACGGTCGGTCGGGACCCCGACCAGGGTCCCGGTGACGGTCCCGATCCGGGTCCCGGGACCGCCAAGTCGTACGGCTCCAAGCCGAGCGTGCGGGCCTGGTCCGCCCAGCCACGATGGAGCCCGACCGGGTCGATCCCGTGCTCCTTCGCCGGCCGCGACGCCAGCACCGCCGCCCGCTCGAGCCCGGCAATCGTCCGTGCGTCAGGGTCGGTGCCGGGGTGGTCGAGGCTCCAGCGTTCGATCAGCTCATTGCGCTTCGCCGCCACCTGTGCGCTTCGGTGCGAGAACTCTCGACGGACCGCCTCGGGGACCATGGCCAGCTCGGGCGTGCCGCCCTCTGCGGTGGTCCAGGAGAGGCCGAGGCGGCCGGTGAGCTCGCTGCGCAGGGCGGCGTCGTAGATCCAGCCGATCGTGCGCTGCTGGTACTTCAAGAACCGGGCATCCAGCGACAACCACCGACCCGTCGGGTCCTGCACCTTCGCCGTGATCACCGCATGGGTGTGCAGCTGCGGATCCACCGTCCGCGACGTGTGCTGACGAAACAACGCCGCCGTCACCCCCAGCGTGTCGACCTGATGGACCCCATCGGTCCCGCGGCGCGTCACCGCCCCGTGGCGTTCGAACCAGTCCAGGGCAGCGTCGACAGCCCGGTCGTGAGCGGCGAGGACCTCCGCCCGAACCCACGGATCCGGCGTGAGCGCCCACAGCACCGACACCGACTTCGGGGCCGAGAACGTCGCATCGAACCCCCGCGCCGAGCGGTCCCCGAACGACCGGCCCAGCTGCTCACCGGTGACCGGATGCCGCCCGTCGAGGACGGCGCGCAGCTCGGCGGCCCCGACGTCGCCTGCCACGCTGAGGGCGGAGTGGCCCTGCCCCCACCAGCGTCCGGCCGGCTCGTCCGGATCCAGGTAGTAGTCCACCGGGCCTCGATCGGTCCGGGCCTCCGCGAGCCCGCCGTAGTACCCCAGCAACCCACCCAGCCGCGCAGCGGAGACCTTCAGCGTCACCGCCCGCATCACGAGCCCGACCCCCACGGTCGTGCCGGAGGGCGTACCCCGAACAATGCACCCGTCTGCGTCACATAGGGCTAGGCCTGCGAAGGGTCGATCGCGTCGCGGGGGCTCGGTGGAGTGGGTACGCGTTGCGCCCGCTGGTGACGTATCGAAGCGGCGCGGCGTGGCGGGGTTGGCGGAGCCTGGCGGTGGCCGCTCACCGGCAAGGAGCCGGTGGCAACCCGGAGCGCAGCGCCGGGGCGGCAGCGAGCGCAGTTCCACGAGCCCGTGCTCGGACGCGATTGACATGGGGTTTACCGTCAAAGGAGATCTGGTAATCGGCCGCATGTCTGCGGTTCTCACGAGGGGCGGATCCAACCATGCTCATGCGGCGGCTATTGGGAGGCGGCTTCTTAGCGGTCCTCGGGGGCGCCCTCGTACTGCTGCCTCTAGCCACCAGAGTTGCGGCGGCAGGGGAGGCGGAGCCACCTTCGACGATCGTCGAGGACGTCGGCACGCTGGAGGATCTCGTGCCGCCCCCGCTCACTGATACCTGTGGCGGGGTCACATCGGATGCACCGCAGGCTCAAGAGTTTACGGGCAGGTCCGGCAGCATTTCAGGCAAGCTCATCCCCGACTCAGGCTCGGATCTTTCGCGAGCCTCAATCGACGTTTCCTCGAAGGTCGCGCCTGGAGCACGTGTTGAAATCTCGAAGCGCCAGCACGAAGGCACGCTGCAGCTGGTCGGGACCTTGTGGGAGGGGGTCAAGACGTCGGTTGTCTTCGAGCACACAGCCCTGTGCGGGCCTACGGACATTGCAGTGAAGGTGAACTCGGACGGCACCGCCTACATCATTCGGCCCACTTCGAACGGTGTGCCCGAGATGATTGGGGTGGCGGCGCCATGGGCGATTGACGCGAATGGAGAAGGTGTCCCTACCTGGTACGAGTCTCGTGGATCTGCCTTGATCCAAGTGATCGATGCTGGCGATCGGCTCGGGCCGATCACCTTCGACCCTACCTACTCAACCATCAACTGTGAGGCCTACGCCAGCAACGACGATGCGAGAGCTTATCTCAATATCGCCCCTGGCGACCAGCGTATCTGCGCTCCGACCGGAATGTTCTTTGCTACCAACGGCTACACGCCGGTGTTCGGCTTCGAGACGAATGTTGACAATGACTATGGTCGCGTTGCGCTTAGGCAGGACGGTGGGTGCTCCTACAGTCCGGACACTGGATGGGCTTGGGATTTCCAGGTTCCATGCAAGGCACACGACTACTGCTACGACCTGCGGAAGGCGGGCTTCTCAGGGACTGTGAGTGACTCGGCATGCGATAGTGCCTTCTACGACATCATGGAGGCCCACTGCAACAATCGCGTCTTTTCTGGAGATTGCCGAATAGCACGGGACATCGCCTACGTAGCTGTGAGCGCTCCGCCTGTGGTAACTAACGCCAATCCGGGCGTGGTGTTCGCCGTCAACATGCAATCGGGCAAGTGCATGGATATCGAGGGTCCGTCCACTGGCACGGGCGCGTCCATACAACAATGGACTTGTGCCGATGTCAGCCAGCAGAAGTGGCGAATTTGGCCACAGCCCGGATATCCAGGGCTCTTCAAGATTGTCTCTGAGCACTCCGATAAGTGTGTAGCGGCCTCTCCCATCTACAACATCGTTGTCCAGCAGAGCTGCACAACAGAGAGTTTCAAGCGAATCCGGATTCGCGGAGCCTTGAACGGAAACCAGTACTCGCTCCGAGATGGGCAGTCATCCTACAATAACTGCATCGCAGTACCGTCCAGCAACCTCAATGGAACCAACCTCACAGACCCGGTGGTGGAGGATCCCGAAAAAGTTCTCTCAACCAACCCAAATGACCAATCGTCACCGATAGGCGCACTGTGCTGGGCGAGGTGGGAAGTGGCCCGTCACCTGCTGCTGTCCACCGCCTCAGACAAGTCAGCCCTCGAGGCAGCGCAGGACATCGCCACCAGCGCAGGCGCAACTGACGAGGCTTGGAAAGGGCTGCCCGTCGAGGTCCAACCGTTCGGCGACGCCCTCCTCGCCGCTACGAACACGGTGAAATCCGAGGCCTTCACCGATGAGACGGCGATGGACCGACTTGAAGCGATCTTCGACTTCGAAAGCTTTCCCGCCGCAAAGGACTACACGAACGCAGCGGCCCAATCCACGGATTGCGTGCGACCCTAGATTCATGTCGGGCGAGGGAGCCTCAGGCAGCGCCAAGATTGCTTTGGTGGTGCTCGCCTTCTCAACGCCGGTCGTGGTCTGGTGGCTGATCGGGCCGCTAAGCGAAAGTGTCTCCCGCGGTGAGCCGCAATTCCTCGTAGAGCCACCGTCAGTCAGTCCCACCGCGGAAAGGGTCGCCGGCATCGTCGGCGTGGTAGCCGTTTGTGCGTGCCTCGCGGTGTTGACGATTGAAGCGCGTCGCGGTCGATTGGAGCGGCGATGGCGCCCGGTCGCCGTCTGCGTGGTCTTGTCGGGCTGTGCGATCGGGGCTGCGGCGCGTCTGATCACTGCAGGATCGGACGGAGCGAATATTGGTGGCGCCCTAGCCTTGTACGGGCTGCCTGCGATCCTTCTTCCGATCTGGGCCTTGGTCGCACTTCGTTTCGGTCGGAGTCGGCAGAGGCGCCTTCGGGGTTCTTGAGACAGCCGATGATTCGGGACACGACCGTGGGCGATACCTGGGAGCTGTGCAGGGGCGTGAAGCTCCCCGGCGTGTATCGGGTGGCCCTTGGCGATGGCCGGATGGCGCGGTTCGTCGATAACCGTTACGCCGGGACGACTGACGTGGAAAGCGCTGTGGACGCTGCGGTGGCTCCCCACGGCACGGGAGATGCGTGGATTCTCGCCGACGGCTGGCCCCCCGTTCCGCCGTGGTCTGATTTGGCGCCCGATCTGTACCGGGACGTAGAGGAGCTAGCGGTTGACTCGATCGAGGTTCTCGGCATCACGACCGCCAGTCCGTTCGGTGAAGCTCGAATACACAGCCGCTACAAAAGGGGGAGGCCCACCCGGCGCCTTGTCAACGAGTTGGAAGGGGCTGAGTTGGTGCAGCGCTGTGAGGTCGTGATCCGTCGCCGCCTCTCGTGCGTCCTGCTCTACCGCGCTGGAGAGGTGGACCTCCTGGGTTCACTTCGAGGTGGAGAAGTCTCGGGTGACTGGACCCGATTGATGCTGCTGGCGGGCTTGGCCGAAGGACCGAGCGTCGTCGCCGCCCACGCCACGGCTCAACGTGCCCAGTTGATCGCCTTGGCGTTGTTCTCGGAGGCGTGGTCTCACCGGGTGTCCGATGCAATCACTTGAAGCCGCAACCATCGCGCTGCGCGAGGCACTTGCAGAGGAGGTCAAGGCCGGGACGTCTGTCGGGGGCGGCACGATGCACGTGTCAGTACCAGGCAAGGTTCTCTTCGAGGAAGCGTTCGGAGTTGATGGACTTGGACGAACGTTCTCGCCGGACACGCTTTCGAACATCTATTGCGCTGGCAAACCGCTATTGGCCATGGCCATTGGTGCGCTGGTCGGGACGGGCCAGCTGGCCTTCGACACCACCCTCGGTGAGGTATTGGACGGTGCCGCCTCCGGAATCGGTGGCCTGCGACTGTCGTCGCTGCTGTCTCACTCAAGCGGTTTGGCGGGTCCAACCGGCGTGGCCTCGGTGCTCGCGTTGGACGACCCTGGCGCGGAGGTGATGCGGTCACGCCCGCACCCCGCGATGCGCCTCGGCGACCTGCACTACTCGGACTTCGCCGGCTGGTACCTCCTCGCGCGGGTAGTGGAAGCGCGTTGCGGGGCTGACTACCGAGATGCTATCGACGAGCTAGTGCTCCGGCCCGCCGGGCTGGAAGGTGCCTTCGTGTTTTGTCGTGACAGGGAGGACGTCAGCCGGATCGCGTCTCGCCTCGCCGTGGGTGAGGCGTTCAAAGGCATCGAGCGCTACCCGCTTCTCCTCGAGCGAACCCCGACCTGGCTCTGCCGATGGAGTCCCTCGTTCGGATACATCTCGAATGCGGCGGGCCTCGGTGCCCTGTATCGGCTGGTCGCCGACGTATGCGACGGACGGATCGCAGACCATTGGGAGCTCATCACGATGGTAGAGCGCGCCGCCGGCCCGGCCTATGACGGCGTGCTCGGCCGCGAGTGCTCCTACGGCCTTGGCTTTATGGTCGATCTGGCTAGCCATGCCTTCTCTGATCGCTTCTCGTCGAGATCGATCGGGCACTCGGGCAATGTCGGAATGAGCGCGGCGGGTGTCGATCTCGGGACCGGGGTCGTCGCCGCCTACTGCTTGTCCGGCTTGTCAGACGGTGACACCGCAGTCTCGTGGTTGCGCCCCCGCCTGATGAGGCTCGCGTTCGACATCGCGGACGCTGAACGGTGAGCCGGGTAGCAATGTGCGCCCAACGAGGGGCCCCTGAGGGTCCGACCCAGAGGGGCCTAGTCCATTCCACCTATTCTTTAATACACCTGCTGGTCGAGCAACATGCCACAAAGCAGAGCAAGCGGGTTCTCGGTCAGGAGGGTGTCTGCTTCGGGGTTGCCCGTGAAGGGGGTCTTGATATGGGTCACCGGG
>VFJN01000075.1 GCA_009886035.1 Actinomycetota bacterium
CCCTTCTTGATCGACGGGAAGGCGTACTTCCGCATCAGGATGAACAACACGAGGAACGACAGCGAACCCCACACCAACTCATCGGTGGCGGGGAAGATCGGACTCGGTGATTCATGGCAATCGTCGGGCGAGCCGCCCTCCATGAGGATTGCGATGCACTCGGCGTCGTAACCGGAGGCGCCGTTTTGCTCGGCGATTTCCTCGGCCTCTTTCGTGATCTCCTCAACCTGCTCCTCGCTGAAGTCCCCCTCAGTGGCCTGCGCGGAGGGAGCCAAAGCCACGAAGCCCAGGGCGAGCAGGCTGCCGGCAAACATTATGCGGGTGCGGATTCGCACGATTGGCCTCCTCAGCCTGCGATGATGAACGCGAGAACGAAGCCGAACAGCGCGAGGGCTTCGGTGAAGGCGATGCCGAGGAACATGGTGGTACGCACCATGCCGGCGGCCTCCGGTTGACGAGCCATGGCGGTGATGGCATTACCCACCACGATGCCGATGCCGATGCCCGGGCCGATGGCCGCGCCACCGTAAACGATGCCTCGGCCAATGGCCGTGAGGCCAGCCTCAAGCTCACCGGGGGCTTGCTGTGCGAGAAGTTGCAGCACGGTTATTCTCCTTGGTTCTTTCTCTTAGTGCTCGGGATGCATGGCGCCACCGATGTACACGGCAGCGAGGATGGTGAAGATGTAGGCCTGGAGAAACGCCACCAGGATTTCGAAGGCGCTGAGGAACACCAGCAGCGCAAAGGGGAGGGCCGCACCCAGCTTGGTGGCCTCCCAGAGGGCCTGGCACAGCACCGCGAAAGTCACGAGGAGAAGATGCCCGGCGATCATGTTGGCGAAGAGTCGCACCGCGAGGGAAAGGGGGCGGGTGATCAGGATCCCCATCAGTTCGATGAAGAACACCAACGGGAGGATGGCCTTGGGCACACCGGGGGGGATGGTGGCCGACTTGAAGTACTTGATGGGACCTTGGCTCATGATGCCGGTCACGTGGTACACGGCCCAGACCAACACGGCGAGGAACGCCGGCAGGGCGATACGGGCGTTCACCGGCATCTGGATACCGGGCATGAGGCCCCAGATGTTGCACGACAGGATAAAGGTGAACATCGTGAGCAGGAACGGCGTGTACTTGAGGCCGTCGGGTCCGATCGTCTCCATGACGATGCCGTTCTCCACGAAGTCGACGGCGGATTCGGCAACGTTTTGGAGCCCGGTGGGCACCAGCGCCTGCTTGCGGGATCCGAGAAAGAAGACGGAGAACGACAGGGCGGCGGACACCCACATCAAGATGATCACCTTGTTCACGGCAAAAGCGCCGCTTCCGAACAAGGTGGGCCACTCCACCACGTGGGAGATAGGCGGGAATTCCAACCCAAAGATCACGAGACGACAGCCTCCTTATCAGCGGTGGGCTTGAGGCCGGGGTAGGCCATCGAAGCCGAGACGTATTTCAGTTCCCAGAACAAAAGCCCCAGGTGGGTAACGACCAGGGTGATGCCCAGCGCCACCAGATTGATCCAGGGCTCGTTGCGCAGTACCAGCAGCACGATGCATACCAAACCCATGCGCAGAGCGAAGCCGCCGAGCGAGACGGCCATGAGGGCCATCGGCGACACCTTGGCCGCCCAGGAGAGACCAGCGGCGGCCAGAAGGAGGTTGAGCGTCACCAAGGCGATCGCCACGGCGGCCGAGGCGGTGCCCTGCGGCCCCCAGATGACGGTGGCGACCAACAAGATCACCGGTGCGAACCAGACGCCGCGCTTCACCATGTCAAAGACCAGTTCGCGCTCAACCGCTGGAGTCTGGGAGAGCGGGAGGTCGGTGGCCATCATGCCCGTTCCCGATCGATCGTGGGGGCGAGCAGCTCTTGTTGCTGACGGTCCATTCGGGCGGCGTAGACGGCGAACTGCTTCCACACGATGTAGCCCAGCGTCACCAAGAACAGCGCCAGCGCGAAGAGGGGGAAGGTGCCGAGCTGCCGGTCGATCCACCAGCCGAGGAGGCCCATGAGAATCGGGGACACGACCAGCTCGACGGCGGTCGACAGGGAGTTGCCGAAGCCATTGTTCAGTTCGCGCTTAGCGGAGAGATCAAACACAGTTGCTTCGGACCCCAGGACCATTCGGTTCGTCCGACGACGAACGCTTGTGAAGAGATTCGCAATCTAGAACCCACCGCTCGGGGCCGACAAATCCAACTCCCCCGGGGGCCAAGCCGGACCTTAGCCGACCCGCGACCAAAACTTCGACGGGAGAAAAAAATGTTATCGGGCGGGTCCGGGCGAAGCCGGTGTCGGCAGAGCAAAGGTGAGCGCGATCTGCCCGGCCAGGGAGGTGACACCCTCGGCAAAATTGGCCGCCGGTGCGCCGGCGGCGGCCGCCGCGGCGAGGTCAGCCAAGGCGGCATCGGTGGTCGACGACGACCCTTCGGGCAACCAGATCGCCGCGCCGTAGGCCTCATCGAGTTTGACGTCTACCCGATCAAGGGCATCCAGGATGGTGCCAGCCGACTCCCCCCCCGCCCCGGCGAGGGACTGTTCGTACTCAATCGGTAAGCGCTCCAGGGCCGTGGTGGCCTGCGCGGCGCGGGCCTGCACTGCGTTCACTTCGCCCGACAGACTCGGCGATCCCGCCCCGCCCGCCACATACCCCAGTACCAGTCCCACCAACAGAGCGGCGGTAGCGACCACCACGACGCGGCGGCGGCGAGTGCCGGCAGAAACGTACAGGGCCATCGGCTAGGACTCCTTCGGGAGGCGGACGAACAGCGAACCACTAGGCACCATCATGGACAGATAACCACCGCCACCGCCGGGCCGGCATCGGGGTCGATGGCGGCCACGGCGGCGGCGAGATCCCGCGCCGCCACCTCGGTGGCCCGGTTGTCTTGGATCAGCCAGGCCTTGGGCAGGGTGGAGACGAAACCCCGCCGCCGCGTGGCCTGGCCGACGAGCGCCACCAAATCCTCCGCGCCGGTGCCACCGGCGGCGGGCAACACGCCCCCTCTTCCCGCCACCACCGGATCGCCGAAGCGATCGAGCACCACGGTGGGCCGCTGGGCCACCGGCTTGTCATCGGTGCCGGTGGCCACCCAAAAGCGCCCCACCGCCACGGGGGCTGCCGCTCCCAACTCGGCGGTGATGGCGCTGGCCTCACCGGCATCGATGGGCGAACGACCGGGCAGAGCCCCTGCGGCGAGCCCCACCATGCCCGTGGCCACCGCCCGCAACGCGGCCCGGTCGCCATCGAGTTCGATGCGCACATCAATGGAATCGGCCGCCGCCCCCGCCGCCACCGCCGCCTCGGTGGCTTCCCGAGCCAACGCCGCCTGATCGCTTGGCTGCGGGTTGGTGATCGATCGTTCCCGCTCCACCCGCACCAACGACAGTGCGTCACCCACCGCCGAGATGACCTCAGCGAGGTCGGGCACGTGCAACCGCAACCCGAGGCGAGCGGCCACCTGGCGGCCCAGCCCGCCCGCGCCACCGCCCACGGCCACCAAAGTGGGGGCGCTCAGGCCATACTCGTGGGCCACCGACAGGGTCAGCGCCCCCACCGCATCGGCCGCCGTGTTCAGCACGTGGCGAGCGAGGTCGTCACCGCTCATCTTCACCTGCGGCCCGGCGAGGGCAAATCCCGCTCGGGCCGCCTCCCCATCGGCGTGTTCCCCCGCGTAGTCGCCGGGCTGCACCACACCGAGAGCCACGGCGGCGCAGGTAACGGTGAGGGCCACCACGGTGCCGTCGGTGAGTTTCAGCACGAGGCATTCAGCCGGGTCTTCGGGCCGGGGGGCATAGAGCATCGCCACCGCGCCCACCAGGGCGGGGGCGGGTTGATAGCAGCAGTAGGGCAGACCAGCGATGTGGGCGCTGCGGGGCCCGACACCGTAGAGACGCCCCTTGCGAACCCGGATCAACGAGCCACCCGCCACTCCGATCACCCGCACGTCGAGAGCGCGCACGGCCGTGGCATGACTGGCCACCCGCACGTAGGAAAGGGCGGGCTGGCCATCTTTGATGGCGGCCACGTTGCTCGAGGTGCCTCCCACCTCGATGACGATGCCGTCGGCGACGCGGGTGTGGCGGAGCACTCCCGCCACCGATGCCGCCGGGCCGGAGTAGAGGGCGCGAGCAGGCTCGCGCCGCAGGCCCGCCGGATCGGTGGCCCCTCCGTCGCCGCGCATCACCATCACCGGGGCATGGATGCCCGCCGCGGCCACGCCCGCTTCCACGTGTTGCTCCGTGCGCATGGCGATGGGCAGGACCGAGGCGTTGAGGGCGGCGGTCACCGCCCGCAACTCGAGGCCGTAGAGCCCGGTCATTTCCGAGGAACCACAGGCGGGCAAGCCACGGTCGATGGCGGCTTCCACCGCCCGCCGCTCGTCACGGCCCCCGTCGGTGGCGAAGGCCTCCGCCACGCAGATCGTGGTGGCCCCCCCGGCGCACAATCGGTCCAGCGCCGCCGCCAGAGCGGTGTCGTCGAGGCCATGGGTGATGTCGAGAAACTCGATCACGGTGGGCAAACGACGACCAGGGGCGAGTTCTACTTTGTCGAGGCGGGTGCGCTGGGCCGCTTTGCGCAGATCGGGCTGACGGCCCATGCCGAGAACCCCAACCACCGCCACATCGCCTTCGAGGAGGGCGTTCACGGCCTGGGTGGTGGAGTAGGTGATGAGCTCGACCTGCGCCGCGCCCACCACGGCGGCTACCTGGCTCACCACCTCCACCACCCCGGCGGCGGACCCGGCCCGGTCGTCATGGGTCGTGAGTACCGCCGCCCGCGCCGCGAGGGCGCCGGTAACCGTGTCGATACCCACCGCCTTGGTGAAGGTCCCGCCAACGTCGACGCCAATCCTCACTCCCATTGACGGAGGTCTACACGGAGACGGGTTCGACAACCGCCGCCGGGGTGGCCGGCCGGGGGGTAACGGCGGCATGACGGCGCTTCACGAACACCGTGGCGATGGCGCCGGCGACGTAGACCACAATGAGGGTTCCCTGCGCCACCACGCTGGGCAAGGTGGGGTAGTACCCCGTGGCCTGGGCCAGATAGATCGGCAGGCTCGGCCAGGAGTTGAGAAAGTGAAGGTTGATGATGGCGGCCTCTTGCAGGGCGCGCATCGCATTACCGATCACCGCCACCGACGTAGCCATGACCACCACGAGAGCCACCTGCAGGAATCGCTTCACCGGGAGTTGACGCCCCATCTTGAGCACCAGCCATCCCACCACCGCCAGCACCACGGCGGCGGTCGCCATGCCGGCGAGGATCCACGCCTGGAGGCCCTCGCCGTAGCTAAACAGCGCTTGGTAGAAGAGCACCGTCTCGAAGCCCTCGCGATACACGGCGGTGAAGCCCACAAAGGCGAGGGAGGCCGCCGAACCAACCGACGCCGCCTTCCACACTCGGGCCTGGAGAAACTCCATACGGCGGCGCTGATCGAGACGGGCCAGGAGCCAGAACGAGACGTAGAACAGCATGGCTACCGCCAGGATGCCCACCACCGCTTCGAGCACCTCCCGGCCAAAGGGGAGCACGGCGAAGAGCGCATCCACCAGGAAGAAGGTGATCACGGTGGCCAGGATCGCCAACCCCACGCCGTAGAGAATGGGCCGACGGTGCCGGGCGTGTTCGCTCGACTCGAGATAGGCGAGCAGCACCGCCAGCAGCAACACCGCCTCGAGGCCCTCGCGCAACAACAGCGTGAAGGACTGACCAAAGGCAATGGCCGGGGCCCCCACCCCCTTGGTAGTGAGTTGGCGCTCGGCGTCGTCGATGAGGCCACGCAGTTCCACGATGTAGGCGCGGATCTCTCCGCTACTGGCATCGTCGGTCTGAATCAGGGCCCGCACGCGGGCGAAGATGTCCTCGACGGAGAACCGGAAGTCTTGGCCGGCCACGATGTCTAGGGGGGCTTCAAGCGCCTCGAAACAGTCGAGGTAGCCCGTCTTGGCCTCGGCGAAGGCCGCGGCTCGCTGCCCGCTATCCAACAGGCGCAAGGTGCGGTCGATGGACAGGCGCACCTCGTGTAGTTGGTTGATCGTTTCCTGCTGCGACAGGGTGGCTTGCGTGCATTCGCCGGCCACCCGGGGCGAGGCGCCCGCCGGGGCGGTGCCGAAAAGGCCGATGACGGAACCCATGCCGGCGGCCAACACGGCCCCTGCCACCAGCCGCCGCCAGCCGAGTCGAGAAGGAACGAACCGGGTGGACATGCGCTCAGCGGTTCCCGTCGGTGAAGGAGGTAATGGCGTCGTTCTGATCACGCCCGCCCTGACCTACCCGATCGGCGTTGTCGCTTTCGATACCGTCCCGCATCAACCCCTGCGCCGTTTCGATGGCCTCGTAGGCACCAGGATCGGTGTCCTTCACGGTGCCCTCCACCTTTTCCCATTCGCCGTGCATCTGGTCGTAGGCGACGAGGGCGGCGTCGTAATCGCCGGCGGTGGCCGCCGCGACGGCGGCGGCACCCGCCTCGTCGACGGCGGCGAGCCCGGCGAGGGCATCCACCATCGGAACGGTCACCGATTCGGGTGCCGGGGTAGCCACCGTGCTCTCGACGGTTTCGTCACTCCCGGGCGCGCATCCCGCGCTCACTCCCGCGATGCTCATGAGGGCCGCCGCGAGAGCGACAGAGCGGAGGGAGCGGAGACGGGGGAAGGCAGACATGAAGGGGGAGTATCGCGCTGAGTGGCTCATATTAGGCAAGGCTAACATTATCTGCAAACGCCACCAAAACTACCCAGCGGGCTAATCGGACCCCCGGCGGCTGCGGAATCCCGGAGAGAACAACGTGTAGAGGATGAGAGCGGCGGCCGAGATGGCAATCGGGACGTAGAGATCACCTCGACCATTGGTGTAGGTGGGGTACAAGGCAATCGAGGACAGTATAAGGGTCCAGGTCCACAGAATCAGCACGCTGCGACGTTGCCCATGACCCAAGCGCATCAAGCGGTGGTGCATGTGGTCTTTATCCGCCACCGTCACCCCCGAACCCCGACGGGCGCGGCGGATGATCGAGAAGACGGCATCGCTGATGGGCACCCCGAGGATCACGAGCGGAATGAACAGCGGGGCAAAGAAGAAGAACGTCTGACCCGAGAACTGCGCATCGGTATTGCCCCCCACGCTGATGGTGGCGGCGGCCATGAGCAGCCCGAGCAGCAGCGCCCCCGCATCGCCCATCATGATGCGGGCGGGATGGAAGTTGTGGGGTAGGAAGCCCAGGCAGGCGCCCAACATCGCCGCCACGATGACCGGCCCCACGTTGTCGGGGCTGATGGCCCCCACCCCGTTGAGACGCTCGCAGTAGAGGAGCAGCGCGGCCGAGCCGATGGCCATGATCCCCGCCGCCAGGCCGTCCAGCCCATCGATGTAGTTGATCGCGGTGGTCATTCCGATGACCCACACCACCGTCAACAGCACCGACATATCCGGGGAGAGCGAGATCAGGCCCACAAAGGGGATGCGGAAGAACAGGATCGTCACACCCGCCACCGACAGCACACTGGCGGCGAGCACGGTTCCGGCGAGTTTGGCCGGCGGGGATACTTCACGCAGGTCGTCAACCTGCCCCACCACAAAGATGACCAGCGCGGCGAGCACCACACCGAGCGGCACGGTGGAGGCGGCAAAGACGGCGTCGAACCTGGTCCCCTGCCAGGCCACCGCCATGCCCACGAGAAAGCCCAGGAAAATGCCCGCTCCCCCGAGAATGGCTAACGGCTGGGTGTGTATGCGCCGGGCGTCGGGCATCACCACTGCGCTGGTCCGGAAGGACAACCAGCGGAAGAACGGCGTAGCCGCCAGGGTGGTGAGGCCCGCCGCCGCGATGACGGGGAGAAAACCCGTCAGATATTCACCCATGCATCAGGCTGGGTACGGCACGAACTTGGAGCACAGGGCCTGCACCTCATCCTTTATCGCCGCCAGTTCGGCTTCGTCTTCCCGGCCCACCAGCGTGCGGTGAATGAGGCCCGCCACCGTCACCATTTCGGGCTCGGCCATCCCCTGGGTCGTCACCGCCGGCGTGCCGATGCGCAGCCCCGAGGTGATGTAGGGCGGACGCGGATCCTCAGGAACCGTGTTCTCGTTGAGGCTGATACCGGCTCGGTCGAGGGCGAGTCGCGCCTTTTTGCCCGACAGGTCGGGGTCGAAACTGCGGAGGTCTACCAGCACGAGGTGGTTGTCTGTTCCCCCCGACACCAACCGCAGGCCGTGCCCCACCAGCGCCTCCGCCAGCGCGCTGGCGTTGCGCACAACCTGGGCGCTGTACTGCCTGAACTCCGGGGTGGCGGCCTCGGCGAAGGCCAGCGCCTTGGCGGCAATGACGTGGTCGAGCGGACCCCCCTGGAAGCCGGGGAACACTGACTTATCGATGGTGTCGGCCAATGCCTCCGTGCACAGGATCGCTCCCCCGCGCGGCCCTCGAAGGGTCTTGTGGGTGGTGAAGGTCATGATGTCGGCGCCGTGCTCCATCGGGTTCGGGTGCTGTCCGCCCGCGATGAGCCCCGCGATGTGGGCGGCGTCAAACAGGAAGATCGCACCCACCTCGTCGGCGATCTCTCGAAAGGGCTGCGGATCGATGATGCGGGCGTAGGCGGTGGCGCCCGCCACGATCAACTTGGGACGCTCGGTCCGGGCGATGTCGCGCACCTGATCCATGTCGATCCGCTCGTCACCGGGGGTAACGCCGTAGGAGACGAAGTTGTACAACTTGCCGCTGGCGTTCACCGGGGAACCGTGGGTGAGGTGACCACCCTGGTCGAGGCCGAGGCCCACCACCGTATCGCCGGGGGTCAACAAGGCGAGATACACCGCCATGTTGGCGTTGGCCCCCGAATGGGGCTGCACGTTGGCATGGGGCGCGTTGAACAGGGCCTTCGCCCGGTCGCGAGCAACGTTCTCGACCTCGTCGATCACCTCGTTGCCGCCGTAGTAGCGCTTGGCGGGGTAGCCCTCGCTGTATTTGTTCGTGAGCACCGAACCGGTGGCCTTGATCACCGCCGGGGAGGTGAAGTTTTCGCTGGCGATCAGCTGAATGGTGGTGTTCTGACGCTCCACCTCACGATCGATCAGCGTAAGAATCTCGTCGCCGGGGTTGCTCGGCCAACTCATGGGCTGTTCTCCTCAGTTTCAATATCGGCGATCAGGGCTAGGCGGGCCTCGTGGCGGCCCCCGGAGAAAGACGTTTGCAACCAGAGTTCAAGGATCTCGGTGGCCAGACCAAAGGCCACGATGCGAGCCCCCATGGCCAGCACATTGGCATCGTTGTGCTCACGGCTCAATCGGGCGGTGTAAAGATCATTGCAGAGGGCGGCGCGCACGCCCCGGACCTTGTTGGCGGCGATCTGCTCGCCCTGACCGGACCCACCGAGCACGATGCCGCGCTCAGCTTCGCCATCCCTCACCGCTCGGCCCACCGCCGCGCAGACGGGGGGATAATCCACCGATTCGGTGCCGTGGGTGCCCAGGTCGATCACCTCGTGTCCGAGGCGGCGGAGATCGGCGACAAGATGGGCCTTGAGTTCCACCCCGGCATGGTCGGCACCAATGACAACGTTCATGTCGCGCCCCTGGTGGCCGACGGAAGCGGCGTCATCGTCACCCGGCGCGGGCCGGGCATCCGCCGCCGGGACAAGGGGATTCGATGGTTGGTGCAGAGCAGGCGCGCGTCGATGGTCTGATTGTAGGTGCGTAGACCCGCGCCCATAGAGTCGACCGTTCGGTCAAGTTCTTCGGAGGAACACCCGTGGTCGATCCCCGTACCCCCGTCCTGATCGGCGTGGGCCAACTGAGCCATCGTGTCGACAGGGGCGAGGCGCCCCTCGAGCCCGCCGAACTGATGGTGCACGCCCTCCGGCGGGCGGGCGAAGACTCCGGCGTCGGATCGGCTGCTCTCACCCGAGCCGATGCGGTGCACGTGATCGGGCTGCTGTCGTGGCGCTACCGCGATGCCGGCCGCCTCGTGGCCGAGCGCCTCGGCTCCACCCCGAAAGACACCTCCGTGACGGGCAATGGCGGCAACGGGCCGCAGTCGCTCGTAAACCAAACCTGCCTCGACATCCAGGCCGGCCGGGCTGATCTCGTACTCCTCGCCGGGGCCGAGGCGTGGCGCACGCGCATGGCGGCACGACAATCCAACACGGAACTCCCCTGGACCATCCAGGGCGAGGAGGTGCCCCTGGCGCGCCAGTCCATCGCGGACGTGGAGATGTGGGCGCCGGGTGAGCAGGCCCGGGGAGTGGTGATGCCAGTGCAGTTGTACCCGCTGTTCGAGCAGGCCTTCCGGTTGGAGCGGGGCCGCAGCATCGCCGCCCATACGGTGGCTGTCTCCGAACTGTGGGCCGGATTCAGTGCGGTGGCCGCCACCAATCCCCACGCCTGGGTGCAGCAGCCGTATTCCGCCGAAGAGATCCGCACCGCCGGGCCGAACAACCGGATGATCGGCTTCCCGTACACCAAACTGATGAACTCGAACTCGTCGGTGGAGCAGGGGGCCGGGCTGATCCTTTGCTCGGCCGAACGGGCCGAGTCGCTTGGCGTGGCGCGCGATCGGTGGGTGTTCCCCCTCAGTGGCACCGATACCCACGATCACTACTTCGTGTCACACCGGGAGCGACTCGGCGCCTCCCCCGCCATGCGCATCGGCGGGCGAGGGGCGCTGGCCCTCGCCGGGGTGGGCGTCGACGACCTGGCCCACATCGATCTCTACTCCTGTTTTCCCTCGGCGGTGGAAATCGCGGCCGAGGAGATCGGCATCAGCACGGACCGGCCGCTCACCGTTACCGGCGGACTGTCCTTCGCCGGCGGACCGTGGAACAACTACGTGATGCACTCGATCGCCACCATGGCCACCGTGCTGCGCCACGATGCGGGCGGGGTGGGTTTCGTGTCGGCCAACGGAGGATTCATCACCAAGCACGCCTTCGGTGTGTACGGCACCGAACCACCCGCCACTGCCTTTCGCCACGCCGAACCGCAGGCGGAAGTGGACGCCCTCCCTTCCCGAGTGCTCTGCGAAGATCCCGACGCCGACATCACCGTTGAGGCCTGGACAGTGATGCACGATCGCGACGGTGAACCAGCCTCAGGCATCATCGTGGGCCTGCTTGACGACGGGCGCCGAGCGTGGGGCACCACGACCAAGGCCGATCACCTCCACACGATGCTGACCACCGAGATGGGTGGCCAGCCGGTGTACGTGCACCCTGATGGGGCTGCGGAACTCTAGTGATCGTCGCCCGGTTGGTTCTTTGGGGCGCGAGCCTGTAACAGACCCATCACGTGGTCACGGGCCTGGGGCATCTCATCGAGCAACTTGCGGAAGTGCGCGATGTCGAACGCCAAGAGGTGCATCGGGCCCTGCGCCACCACCGAAGCATTGCGGGGCCGGTGGCCGACCAGGGCCATCTCCCCGACGATAGAACCCGCCCCGATGGTGGCGACGTGATCGGGGCCACTGAAAATTCCCGCCTCACCGGATATCACGAAGAAGCATTCCACCCCCACGTCTCCCTGATCCATCAGCACCGCCCCGGCCTCGGCATCAACGGCTTGGCCTAGGGCCGCAAAAAGGGCGAGATCGGACTCGGTCATCTTGGCGCAGATGGCCAGGTGACGCAGATCCTCGATAATCGCTGGGTCGACCTTGTCGGATGACATCAGCATCCCTCCGTGTTCATGGTGCGGCGGCCATCGGGCCGGGATGAGCAATCTACCGGTACGAGCCGCCCGTCGCAGCCGCCAGTTGCAGAACGCTCTCCGCATCCACAGCTCCGGCCCGCAATACCGTCCACGGCCACGTCGTGGCGTCAACGACGGTGGAGGGCGGCGCGTTGAGGCGCGGCCCATCCACCACCAACGCCACGCCGGGTCCGAGGGCTGCCCCGGCCTCCTGGGCGGTGGCCGGGGTGGGCTGGCCATGACGATTGGCACTGGTGGTGGCGAGTGGCCCTACCCGGGCGGCCAGGGCCTGCACGAAGGCGTTATCGGGAACCCGCAGGCCAATGGTGTGTGCGGGGGTGCCCAGGGCCAGATCCAGCCCGGCTCGCCGCGGCACCACCAGGGTGAGCGCACCGGGCCACCACTGCGCCGCCACCGCGCGCACCGCCGCGGTACCTCCCTGGTCGGCCCAGGCGAGTGCCTGGGCGGCATCGGCGCAAAGCACCGCCACCGGCACGCCCTCCGACCGCCCCTTCAGGGCGAACAACCCGGCCGTGGCGGTAGCGTCATCGGCCCGAGCGGCCAAGCCGTAGACCGTGTCGGTGGGAAGGACCACCACTCCCCCGGCGTGCAGGGCCGCCACGGCGTCCTCCAGGGCCGCCATCTCAGAACGGTCCGTCGGGCCGCTCAGGGTGAGCCGGGGGACACAACACGGGATGGAGCCGGCGCACAACCGTGCACCCTACGCGCTGCACGGGAACGGGCGAATAGGGTCGAGGGTCATGCGGGCTGTGGTGATGCGCCGAGGAACCCTGGTGGTGGACGAGGTGGACGATCCGCTCCCTGCCCCGGGACAGGTGCTGGTCCAGACCATCGCCTGTGGAATCTGCGGGTCTGACCTCCACGCC
>VFJN01000024.1 GCA_009886035.1 Actinomycetota bacterium
CGCCGGAAGTTTCGCCGCCCACCGCGCCGAGGCAGGGAGACGAGGACTCAGCGTGCGCCTCATACCCGACCTCGCCCTGGGCTGGGATGTGGACGTACCTGTCGACCTCAACGTGCCGTCGGTCCTCCACCCACCCGCCTATTTACCCACGGCTTCCTTCGCCGAGACTCCGTGAGCCAAAACCTGCCCACTCCGGCCATCGCTCTGGCCATCGGGGCCCACCCCGACGACATCGAGTTTGGCGCCGGTGGCACCCTCGCCAAGTGGTCGGCGGCGGGCACCGTGGTGCACCACCTCGTGTGTACCGACGGTTCGAAAGGCAGTTGGGACCCCACCACCGACCCGGCCGCCCTCATCGTGACCCGCCAGAGCGAGCAGCGAGCCGCTGCCTTGGCCCTGGGCGCCACCGGCGAGTGCATCTTCCTCCCGTGGCCCGATGGCGAACTCGACTCGGGCCTGCGTCAGCGCGAGGAGGTGGCCTACTGGATCCGTCGTCTTCGTCCCACCGTGGTGCTGGGCCACGACCCCTGGAAGCGCTATCGCCTCCACCCCGACCATCGCCACGCCGGACTCCTCGCCATCGAAGGCATCGTGGCGGCGCGCGATCCCCATTTCTTTCCGGAGCAACAACTTCCCCCCCACCGGCCCGATGCCCTGCTGCTGTTCGAGGCCGACGAGGCCGACCATGTGGAGGACGTGGCCGGTTTTACGGATGCGAAACTGGCGGGTCTCTATGCCCATGCCAGCCAACTCCGCTCCACCATGGGTATCGACGAGGGAGCCACCAGCGTCGCGATAGCCGACCAGCGCTCCATCTTCGCCCAAGGCGTCGTGCGTCGCCTCGAGGTACGAGACGACGCCGAGGACATCACTCAGGGCGAATCCTTCAAACTGATGGTCAACCTCTAGTTGAGGCTGGGGTCGATGGGGAAGTGCGCTAGCCGAGCGATGTCGTTGCCTTGGCGGCTCAGGATGCGGGTCCACAGGGTGGCACCATCGGGGCAGAACGGGTCATCGGGTTCGGCGTCGAGCACAAACCAGGCGGCGAGGGCCAACTCGTGGTCGAGTTGGCCCGGCCCCCAACCGGAGTAACCGGCGTAGAACCGGGCGGTGTGGATCAACCCGGTGACATCACCGGGTTCCAGGTCGAAATTGAGCAGGCCGAGACTTCCGATCACCGGCACGAACCCGAGGACCGACCCCGGATCTTCGATCCGGGCCAGGCACCACCCACTCTGCTCCTCCACCGGACCGCCGATGTGAAGGACCGGGGAATCGGTGGCGATGACCTCCCACCCCGGCAGGGCGTCGGCCACCAAAACCTCGGTAGGCCGATTCAGGACAAGCCCTAGGGCGCCGTCCGCGTTGTGCTGGAGCATGAGAATCACCGAGCGCTCGAAGTTTGGGTCTCCCAACATGGGTTTGGCCACCAACAGGCGCCCCATTGTCCCGGTCACCCTTTGAGTCTCGCACCGATGAGTCCCTACGGTGGGGGCATGCTTGACGACGGCACCTACGACGTGTTCGTGGTGGATAGCAAGTGGGTCGGGCCCGGCGATGCCCTCGGCCTCGAACTCACCGTGCTGGCCGGCGACCACAAAGGGGAAATGGTGGCCATGCGAGTGGAGGGGCTCGGCCTGGACGAGGTTGACGTCCTCGGCCTCCCCGGCACGCTGGTGGTCCACCAAGGTCAGCCCACCGTGACGCTGGAAACCTGAATTACCCCGGCTTCACCGCAGTAGTAGACATGGTCCGACACCCGACGGGAGACTTCGATGCAGCGACTCACGGGGCTTGACGCCTCCTTCCTTTACTTAGAAACGCCGTCGTCCCACATGCATGTGGCGGGGTTGATGGTCCTCGATCCGTCCTCGGTCGATGGCGGCATCACCCTGGAGCGGGTGAAAGAGATCTACGGCCAACGGCTCCACATGGCGCCACCGTTTCGCCGTCGCCTCGTGGATGTGCCCTTCGGTCTCCACCACCCGCTGTGGATCGAAGACCCCGACTTCGACATCGACTACCACATTCGCAGCACCGCCTTGCCTGGCCCCGGCTCCCCCGAACAGCTGGCGACCCTCGTAGGACGGCTGTCGGCCCTCGCCCTCGACCGCACCCGACCGCTGTGGGAGGTGTGGGTGATCGAAGGCCTCGAAGATGGCAACGTGGCCGTACTTTCCAAGGTGCACCATGCCGCCATCGATGGGGCAGCGGGCAACGAACTCACGGTGGCCCTGCTCGACCTCACCCCCGAGGTGGCGCTTCACGAGCCGGAAACGCCCTGGGCACCCGACCGCGTTCCCACCGAGCTCGAACTTCTCGGCTATGCCGCCAACTCGCTGGTTCGTCAGCCTGTTCGGGTGGCCCGGGCGCTGAACAGGACGGCCGGCGCGGCCTTGGCGTTGCGTCGTCGCAACCGCGAGGAACCGCATCTCGTGCCGCCACCCTCCCCGTTCTCGGCACCGCGCACGTCGTTCAACACCGCCCTCACCGCGCGACGGAGTTTTGCCTACACCACGCTCTCGCTTCCGGCGGTGAAGGCCGTCAAGAACGCCACCGCCTCCACGGTGAACGACGTCGTGCTGGCCCTGTGTTCTGGCGCGCTGCGCCACTATCTCGATGAGCACGATGAACACCTCGATGGCCCGTTGGTGGCGATGGTTCCGGTATCGGTGCGCAGCGAAGATGAAAAAGACGTGCTGGGTAACCGAATCACCTCGATGTTCGCGTCGCTCGCCACCGACATCGACGACCCCCTCGATCGACTCAAGGTGATACATGAATGTATGGCCGAGGTGAAGGTGCAGCACCAGGCCATCGGGGCCGACACCCTCGGCGACTGGGCTGAGTTCGCCGCCCCGGCCCTCGTGGGCACCGCCGCCCGCCTCTACTCCCGCACGAAGATGGCCGATCATCATCGGCCCGTGTTCAACGTCACGATCTCGAACGTGCCCGGACCATCGTTTCCGCTCTATTCGATCGGGGCGACCATGGTGGCCAACTACCCCGTGGGGCCCATCATGGATGGCGGGGGCATCAACCTCACCGTGATGAGTTATCTGGACCG
>VFJN01000087.1 GCA_009886035.1 Actinomycetota bacterium
CACCTCGCTGATTACAAACGGCCCATCCGCTATCTGGTGGTCGACGATCTTCCCCGTAACGGTTCCCGCAAGGTGCACAAGGCGGCCGTGCTGGCGCTGTTCGCCTGACCCCTCGGTGGAGGTGGAGGTTAGGTGGTCGTGGTGGTGGTGAGGTCGTTGAGGTTCACGAGCACGCGTCCATCCTCAACGGTGGTGGGGTAGAGCCGCAGGCCCTGGCCATCGAGGGGGTAGGTGGTGGTCCGATCGCAGGCGTTCACGAGGATCTTGGCGTCCCGGTCGATCTCGACGAGGCACGCCGGATCGTCGGGGTCGAAGGCCCCGAAGGCAACCCAGCCGGTGGCGGGATCGTCGCCCACGTGGGTGACGTACAGGGGTCGGCCACCGGTCACCAGATCGGCGTAGAGGAAGGGAAGGTTGTCGCTGTTGCTGATTTCGGCCGCCAGTCGCTCGCTCTGCCCGGCGTTGAAGCGGTCGTCACCCAGTGCGATGGTCACATCGCCGCGACTGGCGGCCTGGGCCACGAGGAAGGCGAGCCCGAGGGCCACGATCACGCCCACCCCGGCCACGAGGAGGGCCTTGCCGGCATGGCTGCGGGTCTGGTCGACGGGCATCAGGTGATCCGGCTCGACTGGCAGCAGATGATCGGCACCCCTCTAGTATCGACCGACCTGACGTCACGTCGGAAACTGAACGATCAGCCGGGAGCAGCGCATGGACCTCTACGAGTACCAGGGAAAACAGTTTTTTGCGAGCTACGGGATTCCGGTTAGTCCCGGCGAGGCGGTGACCACGGTCGACGACGCGGTGGCGGCGGCCGAAAGGATCGGCTACCCGGTGGTGGTCAAAGCCCAGGTGCAGGTGGGGGGCCGGGGGAAGGCGGGGGGCATCAAACTCGCCCACGACGCGGCGGAGGTGCGTATCCACGCCGGGAACATCATCGGGATGGATATCAAGGGCCACACGGTGGAGATCGTGTGGGTCGAACTCGCCTCGGACATCGCCGAGGAGTACTACGCCAGTTTCACCCTCGACCGATCGGCCAAGCAGCACCTCGGCATGTTGTCGGCCCAGGGGGGAGTGGAGATCGAGGCCGTGGCGGAAACCGACCCCGATGCCATCGCCAAGATCTGGATCGACCCCGTCGATGGGCTCACCGTCGCCGCCGCCCGGGCGTGGGTGGAAGCCGCCCATCTCAACCCGGCCGCCACGGAGGGCACCGTGGACATCCTCCGCAAGCTCTACGTGGCCTACACCGAAGGCGATGCCGACCTCGCGGAGATCAACCCGCTGATCCTCACGCCCACCGGCGAGGTACACGCTCTCGACGCCAAGGTGACCCTCGACGACAACTCGGTGTTCCGCCACCCGGAGTACGCGCCCTACACCGCCACCCAGGTGCGGGACGACCGAGAGCAAGCCGCCCACGACAAGGGCTTGCAGTACGTCGGCCTCGACGGGTTCGTGGGCGTGATCGCCAACGGGGCTGGCCTGGCTATGTCTACCGTCGACATCGTGAATCAGGTGGGCGGTAAGCCGGCCAACTTCCTCGACATCGGCGGTGGCGCCAATGCCGACGTGATGGCCGGTGCCCTCGAGGTCATCACCAACGACCCCAACGTGCGGTCGATCTTCATCAACATCTTCGGCGGAATCACCAAGGGCGATGAGGTGGCCAACGGCATTATCACCGCCATGGGGCGCGTGAAGATCACCGTGCCCATCGTGATCCGGCTCGACGGCACCAACGCCGACGAGGGCCGTGCCCTGCTCGAACCCCATCTGTCCGACATGCTGCAACTCAAGCCCACCATGGTGGAAGCCGCCGAAGCCGTCGTCGCCGCCGCCGGCACCGGAAAGTAGGAGATGATTCATGGCTATTTTCGTAGATGACAAGACCAAGGTCGTGTACCAGGGCCTCACGGGGGCCCAGGGCAAGTTCTATGGCCTGCTGAACCGCCACTACGGCACTCAGGTGGTTGCGGGCACGAACCCGAAGAAGGCGGGCTCAGACGTCGAGGGCATCCCCGTGTACGCGTCGGTGGCCGAGGCGGTGGCGGCGACGGGGGCTACGGCGTCGTGCATTTTCATCCCGGCCCCGGGGGTCAAGGATGCCGTGATCGAGGCGGCCGAAGGGGGGGTGACGCTCATCGTGGCGATCACCGAGGGCGTACCGGCCCAGGATGAGGCCTGGTTCTTCAACAAACTGGCTCGGGACTTCCCCGCTGTGCGGCTGCTCGGGCCCAACTGCCCCGGCATTATTAGTCCCGGTAAGGCCAACATCGGCATCACCGCTGGTCATATCGCCAAGGCCCCGGTGGAAGGGCGCCCCAACGTGGGCATCGTGAGCCGCTCGGGCACGCTCACCTACCAGGCCCTGTACGAGTTGAAACTGAACGACATCGGCGTCACCACCTGCGTGGGGATTGGGGGCGATCCCGTGCCGGGCACCAGTTTCATTGATTGCCTCGCCGCCTTCGAGGCCGATCCGGACACGAAAGCGGTGATGATGATCGGTGAGATCGGTGGTTCCGCGGAAGAAGAGGCCGCCGCCTTCATCGCCGACAAGATGACCAAGCCGGTGGTGTCCTACATTGCGGGGGTCACGGCTCCGCCGGGTAAGAAGATGGGCCATGCCGGGGCCATCGTGTCGGGGGGCAAGGGCACGGCGGCGGCCAAACAGGAAGCGCTCCTGGCGGCGGGCGTGCGCATCGGTCAGAACCCCACCGAGGCCGGCACGTTGATGGTCGAGGTCGTCCAGGATCTGTAGGCGAGTTGGTTGGCCTCGTTCCGGATGGGGGACAGGCCGACGCGGTGAGGCCCCGGCCGGAGCCGGGGCCTCACCCTGAGAACGGGGTCAGGGCTGGATCAGAATGGGGCGCTGCCGGGCGGCGGCGGCG
>VFJN01000167.1 GCA_009886035.1 Actinomycetota bacterium
GATCACCGCACCGTCGTCATCCCCGATCCGATCTCTCAGCGGATCGGCCGGCGCACCCAGGAACTCCAGGAACTCGGCGGCATGATTCCTCACCCCGAAGAGCGTCATGGCCGAGCCAATCTCGTGCAGCGCGCTCTGGGAGAAGGTAGCGCGGGGTACCCCAACCTGAAGCCATTCAACCTTGCGGCGATTCAGGTGGACATCGGCCTCCGACTCCGCCACGTACACCTCGCTCTCGACTCGGCCGAAGTTCAGCGTCCGGTCGGCCTTGTTGGGGCTGATGACGAGATCTCCGATGGCCATCTCAGCCAGGAACCGGTGAACGATCCCTGCCCAAACGGGTATGGCTCCAGGCTTAGCCGCTGGATAAGCGGCGGCGATCCGGCGCTTTAAGGCGTCTCGATCAGGCCCGATTCCGCGGATATCGCCTAGCTCATCCCAGCCGATGCTGACGAAACCACCGTTGATCAGATCGAGCGAAGGCTCGTCGTTGTGGATTCCCCAAATAGCCGGCATGAAGCGATAGTAGTGGAAGGAATTCGCCCAGGGGCCATGACCTTCAGGTGCGATGATCCTCCGCCAGATGAGGCGCCGAGCTTGTAGCTTCTCCCCGTGGATGACCTCGGGCCTGGCCTCTTCGAGAGCCTCGTCACCGAGGGCGTGCGCGCCCGCCTGGCCGAGATCGACGAGCGGCTGCTCCCCGAGCAACACGCCCTCCGCAGCGCGGAGGCGCCGGATCGGATCGCTTGGCACCTGAGCCAGCAGATCCAGCGAGCCCTCGCCGATGTGAGCGAGGACGACCGGGTCGCCGTCGGCGTGCAGGTGGCCCGCGACCTCCTCCTGCGCCTCGGTGAACTCGTCCCCACCGACCCCCAGGAGCTGCCCGTCGACCCGGCCCAGGTGCTCCACGCCATCCTCCAGCGCCACCCCGACGGCACGCCCGCCAAGATCGAGCCGCCGCTCATCCCGCTGCTCGACACCACGCTGCTCACCAACGCGCCCGGCGAGCCGGGCCTGTGGCGCCAGCTGAGCTCGGAGATCGAATCGGCCGACGCCATCGACGTCGTCATGGCCTTCATCCGCCGCAGCGGCATCGCCCCGCTGCTCGACAACCTCAGACGCCACACGGAACAAGGCAAGTCGCTCCGCATCCTCACCACCACCTACACCGGCTCCACCGAGGGCCGGGCCCTCGACCAGCTCACCGACCTGGGCGCCGAGGTCCGCATCTCCTACGACCTCGGCAGCACCCGCCTCCACGCCAAGGCCTGGGTGTTCCACCGGCGCTCCGGCTTCTCCACCGCCTACGTCGGCTCCTCCAACCTCACCCACCAGGCGCAGGTCACGGGGCTGGAGTGGAACGTCCGGGCCTCAGCGGCCCGCAACCCCGACATCGTCGACAAGTTCAAAGCGGTGTTCGCCAGCTACTGGGAAGCCGGCGACTTCGTCCCCTACGACGCCGACCAGTTCACCCAGGAGCAAGCCCGCACCGGCCGCACCGACGA